>JAFLDX010000138.1 GCA_017302215.1 Lysobacterales bacterium
GACGGCGCTCGCGCAGGCGCTGCCGCAACTGCGTGCGGCGCGGCCGACGGCGGTCAATCTCATGTGGGCGCTCGACCGCATGCAGGGCGCGGTCACCGATCCGCCCGACGTGCAGGCACTCGAGGCCGAGGCGCAGGCGATCCAGGACGAAGACCTCGCCGCCAACCGCCACATGGGCGCGCTCGGCGCCGCGCTGCTCGGCGAGCGGGTCGGCGTGATGACCCATTGCAACACCGGTTCGCTCGCGACCGCGGGCTATGGCACGGCGCTCGGCGTCATCCGCGCCGGCATCGACCAGGGCCGCATCGCACGCGTGTTCGCCGGCGAGACGCGCCCGTGGCTGCAGGGCGCGCGTCTGACCATGTGGGAACTCGTGCGCGACGGCATCCCGGCCACCCTCGTCGCCGATTCGGCGGCAGCCCACCTGATGAAATCGGGCCAGGTGCAATGGGTCGTGGTCGGCGCCGATCGCATCGCCGCGAACGGCGACGCGGCCAACAAGATCGGCACCTATTCGCTCGCGATCGCGGCGCGCCACCACGGCGTGAAGTTCATGGTCGTGGCGCCGTCCTCGACGGTCGACATGGCGACGCCGGATGGCGAGGCGATCGAGATCGAGTCGCGCGATCCCGGCGAACTGCTTTCGGTTGCCGGGCAACGCACCGTGGTCGAAGGCGCGGCCGCCTGGAATCCGGTGTTCGATGTCACCCCGGCAGCGCTGATCGACGCGATCGTGACCGAGCGCGGCGTCATCGAACGGCCCGACGCATCGCGCATGCGCACGCTGTTCCGCTGATCGACGCCGGCTCGATTCCGGGGCACTGTCGTCCTCACCATGAAGTCCGCCCGCAGCCCGCAGGCCCGCCGCCTCGACCGCGCCGCCGACCCATCCGGCCATGTGCGCCTTTCGACGCCAGGCTGCCGGGCGTAGCGTGTGACGGGAGCATCGCCAGGGCCAGCCGCGCTCGCGCGATCCTCGCGCGAAGTCGTGCTGTTCCTGGTCAGTGGCGTGCTCGGCTTCATCGTCGACGCATCGATCGTCCAGGCGCTCGTCGGCCTGTTCGGCGCGAATCCGTACGCGGCGCGCGTGGTCTCCTTCCTGTGCGCGGCGAGTTCGACCTGGGCATTCAACCGGCACTACACCTTCGCCGGCAAGCGGCGCTATGCCGATGCCCGTGGCGAACTGGCGCGCTACCTGGTCGCCATGGTCGGTGGCTTCGTGCTCAACTACGGCACGTTCGTCGCCGTGCTCGCGCTGATGCCGCTCGCCCATCGCTGGCCGGTCATCGGCGTCGCCGCAGGCTCGCTCGCGGGTGCCGTGCTGAACTTCCTGACTTCGAAGTTCTGGATATTCCGCAGCCCTTCCGACTCCACCACGAGGCCGCCTGCATGATGCACTCCGGCTCCGCCCGCCCCCGCATCGCCATACTGGTGCCGTGCTACAACGAAGGCGTGACGATCGGCAAGGTCGTGCGCGACTTCAAGGCTGCGTTGCCCGCTGCGGCGGTGCACGTATACGACAACAATTCGCGCGACGACTCGATCGCGGCAGCGATCGAGGCCGGTGCGCTCGTGCGCAGTGTTGCCTGCCAGGGCAAGGGCAACGTCGTGCGGCGCCTGTTCGCCGACGTCGAGGCCGACATCTACGTGCTCGTCGACGGCGACGACACCTACGACGCGGCAAGCGCGCCGGCGATGATCGAGGCGTTGCGCTCGAGCGGTGCGGACACGGTGGTCGGCGTGCGCAGGCCGCTCGACTCGAAGCTCGCCTGGCGCCCCGGCCATGCGTTTGGCAACCGCATGCTGACCGGCTTCCTCGGCGTGCTGTTCGGTCGCCCGTGCCGCGACATCCTCAGCGGCTACCGCGTCTTCACGCGACGTTTCGTCAAGTCGTTTCCGGTGCTTTCGGCGGGCTTCGAGATCGAGACGGAACTGACCGTGCACGCGCTCGAGCTGCGCATGGCCGTGGCCGAGGTCGAGACGCCGTACGGCGAGCGCCCCGAGGGATCGGTCAGCAAGCTCAACACGATCCGCGACGGTGTGCGCATCCTCGCCACGATCATCCGCCTGTTCAGCGCCGAGCGGCCGCTCGTGTTCTACGGGGTGACCGCCGCCGTGCTGCTCGCGCTCGCGCTCGTGCTGGCCCTGCCGATCGTGGTGACCTATACGCAGACCGGCCTGGTGCCGCGTTTCCCGACCGCGATCCTTGCCACGGGCATCGCCCTGCTGTCGGCGCTGTCGTTCTTCTCGGGATTGATCCTCGACACGGTCACGCGCGGCCGGCGCGAGCTCAAGATGCTCGCCTATCTCGGCACGGGCTCGCGCCCCGGCGACTGAAGCCGGCGTCGCTCGACGAGGTTCGCCACGATCGCGCCGAGGTTCAGCAGCACGAACAATGCAAATGCGTGCAGGTATCGGTAGGAGACGATGGCCGAGAACAGCGCATGGCCGAGGAACAGGCCGAGCGACGCCAGCGCGAGCAGCATCGACGCGGCGCGCTGATGCCGCCAGCCGGTCGCGAGCGTCACCACGGCGAGTGGCACGAGCGCGAACAGGCAGAACACGAGCCAGGGCGCGCCGAGGCTGAACCACGTTCCGACAGGGGATGGTTGCGCGGCCGTTTCGATCGGATCGAAGCCCCAGCGTTGGCGAACGGCGTCGGCCTCCGCGCGGGTCGGTGTGCGTTCGCCCATGTCGTCACGCAGGCGCGGTCGGGCGGTTTCGGGGTCGAAATAGTCCCCGAGCGTGCGCGTGGCGAGCACGAACAGCTGCATCGGATCGTGGCGCAGCGCCCGCGCGGCGAGCTTGCGCGCCATGCGGTTGGCGACGACGTCGCCATGCTGCGCGCGCATGCGCGCAATGAACGTGTCCTCGCCCCAGAGCTGCTGCTCGCGTGCACGGTAATCGTTCCAGCCGGGCGGCAGTGCGTCGATGAATCCGGGCGCGAGCCCGACGCGTTTGGCGTCGCCGGGTTGCACGAGCGGAAGAACGAGACTGAGGCGGAAGAAGCCGCTGTGCGCGCTGTAGTCGGCGCGGTACTCATGGTGCATGTCGAAGACGGCGTCGTACCAGCGCTGCACGCCCGCTTGCGCGACACCGCACAGGGCCAGCGCGGCGACGCCGTGCAGTGCCGCGCGCAGCACCGTGCGACGCGACCACGAGGCATCGGTGAGGAAGCGCACGGCGATCGGCAGCGCAGCGAAACCGAGCACGAACGGCACCACGCTGATCCGGTACGCGGTGGCCAGCGCGCCACACAGCGCGATGCACGGCAGCCAGGCCAGGCGGCCGTCGCGCAGGTAGGCGAACCCGGCGGCGAGCATCGCGGCGAGCGCGAACAGGCTTCCGGACTCGGCCATGACCATGCGCTCGTAGAAGAGCTGCTCGGGCCCGAGCGCGAACACGCACGCCATCGCCGCCGCGATGCGCGCGTCGAGCCCGAACGCGCCCGCGAGGATGCGCAGCATGATCAGCGCGGTGGCCACGCCGAGCATCGACTGTGCGAGCAGCAGCGGCAGCAGCGACGCGTCGTGGTGCGTGACGAGGCGGATGAACAGCGGGTAGGCGTAGGAGCGGTCGGGTGGCACCCAACCCGTCGCGGCGGCGTGCAGATAGGACGCCGAATCACCGAGGAACATGCGAGGTGCGGGATCGATCGCGAGCAGCACCAGCTTCGCGGCCACCAGGACCGCGAATGTCGCTGCGACGAGGCGGTTCGGCACGGGTTGGACGGTCACGCTGCGGCGATCCTTCGGTGAGCGTGCGCACAGTGTAGCGGTGCTCGCCGGCCGTGCGCCCGGAGGCGCTCGTGCATCGTCGGCCACCCCGGCGGAGCGGGCTCGGCACGCCTTGCCCGCATCGGCCGGAGGGGGTGTCCCTGTGCTAGAATCCGGCGCTTGTGCAGCCGCCTTTTCCGGACTCTGCGGACGGTCCGGACGCGAGCCGCAATGCGCTGAATCCCATGGAAAAACATTCAATGGCTGAGTTCGCCAAAGAAGTCATTCGCGTCAACATCGAGGACGAGGTCCGGCAGAGCTATCTCGACTACGCGATGAGCGTGATCGTCGGGCGTGCGCTGCCCGACGTGCGCGACGGTCTCAAGCCGGTGCACCGCCGCATCCTCTACGCGATGCAGGAATCGAGCACGGTCTGGAACCGCCCGTACGTGAAGTGCGCGCGTGTGGTCGGTGACGTCATGGGCAAGTACCACCCGCACGGCGACTCGTCGATCTACGACGCGCTCGTGCGCATGGCCCAGGACTTCTCGATGCGCTACATGCTCATCGACGGCCAGGGCAACTTCGGCTCGGTCGACGGCGACAACGCCGCGGCGATGCGCTACACCGAGTGCCGGCTCGACCGCCTCAGTTCCGAGCTGCTGGCCGACATCGACAAGGAAACGGTCGATTTCCAGCCGAACTACGACGAGAAGGAACTCGAGCCGACGGTGCTGCCTGCGCGCATCCCGAACCTGCTCGTCAACGGTTCGGCCGGCATCGCGGTCGGCATGGCCACCAACGTGCCGCCACACAACCTCGGCGAGGTGCTCGGCGCGTGCATCGCGCTGATCGACGATCCGGCTCTCGGCTTCGACGACCTGCTGCGCCTCGTGCCGGGGCCGGATTTCCCGACCGCGGGCATCATCAACGGCGCCGCGGGCATCGTCGAGGCGTACCGGACCGGCCGTGGCCGCATCCTCGTGCGCGCCAAGGCCGACATCGAGACGGAAGACAACGGCCGCGAGACGATCATCGTCACCGAGCTGCCGTTCCAGGTGAACAAGGCGCGCCTGATCGAGAAGATCGCCGAGCTGGTCAAGGAAAAGAAGATCGAGGGCATCTCGGAACTTCGCGACGAGTCCGACAAGGACGGCATGCGCGTCGTCATCGAGGTGCGCAAGGACGCGATGGGCGACGTCCTGCTCAACAACCTCTACCAGCAGACCCAGCTGCAGGTCACGTTCGGCATCAACATGGTCGCGCTGGTCGACGGCCAGCCGCGCACGCTCGGCCTGCGCGAGATCCTCGACGCGTTCATCCGCCATCGCCGCGAAGTCGTCACGCGGCGCACGATCTTCGACCTGCGCAAGGCGCGCGAGCGCGCGCACATCCTCGAGGGCCTGACCGTCGCGCTGGCCAACATCGACGCGATGATCGAGCTGATCAAGACCTCGCCCTCAAGCGACGAGGCGAAGCAGCGCATGCTCGCGCGGACCTGGGAGCCCGGGCTCGTGCGCAGCCTGCTCGCCGCGTCCGGCGCGGACGCCTCGAAGCCCGAATCGCTCGATCCTTCGGTCGGCCTGTCGACCGATGGCTACCAGCTCTCCGAGGTGCAGGCCCAGCAGATCCTCGAGATGCGCCTCGCGCGCCTGACCGGGCTCGAGCAGGAAAAGCTGACCGACGAGTACAAGACCCTGCTCGAGACGATCCGTGGCCTGATCGAGATCCTCGAGGATCCGGCGCGCCTGCTCGCGGTGATCCGCGCCGAGTTCGTCGCCCTGCGCGAGGAGTTCGGCGACGCGCGCCGCACGGTCATCCAGGCCAGCCAGGACGATCTCGACGTGCTCGACCTGATCGCGCCGGAAGACGTCGTCGTCACGCTCTCGCATGCCGGCTATGCCAAGCGCCAGCCGGTCAGCCTGTATCGCGCGCAGAAGCGCGGCGGCAAGGGCCGTTCGGCTTCGGCGCTCAAGGACGAGGACTTCGTCGAGCGCCTGTGGATCGCCAATACGCACGATACGCTGCTGACCTTCACGAGCACCGGGCGTGTCTACTGGCTCAAGGTCTACCAGCTGCCCGATGCCGGTCCGAACGCGCGCGGCAAGCCGATCGTCAACCTGCTGCCGCTCGCCGAGGGCGAGAAGGTGCAGGCGATCCAGCCCGTGCACGAGTATGCGGACGACCGCTACGTGCTGTTCGCGACGGCCAACGGCACGGTCAAGAAGACGCCGCTCGGCGAGTTTGCGTTCCAGCTGCAGAAGGGCAAGATCGCGATCGGCCTCGACGAGGGTGATGCCCTGGTCGACGTGCAGATCACCGACGGCGAACGCGACGTGCTGCTGTTCGCGTCGAACGGCAAGGCCGTGCGCTTCGACGAGGGCAGCGTGCGTGCGATGGGCCGCACCGCGACCGGAGTGCGCGGCATGCGCCTGGCCGAGGGCGAGCGCGTGGTCAGCCTGATCATCGGCGATGGCGACGGCGACATCCTGACCGCGACCGAACGCGGCTACGGCAAGCGCACGCCGCTCGACGAGTATCCCAGGAAGGGCCGCGGCACGCAGGGCGTCATCGCGATCCAGTGTTCGGACCGCAACGGCGCGCTGGTCGGTGCCGTGCAGGTCGACGAACAGCATGGCCTCATGTTGATCTCGAACCAGGGCACGCTCGTGCGCACGCGCGCGGCCGAGGTCGCGCGGGTCGGACGCAACACCCAGGGCGTCACCCTGATCCGCCTGCCGGCCGACGAGAGCCTGGTCGGCGTGGTGCGGCTCGATCCGCTCGGCGACGATGCCGAGGATGCGGGCGACGAGGCGACGGCGCCGGTCGAAGGCAACTGACCGCGAGCGATGGAAACAAGCAATGCAGCGGAGCGGGCTCCGCTCTACCGTAGAGCCGATGCTCGGCTTGGATTCGGGTAGGAGCGCACCCGGTGCGCGAACGCTCTTTCGCGCCATCGAAGAGAATCGCGCTCGCGATGCGCTCTTGCGGGGGAACGGTTGTCGGGGGACCGCCGCGAGGTAGGCCTCGCGCACCGATCCGCGCAGCAGCACGATGAGGGTGAACACGCCGGGCACGGTGCCGAGCGGCATGTTCATGCAGTGGATGCCGGCCATGACCAGCGAGAACGTGCGGCGGCGCCGCTGGCGCAGGAAGAAGCCGGACATGAGGTTGCCGATGCCGCAGCGATGAAGAACGCGGCAAACGCCACGTACACCCAGCGGAACAGGTCGAGCATCAGCGCCGGTGGAGGGCCACCCTTGGCGTTCTTCCACATCTCGGGGTGATCGAAGACCACGTGCATCACGGCCTGGTGGAAGCCGATGAAGGCGAGGCCGAGGAGGGCGAGGCCGGCGAGCACGAAGTGGCCGACCGCGAGCATGCGCAGTTGCTCGGCATCACGCGCCGCCGCGACATGCGGCGGCAGCTGCGGTTCCATATGTCGGTGCTCTTCGTGAGCGGGCAGGGCCCACCAGGCGTGCCTGTCCTGCAAGGCCATTGCACGTCGCGTCGGCCGGGTCCGGCGCGTCGAAGCGGCTATCGCGACGCCGCCGAACCGCTGCATCCACGCGTCACGAGCGTGCCTCCGCGCGGACCCGACGGCGGGAGGGCGCGTCAGCCGATCGCCGCGAGCATCGCCTCGGCCGATGACACCTTGAACTCGCCCGGTGCCTCGACCTGCACGACCTTGACCACGCCGTCCTCGGCATACAGGGCGAAGCGTTTCGCGCGCCGACCCATGCCGAACGCGGAGGCGTCGAACATCAGGCCCAGTTGCTCGGCGAATGCGCCATTGCCGTCGGCGAGCATGGCCAGCGAGGTCGGCACATCCTGGCTCTTGGCCCAGGCATCCATGACGAAGGCGTCGTTGACGGCCATGCACGCCACGTCGATGCCCTTCGCGGTGAACTCGGCGAGATGTTCGACGTAGCCCGGCAGGTGTCGCGCCGAACACGTCGGCGTGAACGCACCGGGCACCGAGAACAGCACGACCTTCTTGCCGGTGAAGATCTCGTTCGTTCCGATCGCCTGCACGCCGTCCTTCAGGATGTTCAAGGTCGCCGCCGGGATGCGCTCGCCGGGCTGGATGCTCATCGCAATCTCTCCTCGAGGGCGCGCGGGCGCGCGCCGGACCGGCGCATCATACGGGTCGCACGGCGCCGTGGTGCATCCGGACGAGGCACGGCGAGCGCCCGGGCGGCGTCGGCATCGCGTGCGAATCGACGCGGTGCGCCGCGGGCGAAGCATGATTGCGGCGACGCCCCTTGAAAGACGCCGCGCGAAGCCCATTTTCCCGGTCAACGCGGTCACGAGCACCGCCACCGAGTCGAGGGAAACACCATGAGCTTCGCACGTCATTCCGCCTGGCCGGCCAACCGCGACATGCGCCACTTCTTCGAGCGCTTCCTCAATGCCGACGAGGGCGATCAGTCGAACATCGTCACGAGCCAGTGGGCACCGCGGGTGGACATCCGCGAGGAGGACAAGCGTTTCGTCATCCTCGCCGACATTCCGGGCGTCGATCCGGCGCAGATCGAGATCAACATGGACAAGGGCATCCTGACCATCAAGGGCGAGCGTGCGTCGGAGGCCGTCGAAGGCGGCAAGCTGACCCGTGCCGAGCGTTCGCACGGCACGTTCCACCGTCGCTTCGCGCTGCCGGACAGCGCCGATGCCGATGCGGTCAGCGCCGCGGGCAAGCACGGCGTGCTCGAGATCTCGATCCCCAAGAAGGCCGAGACGACGCCGCGCCGGATTACCATCAACGCCTGATCCGGGTCGTCTCCAGCGACGCTTCGCGGCCCGCGGTGGATTCCCCTCCGCGGGCCGTTCTCGTTTTCATGCAGGGTGAGGCATGCAGTTCAAGGACTACTACGACACCTTGGGCGTGAAGCCCGATGCATCGGACGCCGACATCAAGTCCGCGTATCGACGCCTTGCGCGCAAGTTCCATCCCGACGTCAGCAAGGAAGCCGGCGCCGAAGACAAGTTCAAGGCCGTCAACGAAGCCTACGAAGCGCTGCGCGAACCGGAGCGGCGCCGCTCGTACGACGAGCTGCGCGCCGGCGGCTACCGCGCGGGCGACGATTTCCGGCCGCCGCCGAACTGGCAGGGCCAGGGCGGCGGTTTCGGCGGCGACGGCGCCGATTTCAGTGACTTCTTCGAATCGATCTTCGGGCGCGGTGGTCCGGCGCGCGGCGGGCGTGCTGATCGTGGCCTTGTTTCTGCAGGGGCACCGCCGCCGCGTCGCGGAGCAAGCGGCCAG
>JAFLDX010000139.1 GCA_017302215.1 Lysobacterales bacterium
GCGCCGGCGCGGCTCGTCGTCGATGCCGCGATCGAGGCCGCCGACGGCGCCCTGGTCGAGGCGGTCACGCTCGTGCGCGACCTCGTCAACACGCCGACCCAGGACATGGGCCCGGCCGAGCTGGCCGGTGCGGTCCATGCGCTCGCATCGCGCCATGGCGCGACCTGCCGAGAGTGGGTCGGTGACGCGCTGCTCGAAGGCGGGTTTCCGACCGTGCATGCGGTCGGTCGCGCCGCCACCGCGGCGCGCCAGCCGCGCGTGGTGATCCTCGAACACGGCGACGCCGCCGCAGCGCATCTCGTGCTGGTCGGCAAGGGCGTGTGCTTCGACACCGGCGGCCTCGACCTCAAGACCGCCGACGGCATGCGCTGGATGAAGAAGGACATGGGCGGTGCCGCGCACGCGATCGCGCTCGCCTCACTCGTCCTCTCCGCCCGGTTGCCGGTGCGCCTGAGCCTCGTCATCCCGGCGGTCGAGAACGCCGTGTCGGGTGATGCCTTCCGCCCGGGCGAGGTCATCCGCACGCGCGCCGGCCACACCGTCGAGATCGACAACACCGATGCCGAGGGTCGGCTCGTCCTGTGCGATGCGCTGGCCTGGGCCGCCGAGCAGAAGCCGGACCTCGTCATCGATTTCGCGACGCTGACCGGCGCCGCGCGCATCGCGCTCGGACCGGACCTGCCGGCCCTGTTCTCGAACCGCGACGAGATCGCCGACGCCTTGCTCGACGCCGGCCGCGCCGTGCAGGATCCGCTGTGGCGCATGCCGCTGTGGCGGCCGTACCTGACGATGCTCGACTCGCACGTGGCCGACCTCGCCAACTCGGGCGCGTCGCGGCACGCCGGCGCGATCACCGCCGCGCTGTTCCTCGAGCGTTTCGTGTCGGAAACGGTCGCCTGGAGCCATCTCGACGTCTACGCGTGGAATGACGGCGACAAACCCGGCCGCCCGCGCGGCGGCGAGGCACAGGGCCTGCGCGCGCACTTCGAGTTCTTGCGACGTCGTTACGCGCCGTCGTCGTAGGAGCGCACTCCCGGATCGAGTCCGGGGCAGGCTCCATGCGCGACCGAGGCGTCGCGCAGGAGCGATCGCGCACAGGGTGCGCTCCTACGGCGGCGGCCCTGGCCTTGCCGCCGCACGCGCTCGTCGCTCAATGGGCAGGAGCGCACCCTGTGCGCGATCGAGGCGCCACCGCACTCTCCGCCACACCGTCCTTCAATTCGTCGCGTCGGCCTTTGGGGCGGGGATGCGCGCGGCGAGCTTGGTGTCGTTGCGGATCAGGTCGGCCTCGTCGACGAGGATGTTGGCGGCCTCGTTGAGGACGACGTCAGGACGCGCCTTGCGCTCCTTCTCGCGCTTGAGGTCGCTCGAGATGCTGCGCTCGTCGGCCTGCAGGCCGTCGTCCTCGGTCGGTGCCGACCCATGTGCCGTGGTGGCCAGGGCGTCGGCGGCCTTCTGCTCGGGTGTGGTGCGTGCCTTGGTGGCCGGATCGACAACGACCGCGGCATCGGCGCCATCGATGTCCGCACGACGAATGCGGCCGTCCGGCTTGTCCGCGGGCGTCTTCGGCGACGCTGACGCCGGCGCTACGGCCGCGGCGAGGCCTTCGCGCGCCCTGCGCCTGGCTTCCTGTTCATCGCGCTCCTTGATGCGGGTCTGCTCGTTGAGCGAGATCGACTTCTGCTCGCGCAGCTTCTTCGCCTCGGCGATCTCGTCGGCAAAACTCGTCCACTGCGCATCCTTGGCCGTGCGCGCCTCGTGGCGCGCGAGCAGCATCGGGATCATCGGCTTGAGATCGGCGACGGTGACGTAGTCGGACTTCGGAATCGAGGTCCACGGCAGGGCATTGTCGTAGCTCGATTCGCCGAACTCGTCGGCACCGATGCTGGTCGGGAAGGCGATGTCGGGGACTACGCCGCGCAGCTGGGTCGAGCCACCGTCGATGCGGAAGAACTGCTGCACCGTCATCTTGAGATCGCCGAAGGTCGGCTTCTCGTTGCGCGCCATGTCGTCCATGTTCAGCAGGTTCTGCACCGTGCCCTTGCCGAACGTCGGCTCGCCGATGATGATGCCGCGCCCGTAGTCCTGGATTGCCGCGGCGAAGATTTCCGAAGCCGAGGCCGAAGCGCGGTTGACGAGCACGGCGAGCGGACCGTTCCACGCCGTGCCGGCACGCCGATCGGACTTCGTCTCGACCCGGCCGCCGGCCTCGCGGATCTGCACGACGGGACCCTTGTCGATGAACAGGCCGGTCAGGTCGGTCGCCTCGTCGAGCGAGCCACCGCCGTTGTTGCGCAGGTCGACGATGACGCCGTCGACCTTCTCCGCGCGCAGTTCGCCGAGCAGGCGCTCGACGTCGCGCGTGGCGCTCTTGAAGTCGGCATCGCCGCGACGGCGCGCCTCGAAATCCTGGTAGAAGGTCGGCAGCGTGATCACGCCGACGCGGCGCGTCGCATCGCCTTGCTTGACGTCGATGATCGACTTCTTCGCCGCCTGCTCCTCGACGCTGACCTTGTTGCGGGTCAGGGTCAGGATTTCGTGCTTGCCGTCGGGGCCGGCCTCCTCGGGCAGGATCTCGACGCGCACGACCGTACCCTTCGGGCCGCGGATCTTGTCGACCACGTCGTCGAGGCGCCAGCCGATGACGTCGGTGATCGGGCCCGAGGCATCCTGGCCGACGCCGACCACGCGGTCACCGGCCTTGAGCTTGCCCTGCAGCGCGGCCGGCCCGCCCGGGATGATCTCGCGGATCGCGGTGTACTCGTCCTGGCGCTGCAGGACCGCGCCGATGCCCTCGAGCGAGAGCTTCATGGCGATGTCGAAATTGGCCGACGCGCGCGGGCTGAGGTAGTTCGTGTGCGGCTCGATCGAGGTCGCGTAGGCGTTCATGAACGTCTGGAAGACGTCTTCGCTGTTGAGCTGGCGGATGCGGTCGAGCGTGTTCGAGTAGCGCTTGTCGAGCGTCTCGCGGATGTCCTTGTCGGCCTTGCCGGCGAGCTTCAGGCGCAACCAGTCGTTCTTGACGCGCTGGCGCCAGAGGTTGTCGAGTTCGCCCTTGTCCTTCGCCCACGGCGCCTTCGCGCGCTCGTACTCGTACGACTCGTCCTTGCTGAAGTCGAACGTACCGGCGAGCAACTCGCGCGAGTAGGCAAGGCGCTCGGCGACGCGCTGCTGGTACAGGTTGAAGATCGCGAACGGCGCGGACAGGTCGCGCTCGAACACGGCGTCGTCGAGCTTGTCGCGCGCCGTGGCGAACGTGTCGATATCGGCCTGGGTGAAGAACAGGTGGTCGCCGTCGAGTCCATCGAGGTAGGCGTCGAAGATCTTCGCGGACATCGCATCGTCGAGCGGCGTCGGCTTGTAGTGGAAGCGCGACAGGAAGCGCATCGCCCAGATCGCCGCTTCGGTCTGGTCGGCGCTCGGCTTGAGGGTCACCGCGGCGGACGGAGCCTCGGTCGGCTTGGCCGCGGCGGTGCCGATGACGGTGACGAGGGCGAGGCCCAGGACAATGCGACGCATGCGACTCTCCAGCGTGTTCAGGCGACTTCGACGAAGCCGGCGGCGTGCGCCATCTCGTCGGCGTGATAGGAGGAACGAACCATCGGACCCGAGGCGACGTGCTCGAAACCGAGCGCCTGGCCGTACCCGGCCAGCGCCGCGAACTCGTCCGGCGTCCAGTAGCGCAACACCGGATGATGATGCGCGGTCGGTTGCAGGTATTGCCCGATCGTCACCATATCGACCGCATGCTCGCGCAAATCGTTCAACGTGCGATGAACCTGGTCGAGGGTTTCGCCGAGGCCGAGCATGATGCCGGACTTGGTCGGGATGTCGGGGTGCTGGGCCTTGAACCGGCGCAGCAGGTCGAGCGACCACGCGTAGTCGGCACCCGGGCGCACCTCGCGATACAGGTCCGGAACGGTTTCGATGTTGTGGTTGAACACGTCCGGCGGATATTCGGCCAGGCACTCGAGCGCGCGCTCCATGCGTCCCTTGCCGCGGAAATCGGGGGTCAGGATCTCGATGCGGATGCCCGGGTTCTCGAAGCGCACGGCGCGGATGCACGCGGCGAAATGGCTGGCCCCGCCATCGCGCAGGTCGTCGCGGTCGACCGAGGTGATGACCACGTAGCGCAGGCGCATGTCGCGGATCGTGCCGGCGAGCTTGGCCGGTTCGAGCGGATCGGGCGCGGCCGGGCGGCCGTGGGCGACGTCGCAGAACGAGCAGCGCCGCGTGCACACCTCGCCGAGGATCATGAAGGTCGCGGTGCCCTTGCTGAAGCACTCGTGGATGTTCGGGCACGAGGCCTCCTCGCACACCGTCACGAGGCGGCTCTCGCGCAGCTTCGACTTGAGCTGGGCGACCGCGTTGCCGGGCGGGATGCGCACGCGGATCCACGACGGCTTGCGCAACAGCGGCGCATCGGCGAAACCGGCGCGGTTGCGCGCGATCTTGTCCTCGCCGAGTTGCTTCTCGCCGACCACGGCGAGCGGGATGGTGCGGATATCGTTCATGCGGCGTCGACGGCGCCGGCACGGTCCGTGCCGGTCAGAAGGGGGAGGTTCGCAGCGGCAGGCTGCGGATGGAAGCCGAACTGGCGGGCGAACGCGTCGACGAGGACGTCCTCGACCGCAGCCAGCGAGCCCGGGCCGCCCAAGTCTAGCACCTGGGTCACGGCCAGCCCCTGGAATCCGCAGGGATTGATGCGTCGGAACGGCTCGAGGTCCATCGCCACGTTGAAGGCGAGCCCATGGAACGTGCAGCCACGGCGCACGCGCAGGCCGAGCGCGCCGATCTTGGCGTCGCCGACGTAGACGCCCGGCGCGCCATCGCGGCGCACGGCGACGATGTTCCATTCGGCGAGCGTGTCGATGATCGCCTGCTCGATGCGGCAGACCAGTTCGCGCACGCCGAGCCCGAGCCGGCGCAGGTCGAGCAGCGGGTAGCCGACGATCTGGCCCGGGCCGTGGTAGGTCACCTGGCCGCCGCGCTCGACCTTGACCACCGGGATGTCGCCTGGCGCGAGCACGTGCTCGCTGCGCCCGGCCTGGCCGAGCGTGAACACCGGATCGTGCTCGAGCAGCCAGAGTTCGTCCGGCGTATCGACGCCGCGCGCATCGGTGAACGCGCGCATCGCCTCGAGCACGCGCACGTACGGCTGGCGTCCGAGGCGACGCACGAGGAGCGGACGGGTCATCGCGTCGAACTGGGGGTCGAGGCAGGCATTCACAACGCCATCGTCGCGCGAATGCGCGCGCTTTGCATCCGTGCCGGAAGGCCGGATCGACGCATCATGGCTCTGCCCGGCTCCGGCCATGAATCTGCCGTATGCTCGTGACAGGATCGGGGCGACGTCGCTGCGGCACATGAGGAGGTGCACGATGGATGCATACGGGAAGCTGCTCGCGGCGGGCATCGTGTTCGCCCTATCGGCACCGACGACGGCCGGCGAAACCAGCGCGAACATTCCGCCGCCGCCCCCACCGCCGGTTCCCGTGGACGCCTTCGAGGACGACTGGGCAGAAAGCGAGGCCGAGACCTTTGACGTCATCCGCGCTGCCCCGTCTGCGCGGACCCAGGTGCTGGCCGCCGACATCTATCTCGAGGAAGCGCATCGCCCTCTACGCCCTAAACCGGACGATGTCGTCGCCCGTGCGGCGAAACTCGCGCCCGACGACCCCTTCGTGCAATGGACGGCAGCCCGCGACGGCCGCTATCAGCCGAGTTCCTGCGGTCCGGCCGCGTACCCGATCGACGAGATTTCGAACCTGTTGCGGCTCGAGCCCGACAATGCGGCGGCATGGACGTTCGCCGTCGCGCTCGCCGCAGCGACAGGCGACGAAGATGGCGTCGATTCGGCGTTGTCGCACATGGCCATCTCGGTACGCGCTGATGACCATTTCATCGAGCACTGGCAGGCCTGGGACGCGCTTTATGCGGCGCATCCCGAGCTGCGGCACGATGCCTTCGAAGCCACCCCGGAATCCCGGCGGGCCAGGATGGAGAGTTTCGTCAAGGCGCGCGGCGGCACCGGCGAGGCAGCGAGCGTCATGCAACGGGCCTGCACGAGCGATTCCGGAGAACGAACCTGGCAGCGCCTTGGCTGGTGTGCGGACGCGGCCCGGGTACTGGCCCGCGAGGGCGGTAGCGTCGATCTGCGCAGCGAGGGATTGCGCTTGCTCGAGGCGATCGGTGATCGCAGCGAGCAAACCGGCAGGCTGCGCCGCGAGAACCAGTGGTGGACGGAGCGGCGCAGTGATCTGTTCACCACCGGGAGCGGCACCGCGGGACCGGATTTGAAAGCCGCGTCGACGCAGATCGAGGCAATCGAACAGATCCTCGTGCGCGACGGCAAGCCGACGGCTGCGCCTGCTGGATGGGAGTCGCAGGACGAAATCGATGGCCGGCGGGCCGCCGCAGCTCAGGCAGCTTCGCTGGCCTACCAGCGCACTCTCGGCGACGCCTTGCGCGCCAGCACCGACCCGCGCTTCAGGGCGTTGGCACTGCAACTCGACAGCTCATCGGCATCGGCAAGCGGCGACGTCGATCATGAGGCTCGACGTGCCGAAGCCAGAACCGCCTTGCCCGCATTGGCGGCGGCGCATCCGGACAGCGTCCTCGTACAGTGGATCGCGGCCACGTCGGCAGACGACTCGGTCGCGCTCGCGAATCTCGAGCACCTTGAACCCGACAATGCGGCAGTCTGGGCGCTGCAGCTCGGAATCACGGCGGACGACCGCAGTGCAACGGCGGCATCGCTGAAGCGGATGGCCACTTCGTCGCGCGCCGATTTCCACTACTCAGAGCTTCTGTCGGCCTGGGTCGAGGCGGTTCGGGCGAATCCCCCGCCTGCCAAGTATTTCGGCGTCATGCCGGTCGATCCGGGAAATCCGGTCAGCGAAAGGCAGGTTGCGGCGATGTTCGCTGTGACTTTTTCGATGTCTGCATTCGGCAACGTACCCGTTTCGTTGTCCACAGCCTGCACGGACAAGGGTGATCCGGATGCGGGGCTCTCGGCGACCTGTGCGGCGGCAGCGCGCCTATTGCTGCATTCGGACGACAGCCTGTTGATGGCCATGGTCGGAGCGGCGGTGTTGCGCAGGACCGGGCTGGTCGAGGCGATGGACGAGGAACGCCTGCGTCAGGTGGCTTGGTGGCGCGCATCGACGTTCGATCTGGGATCCAATGACTCTGACGCGTTTCTCGACGACATGCTCGCCACTGGCGACGAGATCGCGGCGATGCGACGTGCCGCGGGACGTGCCGGACATGCCGAACCTCCGCCTGACTGGAAGGCCCCGAACGAGTGAGCAATCGGCGGATTGGCAAGCCGGAATCGGTCCGCACGCCCGACGAGTCGCCGGGTTTCGCCGACTCCACGTGGTGTGAGAGTGCACGACGGCCCGGACCACAGCCGTCGCGCCGAATCGCTCAGAGCGTCCAGCGCACGGCCGGATCGGCGCGCAGCGCGGCGTGCACGGCCTCGTAACGCTCGCGATCGGGGCAGTGGAACGTGGCCGATACCGAGGCGTAGTTGCCGGCACTCGACGGCTTCGAGCGCAGGCTGCCCTCGACGAGGGCGAGGTCGAGGCCGGCCAGCACGTCGCGCACCTTGTCCTCGAGACCCGCATCGGCGCGACCGAGCACGGTCACCTCGAAGTCGCCCGGGAACTGGAAACCCTGGTCGGGATTCTGCGCCTGCAGGTCGCCGAGGTCGCGCATCACGGCGTGCTCGCCGGGGCGGGCGTGGTGGACGAGCCGTCACTCTTGAACCAGAGCATGACGCCGTCGGACAGGCGCTTGAAGAAGCCGCCTTCGGGCGCGTCGGCCAGCGCGACGATCGGACGCTCGACCAGGGTCTTGCCGTCGAACTCGACCTTCAGTGTGCCGACCTGCTGGCCCTTGGCCAGGGGCGCGATGACCTGCGCCGGCAGGTTCATGCTGGCCTTGAGGTCGGCGTAGCGACCGCGCGGCAGCACCACGGCGACATCGTCGGCCACGCCGAGCGCCACGGTCGACGAGTCACCCTTCCACAGTTCGGGCGTCGCCAGCGGCTTGCCGGCCTCATACAGGCGATGCGACTCGAAGAATCGGAAACCGTAGTTCAGCAACTCCTGGTTCGCGTCGGCGCGTGCCTTCTCGCTGTCGGCACCCATCACCACGGCGATCAGGCGCTGGTCGTTGCGCAGCGCCGAGGTGGCGAGGCAGTAGCCCGCGCTGTTGGTGTGGCCGGTCTTGATGCCGTCGACGGTCGCGTCACGCCACAGCAGCGTGTTGCGGTTGTGCTGCTTGATGCCGTTCCACTCGAAGTCCTTGACCTTGTAGATCTCGTACTCGGCCGGATAGTCGCGGATCAGCGCGCGCGAGAGGATAGCCACGTCACGCGCGGTCGTGTAGTGGTTCTCGTTCGGCAGGCCGCTCGCGTCGACATAGTGCGTGCCGGTCATGCCGAGTTGCTGCGCGTACTGGTTCATGAGGTCGGCGAACAGCGCCTCGGAACCGGCCGTGTGCTCGGCCAGCGCGATCGCCGCATCGTTGCCGGACTGGATGATCATGCCGTACAGCAGCTGCTTGAGCGGCACCTGGCTGTTGAGGGCGAGGAAGCTGGTCGAGCCGTCGGTACCCGCTCCGCCCGAACGCCAGGCGTTCTCGCTGATCGTGACCGCATCCTCCATGTGGATCTTGCCGTGCGCGAGTTCGGCCGAGACCGCGTACGAGGTCATGATCTTGGTGATCGACGCCGGCTCGACGCGCAGGTCGGCATTGTTCTCGACGAGGATCTGGCCGGTCGTGTAGTCCATCAACACGAAGCTCTTGGCTGGCGGGTTCGGCGGCGGCGGCGCCGGGGCCG
>JAFLDX010000140.1 GCA_017302215.1 Lysobacterales bacterium
CGCCGAACGTCGGCGCTGCCGCGATCGCCGGTAGCGGCAGCGAGAGCCGGGTCGGATGTGGCGGATAGCAGATTTTCGGATCGACCTCGTGGCAGCCCTGCACCGTCACGGTCAACTCGACGTTCGGGTTGGCCGGGTCGACCGTGTAGTCGACGCTCGCATCGACCGTATCGTGGTAGATCTCGACGTCGCCGAAGAACTCGTCGTGGCGCGCGATGCCGTTCGGAAGCTCGAGCGTCCCGAGATGCGTGCCGGCCTGCGTCGTCTTCGCCGTGATGCGCGACTTGTAGAGGTAGTAGTCCTTCGCGATGTCCCAGTGCAGGTCGATGCGGCCCGGCGTGCGGATCTCGGCACGCAGGGCGAATGCCTGCTCGACCGGCAGCAAGCCGTCCTGCTCCTGCGCAGGGCTCGGCAACGGGAAGACCGCGGTCGCGGCGACGAGGCCGGCAAGCAGGATGCGCAACACGGGAGACTCCGCTGGGGATGGTTCAGGGCGACCGGTCGACCCGCGTCGACGACGCGATCCAGTCGAGGTAAGGCACGTGGCCGGCGCGCACTTCGACCGCGATTATCTCCGGCAGTTCATACGGATGCACCTCGAGCAGGCGCTCGCGCAACGCCTCGAAGCGGTCGTGCGTGGTCTTGATCACGAGCAGGACCTCGGCGTCCTCGTGCACGGCTTCGTCCCAGCGGTAGGTCGAAGCGAGGCCCGGCACGCGGCTCACGCAGGCGGCGAGGTATTCCTCGACGAGCCGACGCGCCGCCGACGCGGCCGAGGCCTCGTCGGGAAACGTGCAGAAGACGACGAGGGCACTCATGCCGCCGTGGTCACGGCGCGGGCGCCTCGAAGCCATCGGCGAAGATGAGATCGTCGACCGCCAGCTCGCACACGGCCGGACCCACCGATTCGAACAGCGCGCGCGTCGCCCATTCCGGGTGGTCGACGAACGGATTGCGATTGCCCTGGAAGGCCTGCACGGTGTCGTTGCGCGCGCGCTCCTCGGCATCGGGTGGATCGCCGGCATGCCAGGCCAGCAGGTCGGCGAGCAGGCCCATGTAGGCCGTGCCGCCACTGGCGCCGACGATCAGGCTGCGCGTGTCGGTCAGTTCGAGCTGCGGCTCGGTCTGCCCGCTCAGCGGATCGGTGCCGCCCTCGTAGCGGATCGCCATGTAGAAGATCGCGCGCGCCATCTCGCCCTTGCGATGGTTCCACACCTCGAACGAGCCCTGGTTTCCGTCCGGCGTGCGCACCCAGTTCGAGTTGCCCGGATACGTGCCGCTGCCACCGCCGACGCCGCCGTTGACCTCGGTGACGCGCTCGCCGCAACCGCTCGGGCAGTTCGCGAACGGCTTGTTGCCGCGATCGGCATTCCACTGCGTGTCGGACAGCCAGAGCATGTGCGTGTCGGTGTACGGCGCGTTCGGGAAGCCGAGATTCCCGCTCTGGCTCGGGAAGCCGAGCGAGTTCGGCCAGGTGTGCTCGCGGTTGTAGGTCAGGCCCGAGCCGGTGCCGGCGCGGTCGCTGATCGCGAGGTAGGCGCGATTTCGGTAGACGTCGATGATGCGCGTCGGATCGCCCGGCATCGCCTGCGCGGTCTCGAGGATCGTCCACGTGTTCGTCGCCGGGCCGCTGTACGGATACATCACGTGTCCGCGGATGACCTGGTGCAGGCTGCAGCGCAACTGGCCCGGATCGGTCGTGTTGACCGGCGCGTAGTAGGCCGCCGCATCGTAGGCCGGCGCGACCGTGAACGCGATCGATGGCGATGCCGACATCGGCTCGCCGGAACCGTTGGTGACGGCAGCGCCGTTGATCGCGAACGTGCACGCGGCGCCGACCGGCATGACACTGGCCGGTGTCAGCGTGCGCGTGCTGCCGGTGCCGGTCTCGGTGAGCGTGATCGGGTTGCCGTTGCAGGCCAGCGAGAACGCGCCGGGTGTCGTGGTCACGGCGGCATCGAAGACCGCACGCAGGTCGCTCGCGCGCGGCACCTTCGTCGCGCCCGGTGCCGGCAGCGACGCGATCAGGTTCGGCCCGGGACCGCCGGCCGAACTCGATAGCGTGAACGCGGCGACGTAGTCCGTCGCCATCGCCTGCGCCACGCCGTCGAGATCGGTGACCGCGCTGGCGAGGATCGTCAACGTGCAGGCTTCGCCGGTCGCGAAGGCCGGCGTGTGGGCGAGCGTCCAGTTGACCGGGCCGCCGGCGATCGTGACGGTGTGCGTGCCCGAGGTCGCGCACTGCAGCGTCGCGCCGCCCGGCGTGAAGGCGACCGCCTCGCTGAAACCGACCGCGAGCGCCACATTCGGCGCGACGTTCGTCGCGCCGTTCGCGGGGGTGGTCGAACCGACCGTCGGCGGCAGGTCGACCGGCGGATCGCCGGAGATGCCGAAGCTCGCGTCGTCGACGGCGAGGCCGTCGTCGGCACCGCTGACGTCCACATCGAGCCAGCGCACGAACAGCGTCGCGCCGGCTGCGAGGTTGATGCCGGAAACCGTTGCGCTGACGAGCGTGCGGTTCGGCGCGGCGTTGCCGTCAAGCGCGCCGGCCGTGCCGGTCGACACCGGGCCGCCGAAATCGAGCGCATCGACGTCCACCCAGGTCGCGGCGGCGTCGCTGACCGAGGTCGCATCGAGGCTGTACTGGAAGTCGAGCCGATCGTTGCGGCCGGTCGCGCCGAGGCGCCACTGCTCGCCGGTGTAGGTGACCGTGATCTGGCCAATCGCCGCGCCGCTGTCGTTCGACAGGCGTGCGCCGATCGTCGGCACGAGCGATCCGGAGCGCAACAGTCCGAACGCACGCTCGCCGGAACCGCTCGACCCGTAGCTGTAGGTGTTCCCGGAATTGGTCGAGCCCGTGTCGGCGGCATAGGTCGTGTTCGCGTTGGTTCCGGCTTCGACGAACACCCAGCCGGCCGGGACCGCCGAGCCGGTGCCGGCGCTGGCCAGCGCATCGAAGGTCTGCACCGCCGGCGCACCGCCGATGAGAGTGACATTGCCGGTCTGCGCGAGGGCCGCGGGCGCGGCTGCGCCGACGAGGGCCGACAGGAGGATCAACGGCAGGTTGCGAAACGGGGATGCGATCATCGGGGGCGGGCGCGAGCGTCGGGGCGGCGACTGTAGCGGCATCACCGAGGCAAGACCATGACGGCGCCGGCCTGCGCGTCGGCGGGGCTTGAAAGCCCGGGCGCCGGCTCCACCTGTCGGGGCAGCCGGCGGCGCGGGCTTCCCAGCGGATTCCTGCGTCGCTAGAATTGGCACTCACACGCGTCGAGTGCTAGCAGCTCGACAAAACCCAAGCTCAATCAACCTGTTGAAGGAAGCACCCATGGCACTTCGTCCGTTGCATGACCGCGTGATCATCAAGCGCCTCGAGGCCGAGACCAAGTCGGCCGGGGGCATCGTCATCCCCGACGCCGCCGCCGAGAAGCCGATCAAGGGCGAAGTCATCGCCGTCGGCAGCGGCAAGATCCTCGAGGACGGCAAGGTCCGTCCGGTCGGCGTCAAGGTCGGCGAGACCGTCCTGTTCGGCAAGTACAGCGGCACCGAGGTCAAGGTCGATGGCCAGGAACTGCTGGTCATGCGCGAAGAAGACCTCATCGCCGTCGTCGAGAAGTAAGCCGGCGCCGCGCGCCGCACTTCCCGATACCCCATTCCAGACCATTCGAAGGATATCGCCACCATGGCAGCCAAAGACATCCGTTTCTCCGAAGACGCGCGCACGCGCATCCTGCGCGGCGTCAACACCCTGGCCAATGCGGTCAAGGCCACCCTCGGCCCGAAGGGACGCAACGTCGTCCTGCAGAAGAGCTTCGGCGCACCGACGATCACCAAGGACGGCGTGTCCGTCGCCAAGGAGATCGAACTTGCAGACGCCTTCGAGAACATGGGCGCGCAGATGGTCAAGGAAGTCGCTTCCAAGACCTCGGACGTCGCCGGTGACGGCACCACGACCGCGACCGTGCTTGCCCAGGCGCTGATCCGCGAGGGCCTCAAGGCCGTCGCCGCCGGCATGAACCCGATGGACCTCAAGCGCGGCATCGACAAGGCCGTCGTCGCCGCCGTGGAGGAGCTCAAGAAGCTGTCGAAGCCGTCGGCGGATTCCAAGTCGATCGCCCAGGTCGGCACGATCTCGGCGAACGGCGACGACCTGATCGGCAAGCTCATCGCCGAGGCGATGGACAAGGTCGGCAAGGAAGGCGTGATTACGGTCGAGGAGGGCTCGGGCCTCGACAACCAGCTCGACGTCGTCGAGGGCATGCAGTTCGACCGCGGCTACCTGTCGCCGTACTTCATCAACAACCAGCAGAGCCAGCAGGTCGAGCTCGAGGACCCGTACATCCTCCTGCACGACAAGAAGGTGTCGAACGTGCGCGAGCTGCTGCCCGTGCTCGAGGGCGTGGCCAAGGCCGGCAAGCCGCTGCTGATCGTCGCCGAGGAAGTCGAGGGCGAGGCGCTCGCCACGCTCGTCGTCAACACGATCCGCGGCATCGTCAAGGTCGCCGCCGTCAAGGCGCCGGGCTTCGGCGACCGCCGCAAGGCGATGCTCGAGGACATGGCGATCCTGACCGGTGGCCAGGTCATCTCCGAGGAAGTCGGCCTGCAGCTCGAGAAGGCGACCCTGAAGGACCTCGGCCGCGCCAAGAAGATCGTCATCTCGAAGGAGAACACGACGATCATCGACGGCGCCGGCGAAGCGGCGAACATCCAGTCGCGCATCAAGCAGATCAAGGCGCAGATCGAGGAGACCTCCTCGGACTACGACCGCGAGAAGCTGCAGGAGCGCGTGGCCAAGCTGGCCGGCGGCGTCGCCGTCATCAAGGTCGGTGCGGCGACGGAAGTCGAGATGAAGGAGAAGAAGGCGCGCGTCGAGGACGCCCTGCACGCCACGCGTGCGGCGGTCGAGGAAGGCGTGGTCCCGGGCGGCGGCGTCGCCCTGATCCGCTCGCTGGCCGGCCTCGGCAAGCTCAAGGGTGACAACGAGGACCAGAACCACGGCATCGCGATCGCCAAGCGCTCGATGGAAGCGCCGCTGCGCGAGATCGTGGCGAACGCCGGCGAGGAGCCGAGCGTGATCCTCAACAAGGTGGCCGACGGCAAGGGCAACTTCGGCTACAACGCCGCGACCGGCGAGTACGGCGACATGGTCGAGCTCGGCATCCTCGATCCGACCAAGGTCACGCGCACCGCGCTGCAGAACGCCGCGTCGATCGCCGGCCTCGTCATCACGACCGAAGCGATGGTCGCCGAAGCGCCGAAGAAGGAGGAGCCGCACAACCACGGCGGTGGCGGCGGCGGTGGGATGGGTGGCATGGGCGGAATGGATTTCTGAGGAGTCGTTCCTGCGATCGTCCGTGATCGCGAGAATCAAGTTGCGACCATCCGTGGCCGCACTTCTCATCAGAAGCGGCTCATCGCTTCAACGGTTCGACGAAAGGCCCCGCAGCGATGCGGGGCTTTTTCGTCGGGAATCGAGCCTGTCCTGCGCGTGTGATGCTTGCACCTCGCTGGGCCACCTACTAGCCTCGCCAAACCCCGTCGGAGGATGGATCGGTCATGCTGAGGTCCCATGATCGCGAGAAGCTGATCAATGCCGCGATCTATTTCGCGCATCACACCGAGCACTGCGGCAAGATCAAACTGATCAAGTTGCTCTACCTGCTGGATTTCGAGCACTTCCGCCAAACCGGGCGAAGCGTCACCGGCATGGAATACCGTGCGATGAAGATGGGGCCCGTGCCAATGGAGCTCTATCAGGAGTGGGACGCTCCTGAACCGGATTTCGCGCAGGCCGTCGAAATCGTGCCCGAGCAGGCCATCGACTACGTTCGCGAAGCGGTCCGGCCGAAGCAGCCCTTCGACGACAGTCACTTCACGCGGCGTGAACTGCGTCTGATGCAGCAACTGGCCGAACGGTTCCGCGCCGACTACGCGAAGCCGATGATCAACATCACTCACGCCGAACGAGGCCCCTGGAGCGCCATCTGGGATGATGGGCGCGGCAATCTCGCGCGCATACCCTACGCATTGGCCATCCGCGAGGATGATCCCCATGCCGAGATCGTTCGCGAGGCGGCTGCAGAGCACGAATCGATCCGGTTGGCACAGTTGCACTGATCGATGTCCGCGCGAGTGGGTCACGTCTATTGCGACTCGACATCGTATGTCGACGCGCAGACAGGCCAACTGATGCCGAAGTACTTCCTGGTACTGGCTGCACCCTACCGGCATGACGTCGTCTTTCGATTCCTCACGAGTCGCTACGAAGGCATGCGTCCAGAGGATCCGCCGTGCTTTCACGGAGATCCGTACGCAGGGTTCTTTCTCGGCGTGCTGGGCGGGGAGCTGGGCAGGAAGTCGTGGCTCGATCTCCGTGGCGGCGACGATTTCGATCATTGGGACTTCCGTCGGTACGAAGCCGAACAGCGAATCCGGACGATCCTGGCGCTGCCGCTCGTCCTGCTTCGTTCCGCACTGGAGTGCGCGGCCGCTGCCGAGGACACCACGCGGCAGCAGGAGCGGCTGATCAGGGATTCCATCGCCTTGCTTGCCGACCAACGGGCGCCGTGAAAGGCTGTTCGAATCCGTCATCGGGCAAGCTGTCCGCGCGCAGGCGCACGGCGACGAACCGGTCGAGGTTGTAGCCGCCGAGCTGTGCGGCGAAGAACCACGCCCCGACGTGGCCCCGGCAGGGGAAGTTTCCCGTGGATCGCGATGACCCACGAGGAATTCCCCATGCACGGTTGCCGGACGATCGCTGCCTTCACCCTGTTGTTCGCCTCGTTGCCGCTGTCCGCGGCGACGTGGAACGTGACGCGCGCCGACGATCCGGTGCCCGGCAGCTGTCTTGCGGCGGATTGCTCGCTGCGCGAGGCCGTGATGGCCGCGGCGGTCACGCCCGAGGCCGACACCGTGCTGCTGCCGGCCGGCACGTTCACTGTGACGCGCGGTGCCTTGACCGCGACCGGCAATGTCACGATCCGCGGTGCCGGCTCGACGAGCACGAGCCTCGTCGGCACCTCCGACGACGACGTCATCACCGGCGGCGCGCTGTCGGAACTGACCCTCGAAGGCCTGCGCTTCGCGACCGGGGAGTCGCCGTCGATCGAGGTGATCGACGGCCGACTCGTGCTGCGCGACATCGACATGCCCAACGATGCGAACTCGGTGTCGGTCAGGGAACTGTCGCTGACGGCGTCGCTCGACGTCGAGGCATCGAGGATTCCGCTCGTGGCCTGCACCGGCGACACCGTGAGCTGCGAGATCAGCGATTCCGAGGTCGCGGTCATGGGCGCCATCGGTGCGATGGCCCGCCTTGATGTGCGCGGGCTCGTGAGCGTCGGTCTCGGCAACAGCACGGGCCTCTTCGTCATGAGCAACGGCCGCGTGCACGTCGCCGACTCGACGTTCAGCGGCCATGCCCGCCCGATCGACGTGAGCGGAAGCGATGCCGACATCCTCGTCGAGCGCACGCGCTTCGTCGGCAACACCGGTCCGATGCGCGGCGAGGGCGACGGCATGGTGCGCTTCGACGACGTCGAGTTCAGCGACAACCTCGTCAGCGATGCCAACCTCACGCTGCCGGCGGTCCTGCTAGCGACCGATGGCGTGGCCTGGCGCTTCAACCGCAGCCTGTTCGAGGGAAACCGCGGCGGTGGGGGCGGCGCCTACGTCGGTGCCGTGATCGCCGCCGACGTCGGAGCGAACGTGGTCATCACCAACTCGACCTTCGTCGACAACACCTACCGCAGTGGCGTCGCGTCGACCACGGCGCATACGCTCGGCGCGGTCTCGACGGCAGCGGATCCGACCATCCTGTGGGTGTTCCACTCGACGCTGCGGCGTGCATCCTCGGTCGCCGCCAGCACGCTCGGGTCACTCGTCAGCGTCAGCGGCGCCGGCTCGAGCGTCAGGCTGTTCAACAGCGTGCTCGACGGCACCTGCCGATTCGGCAACGGTGGTGCCATCCTGCAGGCGCTCGGCAGCATCGAGTCGATCGGCAACACCTGCGGCCTCGTGACGGGCGACAACTTCGTCAACGTGCCGGCCGGCCAGCTCGGCCTCGGTGCCCTGGCCGACAACGGCGGCTTCACGCGCTCGGTGATGCCCGCCGCCGGCAGTTTCACCATCGACCGCGGCGACGAAACGGCCTGCCTGTTCGCCTTCGGCCTCGACCAGCGACGCCACGTGCGCCCGGGCGGTGGCATCGACTGCGATGTCGGTGCCGTCGAGCGCGATGCGCCGACCGACAGCCTGTTCGCCGACGCGTTCGATTGAGCGCGCAGCGGACGGCCGCCGCTCGCGCGCGAGGTCGACGCCGCGATGATGCGATGAGGGCCATACGCGCGCCGCGCGGTGCACTCGTCGATCCCACCCGCTTGCGCCATTCGCAGCGTGCGCGCGCCTCGAGGCGGTGTGCTTGCGCCGCGCAACACGCCGATCATGGACGGGACATCGCGCCGGGCGGGTCGAACCCGTCGTCGAGCAGGCCGTCCGCGCGCAGGCGCACGGCGACGAACTCGTCGAGGTTGTAGCCGCTGCGCGCGCTGCCGATCGCGACGAGGCCGTCGTCCTGCCAGGCGATGGCGGTCAGGTCGTCGTGGTTGCCGAAGGCCGGGTTGAGGTCGATCGCGGTGATGCTGCGTCCATTGCCGCCGGCGCCGAAGCCGCGGTCGACGCGGCCGTCCGGCC
>JAFLDX010000014.1 GCA_017302215.1 Lysobacterales bacterium
TTCCCGCACCGGCAGCAGCGCCCGCCGCACCGGTTGCCGCGGCGGCGGCACGAGACACGGCGACCCCGATGGCCGGAGGAGTCGCGGCGAAAGCCGAGTCGAGCCACGCCGAGGCGCAAGCGGAGCTCGCGACATCCGCGGAATCGCGCGACGCCGATCGCAGCGCAGTCGGCCGAGCCGGCGCAAACGCCACGGACGCGCACCAACGCCGCGCTGCGGCGCGCGAGCCGATGCCCGCCGCACCGTCGACCTCGGTGCAATTGCGCACCAACATGCAGCTCGCACCGGCGGCATGGATCGCCGAGATCCGGCGCCTGGCCGAGGCCGGACACCAGCAGCAGGCGATCGAGAACCTGCGCCTGTTCCGGCGCATGCATCCGGACTGGCCGGTGGACGAAGACCTGCGCCGTCTCGACGAATGACGGTCTCGTTCACGCTCGCGCAAGCCTTCGAGCACGCCGAGGAGATCCGCAAAAGCCGGTTCATCGTCCGCGCCGCGCCCGTCTCGGGCACGGCCAGCGCGCTCGCCTTCGTCGCCGATGCCGGCGAGCCCGCGGCGACGCACAACGTGTGGGCTTACCGAGTCGGCGGCGAATACCGCTTCAACGACGACGGCGAGCCGGCCGGCACGGCCGGCCGGCCCGTCCTGCAGGCCATCGACGGCCAGGCGCTCGATCGCGTCGCCGTCGTGGTGACGCGCTGGTACGGTGGCATCAAGCTCGGAGCCGGTGGACTCGTGCGCGCCTACGGCGGCAGTGCGGCCGAGTGCCTGCGTCTCGCCCCGCGCGTGCCCATCGTGGCGCGCGTCGAGTTGCAGGTCTCCTGCGATTTCGGTGCCGTCGCGATCCTCAAGGCGCGTTGCAGCGCACTCGGCGCCGAATGTCTCGATACCGCCTGCGGTGCCGACGGCGCGCGCATGCGCCTGCGCGTCGCCGCCGACGCGGTCGATGACGTGCGTGGCCTCGTGCGTGACGTTACGCGCGGACGCGGCCTCGTCGCAAGGATGGACCTTCCGGCCGCTTGAAAAGCGCGCCGCGGGCATCCATGCGTAGGCGGTCCCCGCGAATCGAGCGCATGAGCGAAGCGAATCCCGAACCTCGCCGCCGGCTCGGTGCCTACCGGCGGCTGTGGCCCTACGTGGCCGAGCAGAAGGCCTTGCTGTTCGGCTGGCTGGTTTTCCTCGCGCTGTCCTCGGCCGCGACGCTCGCCCTGCCGGCGGCTGCGCGCTTCATGATCGAACGCGGTTTCGGCCAGACCGACCCTGCCCTGCTCGATGCCGGGTTCATCGGCCTGTTCGCGGTGGCCTGCGTGATGGCGTTCGCCGGCGCCGCTCGCTATTACTGCGTGACCCTGCTCGGCGAGCGCGTCGCGGCGGCACTGCGCACGCGCCTGTACCGCCACCTGCTCACCCTCGACCAGGCATTCTTCGAACGCACGCGTTCGGGCGAACTCGTGTCGCGTCTCGCCGCCGACACCGAACTCGTGCAGACCGTGGTCGGCTCGACCCTGTCGCTCTCGCTGCGCAGCGTCGTGATGCTGGTCGGGTCGACGACCATGCTGGTCGTGACCAGTCCGCGCCTGGCCGGCCTGACCGCGCTGGTGATTCCGGCGGTGATCCTGCCGATCGTGTTCCTCGGTCGTCGCGTCGAGCGTCTCGCCCGCGACAGCCAGGACCGGATCGCCGATGCGTCGGCGATCGCCTCCGAATCGCTCAACGCGATCCATACCGTGCAGGCGTACACGCGCGAGGCCCACGAAGGAACGCGCTATGTGCACGCGGTGCGGCGCGCATTGGCGACGGCACGCCGACGCATTGCGACGACCGCGAGCCTGACCGCGCTCGTGATCCTGCTGAGCTTCGGCGCGATCACGCTCGTGCTGTGGGCCGGCGCACACGCGGTACTCGCCGGCGAGATGAACGCCGGCGTGCTCGCCCAGTTTGTCCTGTATGCGGTCGTCGCCGCCGGCTCGGTCGGTGGCCTGACCGAGGTCTGGGGCGAACTGCTGCGTTGTGCCGGCGCGCTTGGTCGCATCGCCGAGTTGCTCGATACGCCGGCCGATGTCGTCTCGCCGGCGCGTCCGCAGGCGTTGCCGCGCCCCGTGCGCGGTGCCCTGCGCTTCGAAGGCGTCGGCTTCCACTACCCTTCCCGGCCCGATCGCGCCTCGATCGAGTCGCTCGATCTCGCGATCGCGCCGGGCGAGACGGTCGCCCTGGTCGGGCCTTCCGGGGCCGGCAAGACGACCCTGTTCCAGTTGTTGCAGCGCTTCCACGATCCGCAACGCGGCCGCATCACGCTCGACGGCGTGGACCTGCGCGAGCTCGACCTGGGCGACCTGCGCGGCGCGTTCGCCCTCGTGCCCCAGGACCCGGTGCTGTTCGGTGCGAGCGCAGCCGACAACATCCGTTTCGGCCGTATCGACGCCGATGCGGCCGCGATCGAAGCCGCTGCGCGCGCCGCCGAGGCGAACGAGTTCATTGCCGCCCTGCCCGAGGGCTACGCGACCTACCTCGGCGAGCGTGGTGCGCGCCTCTCCGGCGGGCAGCAGCAGCGCGTGGCCATCGCACGAGCCCTGCTGCGCGATGCCCCGATCCTGCTCCTCGATGAAGCAACCTCGAGCCTCGACGCGCAATCCGAACGCGCCGTGCAGAATGCACTGGAACACCTCATGCGGGGGCGCACCACCCTCGTCATCGCGCATCGCCTCGCCACCGTGCAGAAGGCCGACCGCATCGTCGTGCTCGACGGCGGCCGCATCGTCGGCGAAGGCACGCACGCAAGCCTGCTCGCCGAGGGTGGCCTGTACGCCGAGCTCGCGCGGTTGCAGTTCACCGCCTGAGATTGCCGGGATTTCTCCGCACGCACCGGCTCCAGCCGCGATGCCCTGGCTGTACCACGCCGCGGAGAACCCGCTTCACGCCCCCAACAGCTCCGCGACGATCGCCGGCACGCGTGCGGTCGCCTCGTCGAGGTTGGCGAAGATCTCCTCGAGCGAAATCTCGGCCGCATCGCCGCAGCCGGCCGCCCAGTTGGCGACGAGGGCGAGACAGGCGTAGTCGACGCCGAGCTCGCGCGCGAGGACGGCCTCGGGCATTCCGGTCATGCCGACCAGGTCGCAGCCGTCGCGGCGCATGCGGGCGATCTCGGCGCGCGTCTCGAGACGCGGTCCCTGGGTGGCACCGTAACAGCCGCCGTCGACGATGGCGATGCCGGCGCGCCGGGCAGAGGCAACGAGCGCGCCGCGCAGGCCTGCGGCATACGGTTCGCTGAAGTCGACGTGCTCGACCTTGCAGCCTTCGACATCGGAGAAGCTCGTCAGCCGGTCGTGCGTGTAGTCGATGATCTGGTCCGGCACCACCAGTGCACGCGGCCCCATGTCGTCGCGGATTCCGCCGACCGCGTTGATGCCGACAACGCGACGCGCGCCGAGCGAGTGCAGTGCCCACACGTTGGCGCGGTAGTTGACGCGGTGCGGTGCCAGCGTGTGGTCGCTGCCGTGGCGCGCCAGGAAGGCGATGTGGTGGCGCCCTACGCGGCCGCTCACGATCGCGTCGGATGGCACTCCGAACGGCGTTTCGACGCGTCGCGTGACGGTGTCTTCGAGGCCGGGAAAGCGGTACAGGCCGGTGCCGCCGATGAGGGCGAGGTCGAGGCTCATGCGGGGAAATTCCTCGGGGATCTCAGAGCGCGTAGATGGCCGGCAACTGGCGGCCCTGTTCGTGGTAGTCCATGCCGTAGCCGAACACGTAGCGATCGGGCACGACGACGCCGGCGAAGTCCGCCTCGAGGCCGGGGACCGTGCGGCCATGGTGCTTGACGCACAGCACCGCGAGCAGGACGCGCTGCGCGCCCTCGTCGTAGCACCAGTCACGGATCGCACGCAGGGTGTGGCCCTCGTCGAGGATGTCGTCGACGAGCAGGACGGTGCGCCCGCGCAGCGGCGTCCCGGGCCGGCGCATCCACTTCAGCTCGCCGCCACTCGTGGTGCCGCGAAACCGCGTCGCATGCACGTAGTCGAAATCGAGCGGCGCGTCGATCTGCGTGGCGAGCTGGCCGGCGAACGGCAACGCACCCTGCATGACGGTCAGGAACAGCGCCGGCGCGCCGGCGAGCGACGCACCGATCTCGGCACCGACGCGCGTGATCGCTTCGTGCAGCGTCGCTGCATCGTGGACGAGTTCCGCCTTCTCGAGGGCACCAGCGAGGTCGTTGTGGGTCATGCGGGTCTCACTTGCAGGGGCAGTGCTCGGCGAGCCGGGCAATGATCTCGTCGCGCTTCGGATTGTCGACGAGCGCTTCCCACGTCGGCGCGACCGCGCCACGCAGGCTCTCGACGCGCTCGGCCGCGCAGGGTGGCAGGTGTGAGCTGGCCGTGACCGCCTCGTCGACGATCGACGGACTGCAGGCGAGGATGAGATCGCAGCCGGCTTCCCGGTGCGCTTCGATGCGTTCGGGGATGCCGCCGATCGACTCGGCTGCGGCCATGCCGATGTCGTCGCCGATCACGACGCCGGCGAAACCGCATTCGTCGCGCAGGATGTCGCCGATCCACGTGCGCGAATAGCCGGCCGCGAACAGGTCGATCTCGGGATAGGTGACGTGGGCGAGCATGACCGCTTCGGCGCCTGCGGCGAACCCGTCGACGAACGGCACGAGGTCCGCGCGGCGCAGGTCGTCGAGCGTGCGCGGGTCGTGCGCGACATCGAAGTGCGTATCCGCGACGACCGAGCCGTGGCCCGGGAAGTGCTTCAGCGTGACCGCCATGCCGGCCAGGTGCATGCCGCGCGCGTAGGCCTGAACGAGATCGGATACCACGGCCGGATCGGCGTGGAACGCGCGCTCGCCGATCGCGAGGTTGCCACGCGCGAGGTCGGCGACCGGAGCGAAGCTGAGGTCGATGTCGATCGCGCGCATTTCGCTGGCCATCAGCCAGGCGTGTTCCTCGGCGAGCGCAACCGCGAGCTTCGGGTCGCGCTGATGAATCTCGCCGAGGCGGGCCAAGGCCGGCAGGCGCGTGAAACCGTCACGGAAACGCTGCACCGGGCCACCCTCCTGGTCCACGCAGATCAGGAACGGATCGTCCGGACGCTCCATGCGGATGTCGTCGATCAGCGCGGTGACCTGGTCGCGATTGGCGAAATTGCGCGAGAACAGGATCACGCCGCTGACCTGCGGCGCGGACAACCACACGCGGTCGTCGTCGCTGAGCGTCTTGCCCGGGATGCCGATGATCAGCATGCGTGGTTCGCCTCGCCTCGCGTCAGGTCGTGAGCCGCATCGTATGCCGGCATCGCGCAACGCGATCCGGCAGGTCGCATCCTACGCAAGGCTCAGCGCATGAACAACGCGATCGATTCGACGTGCGCGGTGTGCGGGAACATGTCCATGACGCCGGCCTTGACGAGTGCGAAACCGTGCCGCTCGACCAGCGTCCCGGCGTCGCGCGCAAGCGATCCCGGATGACATGAAACATACACGATGTGATCGGTGCCCTTGCGCGGCAGGTAGTCGAGCACGGCTGCGGCGCCGGACCGCGGCGGATCGAGCAGCAGCTTGCGCCAGCGATGCATCGCCCACGGCGCACCGGACTGGTCGACGGCGAGGTCGGCTGCATGGAAACGCACGTTGTCGACGCCGTTGCGACGCGCATTGGCGGCCGCGCGCGCGACGAGGCCGGCCTCGCCCTCGACGCCTTCGACCGATCCGGCACGTCGTGCGACCGGCAGGGTGAAGTTGCCGAGTCCGCAGAACAGGTCGAGCACGTCGTCGCCGGGCCGCACGTCGAGCAGGTCGAGGGCAAGCGCGACCATGCGCTGGTTCATGCCGGCGTTGACCTGCACGAAGTCGAGCGGTTCGAAGGCAAGGTCGACGTCGGCGGCATCGATGCGGAAATGCAGGTCGACGGCTTGCGGCCACAGTGGCTGCACGCTGTCGGGTCCGCCTGGTTGCAGCAGGATCGCGAGGCCGTGCTCGCTTCCGAAGGCGGCCAACCGGCCGCGGTCGGCCTCGCCGAGCGGCTGCAGGTGGCGCAACACCAGTGCGACGCAGTCGTCGCCGGCGGCGATCTCGATTTGCGGAATGTCGCGACGCGCATCCAGTGCGCCGACCAGCCGCGAGATCGCCTCGATGCGTGTACCGACCTCGGGCATCAGCGTATGACACACCGACAGATCCGCCACGAAACGCGGATCGACCTCGCGAAAACCGACCAGGGCCTTGTCCTTCTTGTCGACCCATTTGACCGACAGGCGTCCCTTGCGGCGGTACCCCCACGGCTGGTCGGTCAGCGGCGCGAGCCACTCGCGCGGCGCGACCTTGCCGATCCGCTCGAAGTTCTCGGCCAGCACGCGCTGCTTCGCCTCGATCTGCCGCGCAGCCGGCAGGTGCTGCAGCGCGCAGCCCCCGCACAGTCCGAAATGCGGGCAGCGCGGCTCGATCCGCTCGGGCGAGCGCACGAGGAGCTGTTCGATGCGGCCCTCGTCCCAATGGCGATGGCGTGCCGTCACGCGCACGAGTGCACGCTCGCCGGGCAGTCCGCCGCTGACGAACAGGGCCTTGCCGTCGGGCCGAGCGACGCCGCGCCCGTCATGGGTCAGGTCGGTGATATCGACCTCGAGGATCGGATTGGGCTTGCGCATCACGCCACCATTCGCGGGCGCGCATCGTAACAGTCGTGCCGGCAGAGCGGCGGTTGACGTTGCCCGCCGGCGCGCCCATTCTCGTCGGCTCGCGGGTCAGGGAGGATCGCCATGCCGCGCCTGCTCGTGGTCGACGACAATGCGTTGTCCCTGCATTTCTTCGGGGAAGCGCTCGCCGCGCTCGGCATCGAATGCGCGACCGCCGCAAGCGCGGGCGAGGCGATCGAACGCGCCGCCATCTCGACCTACGACCTCCTGCTGATCGATGCCCACCTCCCCGACATGCACGGGGCGGAGCTGTTGCAACGCATTCGCAACGGCGATGGCGCGTCACGCTGGGTGACGGCGCTCGCGACCACGGCCGCGACGGGTGCCGACGCCGCCCTGCTCGCCGCAGGCTTCGTCGACGTGCTGCCCAAACCGATCGGCATCGAAGTCCTGCGCGCCCGCCTGCACGCTCACCTGTCGGGCGCATCCGGGCGTGATGTCCGCCCGTGCCTCGACATGCAGCGTGCACAGGCCGCGCTCGGCGATGCACGCTTCATTGCTCCGTTGCGCGAGCTGTTGTCACGCGAACTCGAAGGCGTGCCACGCGAATTCGCGGCCCTCGCCGCCCGCGACGATGTCGTCGGCATGCGCGATCGCCTGCACCGCCTCGCCGCATCCGCGGGGTTGTGCGGCGCCGTCGCACTCGGCACGGCGATCGGCGAACTGCAATCCGAGCTTGCGGCCGGCACGACCTCCGGCTGTCGTGCGCTCCCGGAATTCCTCGACGCCTGCGCGCAGACGCGCGACGCGATCGCGAGGATCAGCGATTCCCTGCCCCCAGCGTCCACGACTTGAGCGCACCGCCACCGAGCAGATGGGTCACTACCGCCCTCATCAGGCGGCGAAGTTCGGCCAGCGAGCCCGATCCGGGACGGCGGTCGGCAGCCAGGGCCAGCAGCGCCTCGCCGCCGATCCGCACGCCGCCGGATCGGTCGTTCCATGGGAACGCGCCCTGGTCCGGGAAGTAGGCGTAGTCGCGCTCCGGGACGATCGCAGCCGCGCCCCCCGCTTCCTGCTCGAGCGCCAGCGCATAACCGATCTGGGCAAGCAGGTCGCGCTCGAACCGGCGCAAGGTCCAGCCTTCCGGCTCGCCATCGACGAGGCGTCGCAGGCACTGCCGGTAGGCGCGGAACAGCGCCGGTTGCGGATCGCCACGAACGGTCAGTCGGTGCACCAGTTCGTTGAGGTAGATCGCCGAATACAGGCGTTCGCCGTGCAGCGCAAAGGCCGATCCGGCCGCTTCACACGCGGTCAACGTCGCCAGTTCACCGCCGCCTGACCATCCGACCAGCAGCGGCTGCAGGGGTTGCAGCAGGCCTCGCGGAATACGCGAACGCTCGCGACGCACGCCGCGCGCGACGAGTCCGACCCGGCCATGCGCAGCGGACAGGCACTCGAGCAGGGCCGAAGTCTCGCGCCACGGCCGCATGTGCAGGATGAAGACCGGTTCGGCTTCGACGCGCACGGACACGGGTCGCGACCTCGGTCCGGCTATTCGGTGTAACCGAACTGGCGCAACGCGGACTCGTCGTCGGACCAGTTCTCGCGTACCTTGACCCACAACTCGAGGAAGACGCGCGAATCGAACAAGGCCTCCATGCGGCGGCGTGCGGCGCTGCCGATCGCCTTGAGCTGGGCGCCGCCCGCGCCGACGACGATGCCCTTCTGGCCTTCGCGTTCGACCCAGATCGCAGCGGCGATGCGCGCCAGCCGGCCGTCCTGCTCGAACTTCTCGATCTCGACCGTGGTGGCGTACGGCAATTCGTCCTCGAGGCGAAGCATGAGCTGCTCGCGAATCATCTCGGCGGCCAGGAAACGCTCGCTGCGATCGGTCAGTTCGTCATCGCCGAAGCGTGCCTCTCCGGGCGGCAGGTGGGCGACGATGTCGCGCAGCAACGCGTCGGTCCCGTCGCCCTGCGTCGCGCGCAGGAAGTGCACGCCGGCGTACTCGCGATGATCGGTGACTTCGGCGACGAACGGCAGCAACGCGGCCTTGTCGCGCACGCGGTCGATCTTGTTGACGACGAGCAGGCGCGGTGCGCGCATCCGCGACACGAGTTGCCAGACCTGCTCGTCCTCGTCCGTCCAGCGTGGCGCGGCGATGACATGCACGATCACATCGGCGTCTTCGGGCACCTGGCGCGCGACGCGGTTGAGCTGACGGTTCATGGCGCGCTTGCCGCCGAGATGCAGGCCCGGCGTGTCGAGGAACGCGATCTGTGCGCCTTCGATCGTGGTGATGCCGAGGATGCGATGGCGCGTGGTCTGTGGCTTGGGCGACACGATGCTGAGCGTGGCGCCGACCAATGCGTTGAGCAGGGTCGACTTGCCGACGTTCGGCCGCCCGACCAGGGCCACCTGTCCGAAGCGATGAACGGACGGACTGCCGCGACTCATGCGCTGCGGTGCGCCGCGCGGCGCGGGATGGCGGCTTGCACCGAAACGAGGACCTGCTCGGCGGCGGCCTGCTCGGCGGCGCGACGGCTGAGCCCGCGGCCCAGCGCTGCGGCGCCGAGCCCGGCGACCGAACACGACACCTCGAAGACCTTGGCATGCTCCTCGCCCGAACTCGACACGAGATCGTAGACCGGCAGGGCCATGCCCTGCGCCTGCAGCAGTTCCTGCAGGGTCGTCTTGGCATCCTTGCCGGCCAGCGCACCGCCGACCGCGACGCGCGTGGCGAACTGCGCGCGCACGAGCTCGCGGCAACGTTCCCAGCCGGCATCGAGGTAGATCGCGGCCACCAGCGCCTCGAAGGTGTCGGCGAGGATCGAGTCGCGGCGGAAGCCGCCGCTCTTCAGTTCACCCGGGCCGAGATGGACGAGGTCGCCGAGTTCGGCGGCGCGCGCGAGTTCGGCCAGTGCACTGCCACTGACCAGGGACGAGCGCAACCGCGTCATTTCGCCCTCGCTGGCGCGCGGATGCTGCTCGTAGACGAGATCGGCGACGATCAGGTTGACCAGGGCATCACCGAGAAACTCGAGTCGTTCGTTGTTGCGGCGCCCGGCGCTGCGATGCGTGAGCGCCTGCTCGAGCAGGAGCGCATCGGCGAACGCGTGGCCGAGCACCGTGCGGTTAATCGCCGGCTCCGCCGGACAGGCTGACCGACTTGTCGAACGAAACGAGCAGATCGACGTTGTAGGCAAACGGCACGCGACGCTCGTAGCGGATGCGCAGGGTCTGCGCATTGCCTTCACGGACCACCTGGATGGCCTGCGGCGGAATCGCATCGTCGGCCACGTACTGGGTGCTGAACTTGAACGACAGCGAACGGCGGATCTGTTCGGGCGAGGCCTGCGCCAGGCCCGGCTCGTCTCGAACCTGCTCCATCGATTTCACGACGTTCATGTATTCGAGGTAGACAGGCACCAGGCGCATGGCCAGATAGACGAAGAAGCCGACCACGGCGAGCACGATGATGAACCCGATCAGGGTGATGCCCCGCGCCTTGCGATGAAGCGACATGTGCTGCCCTCCGTTCACTTGATGATCGTGCCAAAGCGGCTGAAATCGAATCCTTCGGTGCAGAAGCGTCCCGAACAGCTCATCCATACCACGAATGCGCGGCCGACGAGATTCTCCTCGGGCACGAAACCCCAGAAGCGGCTGTCGGCGCTCGCGTCTCGATTGTCGCCCATTGCGAAATAATTGCCCTCGGGCACCTTCCACGATCCTTCCGGACTGGTGTTCTGCGTCGGCAGGACCATCATTCGATGCGGTTCGGCACCGAGGCTTTCGTCCTTCACCTGCGCTGCGGTCATGTTGCGACCGGGCTCGGAGGGGCCGAGGTACGGCCCGACGTAGGTCTGCGCGACCTCCACGCCATTCACGTACAGGGTCTTGTTGCGGTACGTGATCTCGTCTCCCGGAAGACCGATCACGCGCTTGATGTAGTCCTGCTTCGGCGGTGGTTCGTACGGCTGGAAGCACGGATTGGCACTGCGCACGAGTTGGCCGTCTCGCTGGCACTGGTAGCCCGGGTAGCGGAACACGAAGACGTCGCCGCGCTTCGGACTGCCGATGTCGAGGATGCGCGTGTTCAGTACCGGCAGGCGCAGTCCGTAGGCGAACTTGTTGACAAGGATGAAGTCGCCGACGACCAGGGTCGGCATCATCGATCCGGACGGAATCTTGAACGGCTCGGCGAGGAACGAGCGGAACAGGAGGATGAGGACGAGCACGGGGAAGAACGAGCGCGCATATTCGGTGATGACGGGCTCGCGCAACGACTCCTGGACGCGCGCGGTGCGCTCGGCTTCGGTCAACGCGGCGATTCCGGCGATGTCGCGCGCGCGCCGCGCGCGCGCCGGTGCGAAGGCCAGTCGGTCGACCAGCCAGATAAGGCCGGACACGCCGGTCAGGACGACGATCAGCAAGGCCAAGTCGAAATTCATTCGGACCCCTTCAACGGACTCTCTGGACGGGAATTCACGGGTGTCACTTGTCGGTCTGCAGGACGGCGAGGAAGGCTTCCTGCGGGATGTCGACGCTGCCGACCTGCTTCATGCGCTTCTTGCCTTCCTTCTGCTTCTCGAGCAGCTTGCGCTTGCGCGTGACGTCACCGCCGTAGCACTTGGCGAGCACGTTCTTGCGCAGGGCCTTGACCGTCGAGCGCGCGATGATCTGCGCGCCGATCGCGCCCTGGATCGCGACGTCGAACTGCTGGCGCGGAATCAGGTCCTTCATTCGCTCGACCAGCTCGCGGCCTTTGCGATCGGCCGCACTGCGGTGCAGGATCAGGCTCAGCGCGTCGACGCGCTCGCCATTGATCAGGACGTCGAGGCGCACGAGCGGGCCGGCCTGGAAACGCTCGAAGTGGTAGTCCATCGACGCGTAGCCGCGCGACACCGACTTCAGCTTGTCGAAGAAGTCGAGCACCACTTCGGCGAGTGGCAATTCATAGCTGATCTGCACCTGGGTCGCCAGGTAGTTCATCGAGCGCTGCACGCCACGCTTCTCCTCGCACAGCTTGATCACGCTGCCGATGTGATCGGGCGGAGTCAGGATGTTGGCGACGATGATCGGTTCGCGGATCTCCTCGACATACTGAGTGGGCGGCAGGCGCGCCGGATTGTCGAGCGAGATCACATCGCCATCGGTCTTGACGACCTCGTACACGACCGTCGGCGCGGTCGAGATCAGGTCGAGGTCGTACTCGCGCTCGAGCCGCTCCTGGATGATGTCCATGTGGAGGAGACCCAGGAAGCCGCAGCGGAAGCCGAAGCCCATGGCCTCCGAGCTCTCCGGCTCGAAGTTCAGCGCGGCATCGTTCAGGCGCAGCTTCTCGAGCGCCTCGCGCAGCGACGGATAGTCGTCCGCCGACACCGGGAACAGGCCGGCGAACACGCGCGGCTGCACCTTCTGGAATCCGGGCAGCGGACTCGGCGCGGGATCGGCATTGAGGGTGAGGGTGTCGCCGACCGGCGCGCCGTGCACGTCCTTGATCGAAGCGGTCACCCAGCCGACTTCGCCGCCTGCGAGGCGCTCCTTGACCAGCCGCTTCGGCGTGAACACGCCGACCTGGTCGACCTCGTGCCAGCGTCCGGTCGACATGACGAGGATCTTGTCCTTCGGCTTGATCTCGCCCTGCATGACGCGGACGAGCGAGACGACCCCGAGGTAGTTGTCGAACCACGAGTCGATGATCAGCGCCTGCAGCTTGTCGGTATCACGCGGCCGCGGCGGCGGGATGCGCGCGACGATCGCCTCGAGCACCTCGACGACGTTCTCGCCGGTCTTCGCGCTGATCGCCACGGCCTCGGCGGCATCGATGCCGATGACGGCCTCGATCTCGGCCTTCGAACGCTCGATGTCGGCGGTCGGCAGGTCGATCTTGTTGAGGATCGGGATCACCTCGAGGCCCTGTTCGACGGCGGTGTAGCAATTCGCCACCGACTGCGCCTCGACGCCCTGCGCGGCGTCGACGACGAGCAACGCGCCCTCGCACGCCGCGAGCGAGCGGCTCACTTCGTAGGAGAAATCGACGTGGCCCGGGGTGTCGATGAAGTTGAGCTGGTAGGTCCGGCCATCGCGCGCCGTGTACGGCAGCGAGACGCTCTGTGCCTTGATCGTGATGCCGCGTTCGCGCTCGATCGGATTCGAATCGAGCACCTGGGCCTCCATCTCGCGCGCCTGCAGGCCGCCGCAGATCTGGATGATGCGATCGGCCAGGGTCGACTTGCCGTGGTCGACGTGCGCGATGATCGAGAAGTTTCGGATATGGTCCATCAGGTCCCGCCGTGCCTGTGCGGCCGCGGCGGTCCCGGGCGGCACAAAACGGCGATTATCGCAGAAATGTCCGCGATCCGGCTGCACCGCAGCATCGGCGGCGCCGGCCGGGCGGGCATCCCTGCCCGCCCGCACCTCAGCGCGTCACTCGGTGGTTTCGCGCGGGATGGTCAGGGCGATGAAGCTCGTCACGTCGTTGCGGCGGACCAGCAGCATCACCGAATCGCCGGCCTTGAGGTCCTTGACCGCATTCTGGAACGTGGCGACCGAACGCACCGGGGTGCGACCGACCATCAGGATGATGTCGCCGGTCTGCAACGCGGCTCGACGCGCCGCTGCCCCGCCGATGCGCGTGACCACGACGCCTTCGTCCTTCAGGCCGAGCTGCTGGCGCTGCTCGGCGGTCAGGTCCTCGACGCCGATGCCGAGCGGATTGCTCGCCGCCGCGCGCGGGCTCGCGGCGGCCGTCGCCTGCCCGGCCTCCTGCGGAAGTTCGGCGACCGTGACCGGCAGCGTCAGCGTCTTGCCGTCGCGGAAGACGCTGAGCTCGGCTTTCGTTCCGGGCGGGGTCAGGCCGACCATCGGCGGAAGGTCGGACGAGCTGACCAGTTCGCGGCCGTTGAACGCGAGGATCACGTCGCCGACCTTGACCCCGGCCTTCTCGGCGGCGCTGCCCGGCGTGAGGTTGTTGACGAGCGCACCGCCGCTGCGCGGCAGGCCGAGCGCCCGCGCCGTGTCGCGGTCGACGTTCTGGATCTGCACGCCGATCATGCCGCGCGAGACATGGCCCTTCTCCTTGAGCTGGCCGACCGTGTTCATCGCCACACTCATCGGGATCGCGAACGACACCCCCATGTAGCCGCCGGTGTTCGAGAAGATCTGCGAGTTGATGCCGACCACCTCACCCTGCATGTTGAACAGCGGGCCACCCGAGTTGCCGGGGTTGATCGGCACGTCGGTCTGGATGAATGGCACGTACTGCTGGCTGCGGTCATAACCGCGCCCGAGCGCGCTGACGATGCCATGGGTCACCGAATGGTCCATGCCGAACGGCGAGCCCATGGCGACCACCCATTGCCCGGGCTTCAGCTTGCCGGAATCGCCGATGCTGACCACCGGCAGGCCGCTCGCCTCGATCTTGAGCAACGCGATGTCGGTCTGCTCGTCCGTGCCGATCACCTTCGCATCGAGCTCGCGACGATCGGACAGGCGCACCGTGACCTGGTCGGCATCGCCGACGACGTGGTTGTTGGTCAACACGTAGCCGTCCGCGGAGATGATGAAACCCGAACCGGCCGAACGGCGTTCGCCACCGCCCTGCGGTCCGCGCGGGATGCCGGGGCCGAAGAAGCGGCGGAAGATGTCGGGCACGTCCGCCTCGTCGGCGTCCGGCCCGGCCGCGCGTGCGGCGGACGGCGACACGGTCGCCTGCACGTTGACCACTGCCGGCCCGTTGCGTTCGACGAGGCCGGTGAAATCGGGGAGATCGCTCGCTGTCGCGGTGGTGGCCACCGCGGCGACGGCTGCGCCGATCGCGAGCAGGGCGCCGAAGGCGCGGTTCGTGCTTGTCATGGTGTGCAGGTCCTCGGTTGGATCATTGCGACGTGTGGCCGACCGGGAGGCTGGCCGGGACGACGCTTGGATGAAGGCGGTCCGCCAAAGTTCCTCGGACGCGCGCCGCATCGGGCATGACGGGCGACACGGGTCGAGGCCGATTCAGTTGTCCGCAGCAACACGGCGCAGGCCGTCGCCGATCTGGTGCACCGTGGCGACCGGGACTTCGCCGAGCACGGTGACCCGCCAGTCCTCGAGGACGCGACTGAATACGTTGACCGTGCCGCGACCGGCAAGCGTGTCGTAACCGGCCGGCGCGTCGCCACGCGGTTCGACGTAGATGGACACGGTGGCCAGGCCATCGGAATACACGAGGTGCTCGGCGCCGGCCGGTCCCTGCTTCGGGCGCCGCGCGGAAACGAAGCGGAACCCCGCGGGCACCGGCTCGACCTGCCAGTGCGGCGCACCGCGCACGAGCAGCTCGGCGTCCGGCGCGGCGAGTGCGATCGCCGAGTCGCCGCGCTTCTGGGGCACGAGGTCGGCCTCGGCCGGCGGCGTGCCGATGTCGAGCGAGACGAACATGAGCTGTTCGAGTGGTCGGCGTTCGCCATCGGTGACCATGGAGCGCAACAGCAGGCGTGTGTCGCGTTCGAGCCAGAACCGGTATCCGTAGCGGAGCCTGTCGCGCGGCGCCACGTCGATGACGTCGGCAAGATACCCCGCGACCCGATCCTCACCGATGCGGCGGACATCGTAATGCTCGTCGAGCGCGCGGCTGTCGGCGGCCGGCACGAGCGGCATGAGGCCCCGGCCGGTCGTGCTCGCGTAGACGAAGGTCGTGCCATCGGCCTGCGTGCAGGTCACGTTGGCGCCGTCGCGAACCAGCTCGCTGCGCGGTCCGTTGAGGCTGATCAGGCGTTCGCGTTCGCCGGGACCGCCGGCGTGGAAGATGCGCAACGTGTCGACCCGACCGGCATGCTGGTAGGTGAACGCGCCCTGGTAATCGAGCGTGCGCATGGCCTTGGCCATCGCGTCGAGGAGCTGTGCCGTGTCATCCGCATGCGCCGGCAGCGCGAGCAGCCACGCGAACCAGAGCAGGCCGCGCATCGACCACGCCTTGCGCGACCCAAGGGTCACCGCATGTATCCGCCTGCGCTCGTGCATCGCGGTCAGCGGCGCTGGGCCGCCTGGTCGGCAGCGGTCCTGTCGGGGGTGGATGCCGCCTGCTGTGACGGCACGACAAGCAGCACGTACGGCATGAGGCCGGCCTGCCCATTGCCTCCGGCCGCATCGTAATGGCGGATCAGGTACGACTGCAGGCGTGGGTCGATCGGTGCGGACGGCGTGCTGAACCCGCCGGCCGAGGCCGGTTGTGCGTCCAGCGGAGGCGACAGCAGCGGTGGCCTGAACTCGCCGTTCAAGTCCGGCGTGGCCGAGGGCGCGGCCACGGCCAGCGGTGCACCCGCTCCAGGTGCATCGGGCTTGCCCGGCGAGGTCGCGATCAACGCGACAACCGCCACCGAAGCGGCAATCGCACCACCCGAAGCCCAGCGCAACCACGCCGCGCGGCGCTGCGGGGCCGGCACTGTCTCGGCGCCGACGCGCTGCAGGATGGCCTCGGCGAAATCGCTGCGCAGCGGCAGGATCTCCTGCCGGCGCAGGGACTGGCGGACCAGGTGCCAGGCGCTCCAGCACCGCACGAGATCCGGCTCCTGATTCATGCGGCGCAGCAGGAACAGCGTCTCCTCGCGCGGCAGTTCGCCGTCCACCAAGGCGGACAGCTGTTCCTGGATCGGCTGGCTCATGTCCTCGATTCCTCGTCGTCTTACGACAATAGCGGACGCAACTTCCCGTCGATCGCCTCGCGCGCCCGGAAGATGCGCGAGCGCACCGTTCCGATCGGGCAGTTCATCGCTTCGGCGATTTCCTCGTAGCTCAACCCGTCGACCTCGCGCAGCGTGATCGCCGTGCGCAACTCCTCGGGCAGTTCTTCGACCGTGGTCGACACGGTTCGTTCAATTTCCTGGCGCATCAATTCCCGTTCCGGCGTGGCGCGGTCGCGCAACTGCGACGCGCCCTCGAGTTGCACGGCGTCATCGATCGCGATATCGCCGATCGGAGGCCGCCGACCTTTCGAGACGAGGTGGTTCTTGGCCGTATTGATGGCGATCTTGTAGATCCACGTATAGAACGCGCTGTCGCCGCGGAACGCGCCGATCGCGCGGTAGGCACGGATGAAGGCTTCCTGGGCGACATCCTGCGCCTCGCTCCAGTCCGAAACATAGCGCGTGACGACACTGACGATCTTGTGCTGGTACTTGCGCACCAGCAGGTCGAACGCCCGCGTGTCACCGTTCTGCACGCGCTCGACCAGCGCCTGGTCCAACTCGCTCTCGCCCATGCGGGCACGTCTCCTTGCCGGCGAATTCGGACCGAGGCGTTGCCTTGGACCCGCTTCGCGCGAAATAGTTTCAATGATGGCAAACCGCGGCCCCGCAGCGCCATGGGTCGCCGTCGTCCCGGTCCGCCGGCCGTGACCCTGGGGCCCGGCTTCCCTACTCGAGCCCGCTCGGCACGAGCAGGTTGCGCAGCAGGCGCTCGCGCTCGGCCAGCAGGTTTTCGAGGCTGGCGGCCGGCAGCGGTCGGCAGAACAGGTAGCCCTGCAGCACCTCGCAGCCGAGCCCGCGCAGGAAATCGAGGTGCGCCTCGATCTCGACCCCTTCGGCGACGACCGCGCGGTTGAGATTATGTGCCATGCCGATCGTCGCCTGCACGATCGCCTCGTCGTCGGGGTCGACACCGATGTTGCGGACGAAGGCCTGGTCGATCTTGATGCGGTCGGCCGGGAAGCGCTTGATGTAGTCCAGCGAGGACTGGCCGGTGCCGAAGTCGTCGATCGAGATCTGGCAGCCGAGTTCACGCAGTGCCTGCAGGGTCTCGAGCAGGTTCGGGATCGACTTCACGCTGATGCTCTCGGTGACCTCCAGATCGAGCAGGTGCGGCGGCACGCCGGTTTCCTCAAGGACGGCCGCGACCAGCGGCACGAGGTTCGGCTGGCGCAGCTGCAGCGGGGAAAGATTGACGCTGATGCGCAGCGGCAGGCCGAAGCGGGTTTGCCAACGCCGCGCGTCGGCGCAGGCGGCACGCAGCACCCACTCGCCGATCGGGATGATCAGGCCGGTTTCCTCGGCCAGCGGGATGAAGAAGCCGGGACTGATCATGCCGAGTTCGGGGTGCTCCCAGCGGATCAGCGCCTCCATGCCGACGATGTCCTCGCTGCGCGTGTCGACCTGCGGCTGGTAGAACACGCGCAGTTCGCCGTTGCGCTCGGCCTGGCGCAGCTTCGCCTCGAGGGCGAGGCGCTGCTGGTGCGAATCCTCCGGCACGGCCACATAGGCCTGGTAGTTGTTCCGGCCCATGCCCTTGGCGGTGTACATGGCGACGTCGGCATGCTTGAGCAGGCGCTCGGCCGTGGTCGCGTCGTCCGGGTAGAAGCTGAGGCCCAGGCTGGCAGTGATCTGCAGTTCGAGGCCGCCCGGCAGGGTCAGCGGCGCCTCCATCACGCGCACGATCTTGTCGGCGATGCGCATGACATCTTCGCGCTGCACGATGTGGCGAAGGATCATCGTGAACTCGTCGCCGGCATAACGGGCGACCGTGTCCGAGGCGCGCACGCTCGCGCGCAGGCGCCGGGCGACCGCGACGAGCACGTGATCGCCGACGTTGTGCCCGAGTGAATCGTTGATGTTCTTGAACCTGTCGAGGTCGACGAACAGCACGGCGAACATCTCGCCGGTGCGATGCGCTTCCTGGATGACGGACTCCAGGCGGTCGTTGAACAGCAGGCGGTTGGGCAGGCCCGTCAGCGAATCCTGCAGGCCGCGCACGCGGCCCTGTTCGCGTGTCCGTCGCAACTCCAGTTCGAGCGCAAGGCGATGCCCGATCGCGCGCAGCGCCTCGATCGTCGGCTGCAGGCCGCCGAGTGCTTCGCGCCGGGCGACGACGAGGGCACCGAGCGCCACGCGCCGTTCATCGCAAAGCGGCAGCCCGATCAGGCACTCGAAGCGGCGCTCGCGCACGAAACCGTCGTCCGGGTTGAGGCGCCAGGCATCGGCTGCATGGACGACCTCGTCGCCATCGAGCACATGGCGAAACGTCGGTTGCCGCAGTGGATCGGGCGTGTCGTCCGCGGGGCTGAAGCGGTGATAGACGACCAGCGGCTGCATTTCGCCCGTCTGGTCGGGACGCGAGGACACGAGCGCGACGAAATCGAGTGCGAGCCAGTCGACCATGCCGCGCACCGCCGCGTTGATTCCCTCGTCCCCGCCCCCGGACTGGCTGAGTCCGGAAATCACCGCCAGTGCCTGCTGGTAGCGACCGAGCTCGCCGAGCTCGCGGAACGTGTAGAAATGAACCAGGCGACCGTCCTGCACGGCCAGCTGCACCGACACGTCGACCGGATAGGTCGTGCCGTCGGCGCGCGGTTTGTTCGCGCGGAACTGCACGCTGCCCTCGCGGACCAGCTTCTGCGCGAGCTCGCGGCGCTGCTCGACGGAGATCGCCGCGTCGTAGCTCTCGATGCGCCCGCCGAGAAGTTGGGCACGCACGAACCCGCTGCGTTGCACGAACGGCGCGTTGACTTCGAGCAGGCGGCCGCTCTTCGGCTCGACGAGGGCCAGTTCGTCGAGGCTGCCGTCGAACGCGAACTGGTAGCGATCGCCGGCACCACCGGTGACGGGTTCGCGTTCGCGGCCGCGCTGCCCGCCGATCAGCGCGTGCACGCGGGTAACCACCTCGCCCGCATTGACCGGGCTGGCGATCCATTCGACCACGCCGGGCGGCATGTGCTCCCAGTTCCAGCGCTGTTCGCCCGGCTCGGATGCGAGAATGCCGATCACCGGCAGCTCGGCCGGCGCGCGGTAGTCACGCAGCTCGCTGCAGAACGCGACCGCGTCGGAGGCCTTGCCGATGAACTCGAGGATGACCAGGTCGATCTGCGGATCCTGGTCGAGGAACGCGCGGGCCTGGCCGATGTCCTTGGCCGTGTAGATCGCGTCGAACTCCTGCGCATCGAGCGCGTCGAACAGCACGCGCCGGTCCTCGCGGTCCGTCGCGACGATGAGGACTGCACCGTTGCCGGTCTCGCTCACGCGGTCACCCAACGGCCATCGCGCAGGCGCGGGCGGGCCGAGGCGTCCCCGCGCGCGCTCATGCGTTCGACCAGCGCATCGATGTCATCGGGGAAGGTCAGTCCGCGCGCGATGAACACCAGCTTGCGTTCGTTGCCGGTGCGGATGCGCGCGATGCGTCTCAACAACGACGTGTTCGGCGGCTTCAGCTGGTCGTCAAAGTCGCGCAGGAGGTAGACGCCGAACTGCATGCTCTGCAGGATGAAGCGCAGCGCGTCGGCGAGGCGCTTCGATCCCGGCACGCGCAGTTCCGCTTCGCGCAAGGCCGAAATGCCGGCGTCCGGATCCCACTGGTAAACCGCCTGGCCACCGCGGATGGCCAGTTGACGGAATTGCGCGATGGTCTCGTCGACGTCGGGCGTTTCGATGCCGACCAGGTTGCCGTCGGCTTTCACGATCTGCTCGAACAGCTTCGGCGTGACCAGCAGTTCGGTCGAATCCTGCACGATGGCGCGGCCGGGTGCCTGGCGGAAGGCCTGCACATTAGCCCTACGCGCGCGCATTGACCAGAGCCGCGGCTTGCCGGGATCATGGCCGCCCCCGGCGCCCCGCGCCGCGTCGCGGAGCAGCCGCCATGTTCGAAGGACTGCGATTTCGTCACTGGAGCAGCGAGCGGGATGCCGAAGGCATCGTCGTGCTGGCTTTCGATCGCGCCGGCAGTTCGGTCAATACCTTCGCGCGTGAAGTCCTCGACGAACTCGATGAGATCCTCGAACGGCTGTCATTCGAGCCCCCGAAAGGCCTCGTCATCCGCTCGGCCAAGGCGGCCGGCTTCATCGCCGGTGCCGACATCCGCGAGTTCGAGGGGTACGGGCGTTCCGGTCGCGTGCTCGACGCGATCACGAACGGACAGCGCGTGCTCGAACGCATCGCGCGCCTGCCTTGCGCAACCGTCGCCGCGATCCACGGCCACTGCATGGGCGGAGGCACCGAACTGGCCCTCGCCTGCCGCTACCGGGTCGCCAGCCGCGATCCGTCGACGCGTATCGGCTTGCCCGAAGTCAAGCTCGGCATCTTTCCGGGCTGGGGTGGCAGCGCGCGCCTGCCGTACCTGATCGGCGCACCGAAGGCGCTCGAGTTCATGCTGAGCGGGCGCACCGCTTCGGCCGAGAACGCGCGCGCCATGGGTCTGGTCGACGCGGTCACCTCACCCGAGCTGCTGGTCGAGCGCGCCCGGGAGATGATCCGCCGGCCGCCGCAGCGCCCGCTCGCGCAGCGCCTCACCGCGTGGGCGACGAACACCTGGCCGGCGCGCCAGATCCTCGCACCTGTCGTGCGCAAGCAGACGGCCGCGAAGGCACGCCCCGAGCACTACCCTGCCCCGTTCGCCCTGATCGAAACCTGGCGCAAGGGCGGCGGGCTCGGCACGCGCCTGCGCAACGAGGCGCGCGCGGTCGCCCGGCTCGCGCAGACACCGACTGCGCGCAACCTCATCCGCGTCTTCTTCCTGCAGGAGCGATTGAAGGGCCTCGGCAGCGGCACCGAGCACGGGATTCGCCGCGTGCACGTCGTCGGCGCCGGCGTCATGGGCGGCGACATCGCTGCATGGTCAGCCCTGCGCGGCTTCGACGTCAGCCTGCAGGACCGCGAGCTCAAGTACGTGCAGCCCGCCCTCGAGCGCGCGCGCGAGCTGTTCAACAAGCGCCTGAAGAGCGCCGATCGCATCGAGCCGGCACTGGCACGGCTTCGCGCCGACGTCGAGGGCGAGGGCGTCGCGTCGGCCGACCTCGTCATCGAGGCGATTTTCGAGAACGCCGAGGCGAAGGAGGCACTGTACCGTTCGCTCGAGCCGCGCATGAAGGACAGCGCCCTGCTCGCGAGCAACACCTCGAGCATCCCGCTCGACGAGCTGCGCAAGGCCGTGGCGACGCCGGCGCGTTTCCTCGGGCTGCACTACTTCAATCCGGTCGCCTTGATGCCGCTGGTCGAAATCGTGCGTCAGGACGCCCTTGATCCCGCCATCGAGAAGCGCGCGTTGGCGTTCTGCAAGGCGATCGACAAGCTGCCGGTGCCGGTCAAGGGCACACCGGGCTTCCTCGTCAACCGGATCCTGATGCCGTACATGCTCGAGGCCGTGCGCCTGTACGGCGAAGGCGTACCGGGACCCGTCCTCGACAAGGCAGCGAAGAAGTTCGGCATGCCGATGGGACCGATCGAACTCGCCGACACGGTCGGCCTTGATGTCGCGGCGTCGGTCGGTCGCGAACTGGGGCCCTTCCTCGGCCTCGAGATTCCTGCCGGCATGGAGTCGCTGCTCGCCTCCGGCAAGCGCGGCAAGAAGGATGGCGAAGGGTTCTATCGCTGGGAGGACGGCAAGCCGGTCAAACCCGAGGTCGACCCGAACTACAGCGCTCCGTCCGACATCGAGGACCGCATGATCCTGCCGATGCTCAATGAGTCGGTGGCCTGCCTGCACGACGGCGTGGTCGACGACGCCGACCTGCTCGATGCCGGTGTCATCTTCGGCACCGGCTTCGCACCGTTCCGCGGCGGACCGATCCAGTACATCCGCGACACCGGCGCCGATGCGCTCAAGGCGCGTCTCGAACTGCTTGTGCAGCGACACGGGGACCGCTTCGCGCCACGCCCGGGGTGGGATGCAGCGACGTTGCGCACGCCCGCCTGAGCGGCGGCCGCTCAGGCCGTCGACGCATCCGCCAGCGCGCGTTCGCGCACGCGCAAGGCCGTGCAGGCAGCCGCCAGCAACGGTGCATCGACCTGCAGGGCCTGGGCGCGCGCAAGCAGGTCTCCGAGCACATGCTCGACTTCCGTGCGCGAACCGCGTTCGAGATCACGCAGCATCGACGCCTTGAGCGGCGATCCTTGCGCGGTCAGCACGGTCAGCGCCTCGGCGATCGCCGCGTCGGACGGTGCATGGCCGCTCTGCCGGGCAGTCTCCGCGCATTCGTGATACAGGTGAGTCGCCAGTATCGCGCCGTCGGGTGTGGCCGCGATCTCGCCGACACTTCCGCGCAGCAGGCAGGTGATGCCGGCGAGTCCGGCGATGAAGGCGAACTTGGCCCACATCGCGTCGAGGATGGCGGTGTTCTCGCACGTTTCGGTGCGCATCGACAGCAGGCCGTCGCGTACGCGCGCCGGCACGGCGCATCCGTCACGATCGCCGAACTGGAGTCGGTCGAGGCTGCCGACGTGGCGGATCGAGCCGTCGCCCTGCAGCGCGACCGAGATGTGGCAGAGGCCGCCCAGCACGCGCCCGCGACCGAACTCGGCATCCAGTCGATCCAGATGCCGCAGGCCGTTGAGCAGGGGCAGGATGCGCGTGTCGGCGCCGATCGCCGGCGCGATCGCTGCGATCGCGGACTCGAGATCCCAGGCCTTGCATGACAGCAGCACGAGATCGAACGTCTCGCCAGGCTCGATCGAAGCGGACGCCTCGACGACACGCGCGAAGTCGCCACGAGCCGACTGGACGCGCAAGCCGTCGCGAGCCAGTGAAGCCGCGCGCGCCGGTCGAACGAGGAATCGTACGGATTGGCCGGACTCGACGAGTCGGCAACCGAAGTACCCGCCGGTCGCGCCGGCGCCCAGCACGAGGACGCGCATTACATCGTATGGGTGGCGCGCTCTTGGCCGAGGATGCCGGCCAGGATCGTTTCGATCTTGGTGCGCGCCGCCTCACCGTCGCTCGATTCGTTGAACTGCACGCCGATCCCCGCGGTGCGGTTGCCCTGCGCGCCGGGCGGCGTGATCCAGACGACCTTGCCGGCCACCGGCAGGCGATCCTTCTCGTCCATCAGCGAGAGCAGGATGAAGACCTCGTCGCCCGGGTTGTAGCGCTTCGTCGTCGGCACGAACAGGCCACCACCCTTGACGAACGGCATGTAGGCGTTGAACAGCGCGCCCTTGTCCTTGATCGCCAGCGACAGGATGCCCTGCCTCGGCATGCCACCGTTCAATGTCGACATCTCACGTCCTCCGTGGCGCCTGCCACGCCTGCAGCAGGTCGAGCACGACGAGCTCGCTGCGCAACGGGGTATCGAGCCACTCGCGCGCGCGAGTGGCCGCCGCGAACCATGCCGCTAGCTTCGGGATTTCATCGGCGCCGGTCAAGCCGAAGCGGCCGGCCGATCCGCGCGCGAGCTCGATCGCCTCGCTGCGCACGAGCACGGCGGCATGCCACAGCCGTTCGCCCGGTCGATCGGCATTCCAGGCTTCGGCGGTCGCGAGCACATTGCCGCCCCGGCGCAAGGCGGCGAGGTCGCGCGCGCAACCTTCGCGCAAGGCCTGTACGTCGCTTTCGACCGCGGCCTTGGCCTGGCCGGGATTGCCGAGCATGGCCGAAAGCGCGGCTTCGGCGGCCTTTGCGGCGACGCCCTGGCCGACCAGCCAGTCGCGTGCGACATCGACGGCCGGCGGCTTCACCTCGATGCGCTGGCAGCGGCTGCGGATCGTCGCCGGCAATCGCGCGGGACGATCGGCCACGAGCAGGATGACGGTCGCGCTGCTCGGCTCCTCGAGCGTCTTCAGCAGCGCATTCGCCGCGCTCGCGTTCATCGCATCGCCTGGATCGATGACCGCGACCTGCAGGCCACCGAACTGGCTGGCGAGCGAGAGGCGCTGACTCATCTGGCGGACCTGTTCCACGATGATTTCGCTGCGCGGCTTGCCGTCGTCGCGCGACTCGAAGGTCACATGGACGCGATCCGGGTGGGAGCCGGCGGCGAGCAGCAGGCACGCGCGGCAGTGACCGCAGGCATGGCCATCGAGGGCACGCGCCTCGCACAGCGCGGCACGCACGAACGCATCGACGAGATCGCGCTTGCCGAGTCCCGGCGCGCCGGCGAACAGCAAGGCATGCGGCAAGCGACCATCGGCCATGCGGGCGGCCAACGCGCGCCACGCGCCATCGAGCCATGGTGCGAGCTTCATGACCCACCCGCCCGGAGATCCACGAAGGCATCGATCGCGGCGACGACATCGGCGCGCACGGCTTCGATGTCGCGGCTCGCGTCGATCACGCGGATGCGCCGAGGCTCGACCGCCGCACGCTCGCGATAAGCGGAGCGCACGCGCTCGAAGAAGCTGGCCTGCTCCTGTTCGAAGCGGTCCACCTCGCCGCGCCCGTGCGCGCGGGCGAGGCCCAGCGCGACCGGTACATCGAGCAGCAAGGTGAGGTCCGGCACGAGACCGTTCGCGGCCCAGCGTTCGAGTTCGGCGATGCGCGCCGCGGGCTGGCCGCGGCCTGCGCCCTGGTAGGCGTAGCTCGCATCGGTGAAGCGATCGGTGACGACCCAGGTGCCGGCGGCCAGCGCGGGTTCGACGATTTCACGCACGAGCTGCGCACGCGAAGCGAACATCAGCAGCAGCTCGCTCTCCGCGCACAGGCCGCGCTGCGCCTTGTCGAGCACGAGCGCGCGCAGCGCTTCGCCCAGCGGCGTGCCACCCGGCTCGCGCGTCGCGATGACGCCGAGGCCACGCGCTTCGATGCGTTCACGCAGGCTCGCCAGCGCACTGCTCTTGCCGGCGCCTTCGCCGCCTTCGAGGCTGACCAGGGCGCCACGGCTCACTGCCGGCTCCTGCGCACGTAGTCCGCGACCGCACGGTTGTGCTCGGCGAGCGTCGCCGAGAACACGTGGCGTCCACTGCCGTCACCGACGGCGACGAAGTACAGGGCATTGCCGCCGGACGGATGCAGCGCGGCCTCGATCGCCCTGGCGCCCGCCATCGCGATCGGCGTCGGCGGCAGGCCGGCGCGCGTGTACGTGTTGTAGGGCGTGTCGGCATCGAGATCGCGGCGGCGGATGTTGCCGTCATAGGCCTCGCCGAGGCCGTAGACCACGGTCGGATCGGTCTGCAGGCGCATGCCGAGTTTCAGCCGCCGCGCGAACACGCCGGCGATCTCCGCGCGCTCCTCGGCGATCCCGGTTTCCTTCTCGATGATCGAGGCGAGGATGAGCGCTTCGTACGGCGTGGCGAGCGGCACCGCCGGATCGCGCGCGGGCCATGCCGCATCGAGCGTCGTGCGCGTGGCGGCGAGGGCGCGACGCAGCACGTCGGCATCGCTCTCGCCTTTCACCCAGGCATAGGTTTCGGGCAGGAACCAGCCTTCCGGCGAGCCGTCGATGCCGAGCCTCGCGGCGACCGTCGCCTCGTCCAGCCCCGGCAAGGTCTGCTCGAGGCCGCCTTCCCCGGCGAGGGCAAGACGCAGCTGCCGGAACGTCCAGCCGTCGACGATCGTGAAGGCGTGCTGGACCACGCGGCCGCTGGCCATGGCCGCGAGCAGGTCACGCGGCGTCATGCCGGGAACGAGCGCGTACTCGCCGGCCTGCAGCCTCGATGCCACGCCCATCTCGCGCGCGAGCAGGCGCCAGTAGAACGGCGAGCCGCGCGTGAGGCCCTGCCGACGCAACTGGCGCACCATCTCCTTGTACGACGCGCCGCGCAGATGGTCGAGTGACCGCGGTGCCTCGATCGCGAGTGGCGCATCGGCGAAACGCTGGTAGTCGCGCCAGGCAATGCCGGCCAGGGTCGCGGCGGCGACGATCAGCAAGAGCAGCAGGAGCAGCCAGAATCGGGCTCCGCCGCGGGGAATCGGTGCAGGCATCGGCAGCAACGGTCCGGCGGTCGAATCGGCGCAGCGTAGCAGGATCGGCATCACCACCGCGCTGCGCTCAGGCATCGATGCCGAGCGCGCGCAGCAGGCCTCGCGCCTTGGCGCGCGTCTCGGCGAGTTCGGCCTCGGCTTCGGAATCCACGACGATGCCGGCACCGGCACGGAACTTCGCGAGGCCTCCGGCCAGGACCACGCTGCGGATCAGGATGTTGAGGTCGAGCTCGCCGGTGCGGTCGAGATAGCCGAGCGATCCCGTGTAGGCGCCGCGCGGCGCCTGTTCGAGGGCGGCGATGATTTCCATGCAGCGCACTTTGGGACAGCCCGTGATGGTGCCTCCCGGGAACACCGCGCGGATGACCTCGCCCGGCGTCACCCCGGCGCGCAGGCAGCCACGCACGTTCGAAACGATGTGGTGCACGTGGGCGTAGCTCTCGACGCCCATCAGCTCGTCGACGACGACGCTGCCCGGCGCGCAGACGCGGCCGAGGTCATTGCGCTCGAGATCGATCAGCATGACATGCTCGGCGCGCTCCTTCGGATGACCGACGAGTTCGCGGATGCGCGCAACGGCATCGTCGCCCGGGAGGCGCGGGCGCGTGCCGGCGATCGGGCGCGTCTGGATGGTGTGACCGCGCACTTCGACGAGACGCTCGGGCGACGAACTCGCGACCGCGAAGCCGTCGACCTGCAACAGGCCCGCGAACGGCGCCGGATTCGCGCGTCGCAAGGCAGCGTGGATGTCGACCGGTCGCACACCGGGAGCGAGCGTGACGCGCCACTCGCGGGACAGGTTGACCTGGAACACGTCACCGGCCCGCAGGTACTCGTGCGTGCGCGCGACCCCCTCGAGGAATCGCGCGGGCGCATCCTCCTCGATGGCGAGCACGCGTGGCTCGACGGATTCGAACGACCTGCAACCGGCGAGATCCCGCGCCATGCAGTCGAGCAGGTCTTCGCGCCCCGCTTCGGCGAGCAGGACCGTATGCCCTGCACGATGGTCGAACAGGATCGCCGCCGGGCAACGCAGGGCGAGTGCGGTCGGCAGCGTGGAATGCGCGAGCCGCGGCCGCAGGCGCGGTTCGATCTCGCCGGCCAGTTCGTAGCCGAGGTAGAGCAGCCATCCGCCGTGGAAGGGCCAGTCGTCGCCGGCAGGTGCGCGGCTGCCCTGCTCGGCCCAGGCCCGATCGAGGGCATCGAGGAAACTTCCCTCGACCACATGTCCCTCTGCATTGCGCACCGGCCCCGCGCGATCGAGGCGCAGCAGATCCTGCGGATACGCGAACAGGAGATCCCAGCGCGCCTGCGGCGTGCCGGCGGCGACGCTTTCGAGCAGTCCCGGATAGCGCGCCGGCCACGCGGCCGCGACGGCTGCAAGGTCGTGGCGACCCGGGACGATGCGCACGGACACTGCCGGCGCAATGCCCGCGGCGGAGTGCGATGGCGTGCTCAGATGCGCCGGAAGACGAGCGTGCCGTTGGTGCCGCCGAAGCCGAAGCCGTTCGACACGGCAACGTCGATCTTCCTTTCGCGGGCGACGTTCGGCACGTAGTCGAGGTCGCAGCCTTCGCCCGGATTCTCGAGATTGATCGTCGGCGGAATGATGCCGTGGTGCAGGGCGAGGATCGTGAAGATCGCCTCGACGCCACCGGCAGCGCCTAGCAGGTGGCCGGTCATCGATTTCGTCGAGCTGACCATGGTCTTGTAGGCGTGATCCCCGAGCGCCCGCTTCAGTGCCAGCGTTTCGGCGACGTCGCCAAGCGGCGTCGACGTGCCGTGCGCATTGAGGTATTCGACCTGCTCCGGATTGATGCCGGCATCCTTCATGGCCGCGGCCATGCATCGCGCCGGACCCTCTCCGGTCTCGCTCGGTGCGGTCATGTGGAATGCATCGCTGCTGCTGCCGCTGCCGGCGAGCTCGCAGTAGATGCGCGCGCCGCGCTTGCGCGCCGCCTCGTATTCTTCGAGCACGAGGATGCCGGCGCCGTCGCCGAGGACGAAGCCGTCGCGTTCACTGTCCCATGGCCGGCTCGCGCGTTGCGGATCGTCGTTGCGCGTCGACATCGCCTTCATCGAGCAGAACCCGCCGACCGCCGTCGGTACCGTCGCGTACTCGGTGCCGCCGGCGATCATGGCGTCGGCGTCGCCGTACTGGATGAGGCGCATGGCCATGCCGATGCTGTGGTTCGACGTCGCGCAGGCCGACACCGCGGAGAAGTTCGGCCCCTTGATCCCGGTCATGATCGAAAGGTGGCCGGAAACCATGTTGATGATCGTCGACGGCACGTAGAACGGCGAGATCTTGCGCGGACCGCCTTCGTGCCAGGCGACCGTCGTCTTCTCGATGCCGGCGATGCCGCCGATGCCGGATCCGATCAGCGCCCCGATACGCTCGGCGTTCGCCTCGTCGATCTCGAGACCCGCATCCTGCATGGCCATCAGCGCGGCCGCGACGCCGTAGTGGATGAAGAAGTCCATCTTCTTCACTTCCTTCGGTGCAATCCACGTCGACGGGTCGAAGTCGCGCACCTCACCGGCAATGCGGGTCGGAAACGCGCTGGCATCGAAGTTCGTGATCGGGCCGATCCCGCTGCGACCGGCGGTGATGTTGCCCCAGGCAGTGGCCAGGTCGTTGCCGACGGGGCTGACGATGCCGAGGCCAGTGACGACGACGCGACGCTTGCTCATGCTGGATCCGGTCCGCTTGCTGTGGGAAGGCCGCGACATACGCCGGCGTAGCGTTCCCTGTCCTCAAAATGAAAGCTGCGCCCCGTGGGCGCAGCTCGGTGGAGCATGTCGAAGGTGGCCACGCGTGACGCCGCCGCGATCGTGCCGGCGCGCAGGACGTGCGCGCGAAGCGTGTCCGGTGGCGGCGCATCCGCGGCCGCCGGCGACGCCATCAGGACTTGACGTGCGCCTTCACGTAGTCGACCGCCTGCTGCACGGTCGTGATCTTCTCGGCTTCCTCGTCCGGGATCTCGCACTCGAACTCTTCCTCGAGTGCCATCACGAGCTCGACGGTGTCGAGCGAATCGGCGCCGAGATCATCGACGAACGAAGCGTTCGGAGTGACCTCGTCCTCCTTCACGCCCAGCTGTTCGATGACGATCTTCTTGACGCGCTCTTCGATAGTGCTCATGAGTCGAATGACCTCGTGATGGGATGCTTGTTCGATGTTCGACCGTCGTGTCCACAGCCGGGGCCGGCCACGCGGGGCGGGGCATTGTAGAGGAAGCCGCCAGAGCAAGCCAGCAAGGCCCTGGCCGGCTCAGGCCATGTGCATGCCGCCATTCACGTGCAGGGTCTCGCCGGTGATGTAGGCAGCGGACGGCGAAGCCAGGAAAGCCACCGCCTCGGCGATGTCCTCGACCGAACCGAGCCGCTGCAGGGCGATCTGCCCGACCAGCGCGTCGCGCTGCTCCTCGGGCAGTGCGCGCGTCATGTCGGTGTCGATGAAGCCCGGCGCGACCACGTTGACGGTCACGCCACGCGAGCCGATCTCGCGCGCGAGCGACTTCGAGAAGCCGACGATGCCGGCCTTGGCGGCGGCATAGTTCGCCTGGCCTGCATTGCCGATCGAACCGATCACCGAGGCGATGCTGATGATGCGACCCCTGCGCGCCTTCATCATGCCGCGCAGCACCGCTTTCGACGCACGGAAGACGGAGCTCAGGTTGGTGTCGAGGATCGCCTGCCAGTCGTCGTCCTTCATGCGCATCAGCAGCTGGTCGCGCGTGATGCCGGCGTTGTTGACGAGGATCGTGACCGCGCCGAACTGCTTGCCGATGTCCTCCACAAGCGCTTCGACCGCCGCGCCATCGCGTACGTCGAGCACGCGTCCGGCTCCGCCCGTGGCAACCATGCGTTCGCCGATCGCCGTCGCGCCGGCTTCGCTGGTCGCCGTACCGACCACGATCGCGCCACGTGCGGCAAGGGTCGCCGCGATGGCGGCACCGATGCCGCGGCTCGCGCCGGTCACGAGGGCGACTTCGCCGTGCAGGTCAGTTGTCATGTCATTTCTTCCGTTTGCGCGGGTGTATGGAATATGGGGGCGATCAGGTCCATGCCGCTCGCGCGTCTTCCTGCTCGGCCGGCGTGCCGAGCGGGCGCGCATCGAGTGCCTTGTCGATGCGTCGCACGAGGCCGCAAAGCACCTTGCCGGGACCGCATTCGCCGAAGCGCGTGGCGCCAGCCGCGGCCAGCGCCTGCACGCAGCCGGTCCAGCGCACCGGCAGGTAGAGCTGGCGCACGAGCGCATCGCGGATCGCATCGATGCCCTGTTCGATGCGCGCATCGACATTCTGCACGACCGGAATTCCGGGCGCGTTCCACGCATAGGCCGACATCGCTTCGGCGAGACGGTTGGCCGCCTCGCGCATCAGTGGCGTGTGCGAAGGCACGCTGACCGCGAGCTTGACGGCCTTGCGCACGCCATTCTCGGCGAGCTTCGCGATCGCGGCGTCGACCGCATGGGCATGGCCGCCGATGACGATCTGCCCCGGGGAGTTGTAATTGGCCGGCACGACCACCTGGTCGCCCGAGACTTCCGTG
>JAFLDX010000141.1 GCA_017302215.1 Lysobacterales bacterium
GCTGGTCCGCCGCCGGCGCGGCAGCAGGCCGCGGCGGCGGACTCGCCACCGCCGATGCTGGTGCCGGTTTCGGCGACGGCTTCGCCTCGACCTTCGGTTCAGGCTTCGGCTCCGGCTTCGCCGGTTCCTCGACCCTGTCCTCGGCGCGCACGAGCACGTTCTCGTAGAAGCCGTCACGCAACACGACCTCGGTCTTGCCGCCCGCGGCGAGGCCGGCCGCGATCTGCCGATGCAGATGCTGCGGAGCCGTCACGATGATGCGCTTGCCGTTCGCCGCGGCTTCGCGTGCCATGGCGGCGAGGCGCGCCTGCGCGGCGCCACTGGCAATGTCCTTCTCGCTGATGTCGAGGCTCTGCTGGGCCCAGGCGGGGGCGGCGAGAAGCAACGAAAGGATGACGGCTCGATTGATCATGGGCGACTCCGTGCAGAGACTGCATGCGTTGACAACTGGCCAGCGTATCGACGCGGCGGCGACGACGCCATGTGCCGGACGACACGCCGCCGCGAACTGCGCTCAGCCGCCGGCCGATCCGCCATGGATGCCGCCGCGCGTGAGCGCGACCGGATCAAGCAGCTGCTCGAGCTGCTTGCGCGACAAGCCGGTCGTTTCGACCGCGACGTCGATGATCGGGCGGCCCTCCTTGTACGCCTGCTTGGCGGTCGCCGCACCCTTGTCGTAGCCGATCACCGAGTTGAGCGCGGTGACCAGGATCGGATTGCGCGCCAGCGCCTGCTCGATGTTGCCGCTGCGCACCTTGAATCCCGCGATCGCCTTGTCGGCCAGCGCACGCGTCGCGTTGGCGAGCAGTTCGAGTGACTGCAGCAGGTTCAACGCGACCACCGGCAGCATGACGTTGAGCTGGAAGTTGCCGCTCTGGCCGGCGATCGTGATGGTCGCATCGTTGCCGATGACCTGGGCGCAGACCATCGCCACCGCTTCGGGAATGACCGGATTGACCTTGCCCGGCATGATCGACGAACCGGGCTGCAGCGCGGGCAACTCGATCTCGCCGAGGCCGGCGAGCGGTCCGGAGTTCATCCAGCGCAGGTCGTTGGCGATCTTGAGCAGGCCGACCGCGAGCGTCTTCAGCTGTCCCGACAGTTCCACCGCGGCGTCCTGCGAGCTGATGCCCTCGAAGTAGTTCGTGGACGACTCGAACCTGACGCCGGTCATGCGCGTGAGCTCGGCGGCGATCGCCGGACCGAGCTTCGCGTCGGCATTGATGCCGGTACCGACCGCGGTGCCGCCCTGCGGCAGTCGGCGCGCGCGCTTGAGCGCGTCGCCGATGCGCTCGATGCACGAGCCGACCTGGGCCGACCAGCCCGCGAGTTCCTGGCCGAAGGTGACCGGCATCGCGTCCATCAGGTGCGTGCGGCCGGTCTTGGCCACCTTGCGCAGCTCCTTCGCGCGCTTGTCGAGCGTGGCCTTCAGATGCGCGAGGGCCGGCAGGAGCTGCTCGCTCGCGACCAGCACCGCGCTGACCTGGATCGCGGTCGGGATGACGTCGTTGGACGACTGGCCATTGTTGACGTCGTCGTTCGGATGGACCTTCGTGCCGGCCGCCGCGGCGACGTGCGCGATGACCTCGTTCGCGTTCATGTTCGACGAAGTGCCCGAGCCGGTCTGGAACACGTCGATCGGGAAATGCGCATCGAACTCGCCGCGGGCGACGCGCTCGGCGGCCTTGCGGATCGCCTTCGCCGGCGCCTTCTTCAGGTGCCCGAGGTCCGCATTGGCCTGCGCGGCCGCCGACTTGATCAGGCCGAGCGCGCGGATGAACTCGCGCGGCATGCGCAGCCCCGAGATCGGGAAGTTGTCGACGGCACGCTGGGTCTGGGCGCCGTACAGCGCGTCGGCCGGGACCTTCAGTTCGCCCATGCTGTCGCGTTCGATGCGGAAATCGCTCATTGGAGGCAGGTCCTGCGGAAAGAGGGAGTCGGGGGTCTCCCAGTATACGGCCGGCGGCTCCGCGTTCGCCGCGGCGCCGCCGGCCGCGGCGCTGCGTCGCGGTCGGGGCTGATAGACTGTTCGACCCGCCGCCGCCCTGCCGAGCGATGCTCGTCAACGCCTTTTATATCGCCGCCGCGTTCCTGCTGGTCCTGCTCAACGGCTTCTTCGTCGCGGCCGAGTTCGCCCTCGTCAAGCTGCGCTACACGCAGGCGGTCGGCCTCGCCGAGGGCCGCGGCTGGCAGGGTCGCATCCTGCTCGGCGTCCACGCGCACCTCGACGCCTACCTCTCGGCCTGCCAGCTCGGCATCACCCTCGCCTCGCTCGGCCTCGGCTGGATCGGCAAGCCGGCATTCGCCCATCTGCTCCAGCCGGTGTTGACCGGCATCGGCGGCCTCGAGCCCGAGATGGTCGATCTCGTCTCGTTCCTGTTCGCGTTCACGGTCATCTCGTTCCTGCACATCGTGCTCGGCGAACTCGCGCCGAAATCGATGGCGATCCGGCGCCCCGAGCGCATGTCGCTGTGGACGGCGACGCCGCTCTACGTCTTCTACTGGATCATGTATCCGGCGATCTGGCTGCTCAACACCAGCGCGAACTGGATGCTGCGCATCTTCGGCCTCGACAAGATCGACGGGCACGAGCACCACTACTCACGCGACGAGCTCAAGCTGATCCTGCACGCCAATCGCGCCACACGCGATTCCGGCGAAACCTTCGAGATGATGAGCCACGCGCTCGACCTGCCGGAGCTCGTCGCCGGCGACCTGCTGCGCACACGCGACCAGCTTGCCTCGCTGCACGACGGCCAGGATGTCGACGACGTCATCGCCGAGGTACGCCGCACGCAGTACAGCCGCTATCCGTGGTTCGACGCCGACGGCGACACCGCGCGCGGCATCCTGCACGTCAAGGACGTCCTGCTCGCGGCGATCGACGACGGCAAGGTGATCGACCTGCCTGCGCTGCTGCGTCCGGGCATCATCGTCTCTCTCGACACGCCGCTGCTCGACGTGCTCAAGCGCTTCCGCGCCGGCAACACGCACATGGCGCTCGTGACCGAGGAGTCCGGCCGCGTGGTCGGCTTCTTCACGCTCGAGGATCTCGTCGAGGTCATCGTCGGCGACATCGAGGACGATCATCGCCGCACCCCGGCATCGGCCCTCGCGCACGCCGCCGACGGCTCGTTCACGATCCCGGGCAGCCTGTCGATCTACCGCCTCGAACGCCTGCTCCAGCGCGAGATCGATGCCCCGGACGAGGTCAACTCGGTCGGTGGCCTGATCATCCATCGCCTCGAACGCCTGCCGACCGAAGGCGAGACGCTCGCCTTCGACGGCTTCACCCTCGTCGTGCGCGCGATGAGCGGTGCCAGGGCGCAGGCGATCACCGTCATTCCCGACCCCGTTGCGCATCCCGACGAAGCGACCACGCCATGACCGACCCGCTGCTCGCCCTTTCCCCGCTCGACGGCCGCTATGCGTCAAAGGTCGAAGCACTGCGCCCGGTGTTCAGCGAATTCGGGCTGATGCAGCGGCGCGTGTTCGTCGAGCTGCGCTGGCTGGCCGCGCTGGCCGCGCATCCCGGCATCGCCGAAGTGCCGCCGCTCTCGGCCGACGCCGCGGCGACGCTCGACGCGATCGCATCCGGTTTCGGCCTGGCCGACGGCGAACGCATCAAGGCGATCGAGCGCGAGACCAACCACGACGTCAAGGCCGTCGAGTACTTCATCAAGGAGCGCATCGGCACGCACGCCGAGCTAGGCCGCGTGAAGGAGTTCGTGCACTTCGCCTGCACGAGCGAGGACATCAACAACCTCGCCTACGCGTTGATGCTGCGCGATGCGCGCGACGGCATCCTGCTGCCGGCGATCGATCGCCTCGTCGCCACCCTGCGCGCGCTCGCGCACGCCCAGGCCGCGCAGCCGATGCTCTCGCGCACGCACGGCCAGACCGCCTCGCCGACCACGCTCGGCAAGGAGATCGCCAACGTCGTCGCGCGCCTCGAGCGCCAGCGCGCGCAGGTCGCAGGCGTCGAGCTGAGCGGCAAGATCAACGGCGCGGTCGGCAACTACAATGCGCACGCGATCAGCTACCCCGGGGTCGACTGGCCGGCCTTCGCGAAGCGCTTCGTCGAAAGCCTCGGCCTCGCCTTCAACCCGTACACGACCCAGATCGAGCCGCACGATTGCATCGCCGAGATCGGCGACGCCGTGCGTCGCCTCAACACGATCCTCGTCGATTTCGCGCGCGACATCTGGGGCTACGTCTCGCTCGGCTATTTCCGCCAGGCGCTGAAGGAAGGCGAAGTCGGCTCGTCAACCATGCCGCACAAGGTCAACCCGATCGACTTCGAGAACGCCGAGGGCAACCTCGGCCTCGCCAACGCGCTGTTCGAGCATTTCAGCGCGAAGCTGCCGATCAGCCGCTGGCAGCGCGACCTGACCGACTCGACCGTGCTGCGCGCGCTCGGCACCGCGTTCGGCCACACCCAGGTCGCGCTCGACTCGCTGGCCAAGGGCATCGGCAAGCTGCAGGTCGACCCGGCGCGCCTCGCCGCCGATCTCGACGCGAGCTGGGAAGTGCTCGCCGAAGCCGTGCAGACCGTCATGCGCCGGCACGGCCTGCCGAATCCGTACGAGCAGCTCAAGGCGCTCACGCGCGGCCACGGCATCACGCGCGAGTCGATGCGCGCCTTCATCGAAACCCTCGACCTGCCCGCCGCCGACAGGCAGCGCCTGCTCGAGCTGACCCCGGCGACCTACACCGGGCTGGCCGAGGTGCTCGCGCGCGGCGCATAGTGAAAGATTTCTTCCCTTGTTTGGCCAATTCGGCTTGATAAGGGAAATTATAGGTTGTATTTTTTCCTAGGACGAACCGAAACGGGCAACAAGGAAAAGCCCATGCCGATCCGCACCACAGGACATCACCAGCCCGGTTCCCTGGCCGGCAGCCGCTATAAGGCCTTCGTTCCCGACCCGCTTCCGCCACAGCCCCCTGTCGACTTCGCGCAAGCCGACCTCGTTGCGCGAAAGGAACGTGCCGACCAGGCTCTGGGGCGACTCGACGGCATCACCCTGATGCTCCCCGACCCGCAGTTGTTCCTCCATCAGTACGTGCGCAAGGAAGCCCTGCTTTCGTCGCAGATCGAAGGAACACAGTCCTCGCTGTCCGACCTGCTGCTCCACGAACTCGATGCCGCACCGGGGGTGCCGCTCGACGACGTCGAGGAAGTCTCCAACTACGTGGCCGCCATGGACCACGGCCTGCGACGCCTGCGCGACGACGACTTCCCGTTGTCGCTGCGCCTCTTGTGCGAGATGCATGCGCTGCTCCTGCAAGGCAGTCGCGGCGCGAACAGGCAGCCCGGCCGTTTCCGCAGCGGACAGGTGTGGGTCGGGGGCGCTTCACCCGCCGTGGCGACCTTCGTGCCACCGCCTCCGGAAGCACTCGATACGCTTCTCGCGGCCTTCGAGCACTTCCTGCATGACACCTCGGTGCCGCCGCTGGTCAAGGCCGCCCTCGCGCACGTGCAGTTCGAAACCATCCACCCATTCAGCGACGGCAACGGCCGCCTTGGCCGCCTGCTGATCGCTCTGATCCTCTGCAACGAAGGCGTTCTGCGCGAACCGAGCCTCTACCTCAGCCTCTACTTCAAGCAGCGACGCGCGGAATTTTATGAGCGACTCGACAGCGTACGCGTGCGCGGTGACTGGGAGGGCTGGCTCGGCTATTTCCTCGATGGCGTCGCCGAGACCGCGAACCAGGCGGTCGACACCGCCCAACGACTGCTCAACCTGCTCGCGCGGGACCGCGCGCGCATCGCCACGCTCGGCGCGCGCGCCGGCAACGTCGGCCTCGTGTTCGACGAATTCGCGCGACGGGTCGCCCTTTCCGTTCCCCAGGTCGCCCCGCGGATCGCACTGACGCCGCCGACGATCCGCGCGGCCGTGCGCACCCTGCAGGAACTCGACATCGTCAACGAGCTTACCGGCCAGCAACGCCATCGCGTGTTCGCCTACCGCGAATACCTCGACATCCTCGGCGAAGGAGCGCAGCCATTGTGAGAACTCACTCATGCCGCTGAGCCTCAACGAGATCCGCGACCGCGCACGCGCCTTCGCGCGCGAGTGGGCGGACGAGACCTCGGAACGCGCCGAAGCGCAGTCGTTCTGGAACGAGTTCTTCAGCGTGTTCGGGGTGAACCGCCGGCGGGTCGCCGTGTTCGAGCAGAAGGCGAAGCGGTTCACCGGCAGCACGCACGGTCGCATCGACGTGTTCTGGCCCGGCGTCATGCTGGCCGAACACAAGAGCGCCGGGGTCGATCTCGATGCCGCCTACGACCCGAACACCGACTACCGGACGCTCACTTCGCTGCTTCCAGACGAAAAGCCGAAGGCGCGGCGACGCGAGGCGAAGTCGCGATGACCGTCCTGTATTGCTCGGCCAAGCTGCTCAAGCGCCTGCGCCAGCCGGTCTCCGAGTCCGATCCACCCGGTGAGGGCAATCCGCTCGGTCCGTGGAGCGCCGACATCGACTTCATCGATCGCGCGCCGTTCGCCGTCTTGATGAACGCCGCCACCGGCATGATCCTCGTGCTGCCGGCGCGCGCGGCCGACCTGCGTCGCCTGCACGTCATGGCCGGGGAGCAGACGGCCGCCCTGTTCCGGGTTTGCGGCCTCGATTCGCCGCTTGCACAGGCCGAACTGGACGCGCTCGCGCAGCCCTTCTCGGTCCAGCGCAATACCAACCGCAGCCTCGTGGCCTCGATGAACCTGCGCAAGTTCGAAGCCTGGGTGCGGTTCGCGCACGATGGCCTGCGTGCGTTCGACGTCGCCCTGCGCATGCTCGAGACACCGTTCTCGCGCAAGGAGCTGCCAAAAGGCTTCCACTTCGCGATCGATCGGCTGCGCGCGAGGCTGCAACCGTCGGCGGAGATCCTGGCCTGTCCCGACGTGCGCCTGGCCCGCGGTGTCGTTGCACGACAACGCGCAGCAGAGATCGACGATGCCTGAGCCACTCCCCATCGAAGTCCAAGCCCGCCCCGGCCAACCGCTCGGCATGCCGCCGGCGCGCTTCCTGCGCGAGGTGTGGCAGCAGCGGCCGCTGCTCGTGCGCGGCGCGTTCGCGGGCATCGCGGCCCCGCTGACGCCGGAAGATCTGGCCGGGCTCGCCTGCGAGGACGCCGCGCTGTCGCGCCTGATCGTGCATGACCCTGCGCACGACCGCTGGAACGTGCGCACCGGTCCGTTCGACGAGTCCGTGTTCGCGTCGCTGCCGGAAACGCACTGGACCCTGCTCGTGCAGGACGTCGACAAGTGGGACGGCGACGTGGCGGCCCTGCTCGCGCGCTTCGACTTCCTGCCGTCGTGGCGCATCGACGACATCATGGTCAGCTACGCCGTCGACGGCGGCTCGGTCGGCGCGCATGTCGACCAGTACGACGTGTTCCTGATCCAGGGCTTCGGCCGCCGGCGCTGGCGCATCGACGATCGCGCGGATGCACCGACCGCGTTCCGCGACGATGTCGAACTGAAGCTGCTGCGCGAGTTCACGCCGACCCGCGACTGGCTGCTCGAAGCGGGCGACCTGCTCTACCTGCCACCCGGCGTGCCGCACCACGGTATCGCCTACGGCGCCTGCCTGACGTTCTCGGTCGGCATGCGTGCGCCGGCGCTTGGCGAACTGGTCGCGGACTTTGCCGCCAGCGTGGCGGAGTCGTTGCCGGAGTCGCGGCGGTACGGGGATGCGGGGATCAGGCCTGCGCAGCGGGCGGGGGAGATTTCGGGCGAGGTGCTGGAAAAGATTCGATTGGACATGATGACTGCGTTGGCGGCGGATTCGTCATTCCTTCGGCGTTGGTTCGGTTCCTTCATCACGCGCTACCGCGCGGCCAACGAGGCCGTGCCGCGCTCGCCACGACTGACGGCGGCCGCGTTCGCGCGCGGCCTCGCTGGCGGTGACGGCCTCGTGCGCAATCCGTGGTCGCGCATGGCCTGGACTGCCCTGCCCCGCGGCGCGGCCGAACTGCACGTGGCCGGCGAGGCGCATCCTTGCGAGCGTGGGCTGGCCGAGCGCCTGTGCAAGACGCCGCCGCTCGATGCCGCGGAAATCCTCGCTTTCGACGACGCGGCGCGCGCGTTGCTGCTCGACCTCGTCAATGCCGGCCATCTCGCGATCGTGCGCGCACGGAGGAAACGATGATCCCTGACGATTTCCGCGTCGAACCGGCGAGCTGGAGCGCCGACTTCGCCGACCTGCGCGCCGTGCGCACCGAAGTGTTCGTGGTCGAACAGGCCGTGCCCGAGGACGAGGAATGGGACGAGCACGACGCGCGCTCGTACCACGTCATCGCGCGCGACCCGCACGGCCGCCCGATCGGAACCGGTCGGCTGACCCCGATGGACACGATCGGGCGCATGGCCGTGCTGCGCGACTGGCGCGGCCGCGGCGTCGGCGAGGCGATCCTGCGTACGCTGCTCGAACGTGCGCGCGAGCGGCACCTGCCGGCGGTCGAACTGCATGCGCAGGTGCACGCGATCCCGTTCTACGCGCGGGCCGGATTCAGTGCCTACGGTGACGAGTACGACGAATGCGGCATCGCCCACCGCACGATGCGGCTCGAACTGGCGGCACCGGCGGCACGCGGACCGACCGTCGCACCGGCGCCCGCGGACAGCGGCACGGGCTGGCAGACCGCGACGCG
>JAFLDX010000142.1 GCA_017302215.1 Lysobacterales bacterium
CGGTTCGCCCGCGGTCATCGCGATGCGCGGCCGGCGCGCGCGCGGGTCCACCGTCAGCCGGCGCCGCTGGCGCCCGGCAGGCGGATGTCGATGTAGGCTTCCGAGCGGATCTGGCGCAGGAATCCTTCATACTCCTCGTCGGCCTTGCGCGAGCCGAGCGTCTGCCGTGCCTTGTCGCGCTCGGCCTGCTCGGTGCGGTCTTCGGTGCGCGTGGCGAGACGCTGCAGAAGATGCCAGCCGACCTCGGTCTCGAACGGCTCGCTGAGGCCGCCGTCACTGACCGACTGGATCGCCTCGGCGACGCGCGTGCCGTAGCCGTTGATCGGGAACCAGCCGAGATCGCCGCCGATGTTCGCGGTCGGGCCGTCGTCGGAGGCTTCCTTGGCGACCTTGGCGAAATCCTCGCCGCCGGCGATGCGCGCACGCAGTGCGTCGATCTTGCGTCGCGCCTGGTCGCTCGAGACGATCTCGCTGGTCTTCACGAGGATGTGGCGCGCGTGGTACTCGGTGACGAGCTGCTGCGACGAGCCGCGCTTGCCGATCAGCTTGATGATGTGGAAGCCATTCGGGCCGCGCACCGGCGGCGCGGTCTGGCCTTCGGCGAGTTTCTCGGCAACGTCGACGAAGGCCGGCGGCAGTTCGCTCGCGCTGCGCCAGCCGAGGTCGCCGCCATCGAGCGCGTTCTGCGCGTCGGAGTAGCGGATCGCGGCGGCATTGAAGTCGAGGCCTCCGGCGATCTGGCGGCTCACGTCGTCGGCCTTGGCCGAAGCGGTCGCGATTTCTTCCGGCGTAGCGCCGTCCGGCACGGTGACGAGGATGTGGCCGAGACGCAGTTCGCCGCTGGCGGCGCCGCCGTTCTTGAGCAGCAGGTCGACCTCGGTGTCGCTGACCTGGACGCGGCTCTGCACGACGCGCTGGCGCAGGCGCTGCACGAGCGTCTCGTCGTGCACGTTCTTGCGGAACGCATCCCACGAAATGCCTTGCTGCTGCACGGCCTGGCGCAACTGGCCGACGTCGAGCCGGTTCTGCTGCGCGATCTGCGCGATGGTCTGGTCGACTTCGGCGTCGGACAGCTTGACGCCGGTGCTGTCGGCGCGCGCAACCTGCAGCTTGACCATGATGAGCCGATCGAGCACCTGGCGTTCGAGCTCCGCGCGCGGCGGCAACTGCTGCGGATTGCGCGCGTACTGCGCGGTGACCGTGTTGACCGCGCGATCGAGCTCGCTGCGCAGGATGACGTCCTCGTCGAGCACGGCGACGATGCCGTCGAGCGGTTCGGTCTGCATGAGCTGCGCGTGTGCCGAGGGCAACGCGAACAGCAGGGCGAGAGCGGCGAGGACGGACGGCTTGTTCATGCGCGGCGGGATTCCGGGGACGCGTTCGGGGACGGCGGATTCTAAGGGCGGGCAGCGCCTGCGGCGTTAAATTTCCCGGCGCGCGACGGCTGCCGCGTGCGCTGGCGGTCGCGCGTGGCGACCGCGGTCACTGGTAGCCGAGGATAGCACGGCGCAGGAAATCGCCGGTCTTCTGGCCGATCGAGCCGACCCCCTTGAACTCGACCTCGAAGTACAGCGCGTTGGTGGCGTCACCCTCGATGTTGTGCACGTAGCGGCGGCCGAGCACGCGCCAGGCGACGCAGCAGCTGTCGTGCTCGAGGCCGGCGAAGGCCTCGAGCGTGGTGTCGTCGCGCAGCGAATAGTTCCAGCGCGCGACGAGGCGCCAGGCGCCGCTGACCGGCACGAGCACCGAGCCGTCGACGTACTCGAGGAAATCGCGGCGGAAGCGGTACGACAGGTTGAACACGCCATCGCGGCCGAAGCGGTTCTGCACGCCGATCGAGGACAGGTCGGTGCGGTCGGTGTTCGGGTTCCACTGGTTGGCGAACGTTGCGCGCCAGCGGTCGTCGAGGCGCACGCCGAGCTCGGCGACATAGGCCGAGCCCGAGTAATCGGTGGCCGGCCGGCCCGGCAGCTGCACGCGCTGCTCGTCGAAGTAACGGATCTGGCCGATGCTGGCCGAGACGACGTCGTCGCCGGAGTCGTCGAGCAGGCGCGAGGTCAGCGCGACGGTCAGGTTGTTCGCGTCCATCTGGCGGTCGGCGCCGACGAAGCGGTTCGTGCGGAACAGCTGGCCGAAGCTGAAGGGCGTTTCCTGGGTGTCGAACAGCGGCAGGTTGTCCTGGTCGCGGTACGGCACGCGCAGGTAGTAAAGGCGCGGTTCGAGGGTCTGCGTGTAGTCGTCGCCGGCGAGCGACAGCGCGCGCTCGAAGCGCAGGCCCGCATCGAGGCTCGCGATCGGCACGCCGCGGTCCGGGCGCGTGTCGTCGTCGCGGTCGATGTCGTAGCGCGTGTAGCGGTAGCCGACCTCGGGACGCACGAAGTACGCCGCGGCCTCGATCGGATAGGCGAGGTACGGATACAGATCCAGACGGCGGCCCTCGACCGCATCGTCCTTGCTGAAGGCGACGAACTCGGACTTGAGGCCACCGTCGAGCCCGCCGACCAACGCGTGATCGGCGTTGAAGGTCAGGCGTGGCAGTCGTCGGTACGGCTCGGCGGATGGCACGAGCGTCGGGTCGGTGACCTGGTACTCGTCGCCGCCGACCTGGGCGTTCCACCACGTGCCGTTGCCGACGAGGTAGGCACTCGACGGCAGCAGGCTCGTGGCCGCGATGTTGAGGCTGCGGCCGAAGTCCTCGAACCAGCGGTCGTCGGAGGCGTGGTTGACGTCGATCACCGCGCCCCAGTTCGGGCTGAAGCTCGAACGGTTGTCCCAGTGGAACAGGCTGCGGCTGCCGCCCTCGCCGCCGCGGTCGTCGGGCAGCCACTGCACCTCGATGTCGCCGCGGCTCGAGTCGGTCAGGTAGCGGAACTCGCCGCCGAGCATGAGCCCGCGCTGGGTCATCAGGCGCGGGGTCAGGGTCAGGTCATAGTTCGGCGCGAGGTTGAGGTAATACGGCACGGTCAGGTCGAAGCCGCGCTCGCTCGAATAGCCGAACTCGGGGAACAGGAAACCGCTCTTGCGGCGGTCGTCGAGCGGGAACGTCGCGTACGGCAGCCAGAACACCGGCACGTCGCCGACGCGGAAGCTGAGGTCGCGCGCCACGCCGACACCCTCGGCCTGGTCGAGCTGCATCTCGCGCGCGCGGAATTCCCAGCCCGGCGTGTCGAGCGGACACGTGCTGAAGCTCGTGTCGGTCAGCTCGGCGTGATCGTCGTCCTTGAGCACCGCGACCGCGGCGCGACCGTTGCCGCGCGCCGACAGCAGCTGGTAGCGCACGCCGTCGAGCGTGGCTGCCGACGGCGTGGTCGTGCCGCGCGCCGTCGTCGCCGACATCAGCAGGTCGCGGTCCTGGTAGCGCACGTTGCCTTCGGCCGTCCACGCGGTCGAGGCCTGGCCATAGGTGAAGCGGTCGGCGCGGATCAGCTGGTCGAGCTGGCGGATGCTCGCATCGCCTTCGAGCACGTAGTTCTCGCCGTCGCTCGAGACGGTCTGACGGCCGGTCACCTCGGTGTCGGCGGCAGCGCGGTCACCGTCGGTCGGCAGGCCGGGCTGGTAGAAGTCGAGCAGGTCGTTCTTCGGGCACAGCGACCAGTCGGCGGCCGGGCGCGGACAGATCACGGTGCCGATCGGGCAGGCCGGAATTGCGTTCGTGTCGGCCATGACCGGCGCGCACAGCGCGAACAGGATCGCGACGGCGAGCGGGCGCCGCAGGCGTGGAAGGCTCATCGAGGGGATCACGGGCGGTCGGCGGCCGGCGGCGAGGACGCGATAGCTTGCCGAATCGGGCTGCCGCCGGCAAACGCCCGTCGGCGACGGACGTTGCGAATCGGGACGCTCAGCCGTCGAGCAGCACGCCGACGTGCGCGGCCACGCATTCGCGCAGCGCGGTCAGGCTGTAGCCGCCTTCGAGGGTCGACACGAGTCGGCCCCGTGCATGGCGTTCGGCGAGATCGACGAGGCGCGCGGTGATCCAGGCGTAGTCGCCGGCCTCGAGCTCGAGATTGGCCAGCGGATCGAGCCGATGCGCGTCGAAGCCGGCCGAGACGAGCACGAGCTGCGGGGCGAACGCTTCCAGCGCCGGCAGCACGACCTCGTCGAAGGCGCTGCGGAATGCCGTCGAGCCGGCGCCGGGCGGCAGCGGCGCGTTGACGATGTTGCCGACGCCGTGCTCCGCGCGGGTGCCGGAGCCGGGATAGAGCGGCGATTGGTGGATCGAGGCATACAGCACGCGCGCATCGGACCAGAAGATGTCCTGCGTGCCGTTGCCGTGGTGCACGTCGAAATCGACCACCGCGACACGTTCGAGAGCATGTTCGGCCAGCGCGTGCGCCGCGCCGACGGCGACGTTGTTGAACAGGCAGAAACCCATGGCCTTGCCCTGCGTGGCGTGATGGCCGGGCGGGCGCACCGCGCAGAAGGCGCGTTGTGCGAGCCCTGCCACGACCGCATCGACCGCCGTGCAGACCGCGCCGGCCGCGCGCAGGGCTGCTTCGCGCGAGCCGTGCGACATCACCGTGTCGGCGTCGAGGCGGCGCAGGCCGACGGCGGGAGAGCGGTCGAGCACCTCCGCGAGGACGCCGGCCTCGTGCACGCGACGCAGCTGTTCGCGCGTGGCCGGTCGCGCCTCGATGCGTTCGAGGGCCTCGAAACGCTCGCCGTCGAGCGCCTGCAGGACGGCGGCGAGTCGCGCCGGCGATTCGGGATGGCCAGGGCCGGTATCGTGGTCGAGGCAGGCCGCATGCGTGCACAGTGCAACGCGGGCCATCGGGTCAGCGCCTCACGCGCTCGTGCTGCCAGAGGACTTCGCCGTGCGCCGAGGCACGCGCGAGCACGCGCGCGACCACGAACAGCAGGTCGGACAGGCGGTTGAGGTAGTGCATGGCCTCGTCGCGCACCGCTTCGCTGCGCGACAGCGCGACGATCTCGCGTTCCGCGCGACGGCAGATCGTGCGCGCAAGATGGCAGTGCGCCGCGGCCATGCCGCCGCCCGGCAGGATGAAATCCTTGAGCGCCGGCAGGTGCTCGTTGAAGCCGTCGAGCTCGTGTTCGAGGCGCGTGATCGCGTCGGCGTGCACGAGTGCCATGCCCGGAATGCACAGTTCGCCGCCGAGGTTGAACAGCTCGTGCTGCACGCGCGTCAACACCTCGCGCACGTCGGCCGGAACCTCGCAGGCGAGCACGACACCGAGCGCGCTGTTCAGCTCGTCGACCGCACCGTAGGCAGCGACGCGGGCCGAATCCTTGCCGACGCGCGTGCCGTCGCCGAGGCCGGTCGTGCCGTCGTCGCCGGTGCGCGTGTAGATCTTCGAAAGACGGTTGCCCACGACGCGTTCAGCGTTCGGCGCGTACCGGGGCCGGTTGCGCGAGGGTGGCCACGGCGTGGATCGCCGCGGCGATGCCGACGTAGGCGACCGTGGTGCCGACGAAGCTCAGGTACCAGTCGCCGAGGTTCTTGAACCAGCCGGCGAGGCTGCGTTCGGCGACGACCGGGCTCAGCCAGTAGAAACTGCCATTGCTGACGAGGTAGCACAGCGTCGCCGCGACCACGAGCGCCAGCACGAGTCGACCGAGCGTGGCGAATCCGATGCCGGCGTAGCGGCTGCGCAGCCACGAACCGCCGCACCACAGCGCGGCGTAGGCCGGCAGCAGCATCCAGTAGGCCGGCGACACGCAATAGTGCGACCAGAAATCGAGACCCTGGCCGGTGATCACGACGATGTCGACGACGACCGCGAGCGCCATCAGCAGCGGAAAGGCCCAGCGCGCCGAGCCGCGCAGGTAGAAGCCCGCGATGAAGAACACGGCCCACGACGCGTCGGGCACGGCGAAATGGTGGAAGCGCGTGGCGACCATGGCGAGGGCGAGGACGGCGAAGAGCGCGATGCGCTGGGGCGTGCTGAGGGTCATGAAGGGTGTCCGGGGCGATGCCAGGGCGCCATCTTAGCCGAAGCCCCGCCCGGTCTGGCCGCCGCGCGTCGGCCCGGCACGGTCACGGGCGGCTGTCGTTGCCGCGCATTCCGGCGTTGCTGCGGCTTGGCCACGCCCGATTGCGGCTACCGTCGGCATGGCGCCGGCGGGCGCCTGTGGTCAAATGACCGCCGTCGCTGCGATGGGCAAGGGCATGGCGATCCGACCGATCCTGAAATGGCTGGCGACTGCGCGGCGGCATCCGTCGGCCCTGCTGCTCGCCGTGCAACTCGCCGGCGTGGTGCTCTATCCGGCGATGGAGGGCACGCCTGAAGGGCGCGCCCTGTTCGGCACGTTCGGCATCGTCGTGCTCGCGCTCGCGCTGTGGGTGGTCAACCGCAGCCCGCTGGTCAACTGGGTCGCGTGGGCGCTCGCGCTGCCGTCGGTGATCCTGTCGATCACGGCCGCCGTCATGGAACGACCCGGTCTCGTCGCCGTCGCGCACGTGCTCGAGGGCCTGCTGTACCTCTACACCGCGTTCGGCCTGATGACCTACATGCTGCGCGACCACCGCGTCAGCGGCGACGAACTGTTCGCCGCCGGGGCCACGTTCACCCTGTTGGCGTGGGCATTCGCGTTCGCGTACTCGGTCTGCCAGACCTGGTACCCGCAGAGCTTCACGGGCTACGCCGACGCGGCCGCGCCGCGCAGCTGGGTCGAGCTGCTCTACCTCAGTTTCAGCACGCTGTCCGGCGTCGGCCTGTCCGACATCATGCCGGTGCGCCCGCAGGCGCGCGCACTCGTCATGCTCGAGCAGTTCGCCGGCGTCATGTACATCGCCCTCGTCGTCTCGCGGCTGATCGGGCTGGCGACGTCGCGGGCGTTGATGCGCAGGGATTGATGGCTCCACGCTCGAGCCGAGCAAGCTCGGCTCTACGAGAGCATCGCCCTCGTGGCGTACACGGACCTGAGCACCCCCGTAGAGCGGAGCTTGCTCCGCTGCTCTCGCCTTCCCGCAACGCCTCAGCCGAGCGAGCTCGGCTCTACGCGAGCATCGCCCTCGGGGCGCACGGATCTGCGCACCCCCGTAGAGCGGAGCTTGCTCCGCTGCTCTCGCATTCCCGCAACGCCTCAGCCGAGCGAGCTCGGCTCTACGCGAGCATCGCCCTCGTGGCGCACGGACCTGCGCACCCCCGTAGAGCGGAGCTTGCTCCGCTGCTTTTGCCTTCCCGCAACGCCTCAGCCGAGCGAGCTCGGCTCTACGCGAGCATCGCCCTCGTGGCGCACGGACCTGCGCGCCCCCGTGGAGCGGAGCTTGCTCCGCTGCTCTCGCCTTGCCGCAACGTCTCAGCCGAGCGAGCTCGGCTCTAGGCGAGCATCGCCCTCGTGGCGCACGGACCTGCGCACCCCCGTAGAGCGGAGCTTGCTCCGCTGCTCTCGCCTTCCCGCAACGCCTCAGCCGAGCGAGCTCGGCTCTAGGCGAGCATCGCCTTCGTGGCGCGCGGACCTGCGCACCCGCGTAGAGCGGAGCTTGCTCCGCTGCTCTCGCCTTCCCGCAACGCCTCGGCCGAGCAAGCCCGCTCCTGCGCGCCGTGGCTGCGTTTGCGTACGTCAGTGCGCGTCGAAATCGAGGATCGCGTTGGTCACGAGCGGATAGCTGCCGAGGGTCGCCGCGCGGTACATCGGGTTGATCGCGAACAGCAGGACGCGGCCCTTGCCGTGGCGGGCCTCGACGACGGCGGCGCGCTTGGCGAGTTCGCCGCCGTTGTCGAGCAGGCCCGATACGAACAGCTGGTCGGCATCGGCGAAGCGCAGCAGCGCGCGCGGGCGCATCGCTTCGGGAATGACGAGCGGATTGTTGCGGCGCTGCTGGTCGCTGAGCGGCAGGGCCTGCCAGCGCTCCGCGCTCGGCAGTTCCGGCGGCGTTGCGTAGCCCGCGGTCTGGGGAAGGTCGATGTCGTCGGGGCCGCCGCGGCCGCTCGGGCGCTTGTGGTCGTCGGCGGCGAGCGGCGGTCGTCCGGCGACCTGCTGGCTGAGCGTGAAGGCGAGGCCGTGCGCGGTGTAGACCGTGAACGGTTTGGTGTAGCCGGAGGTCACGGCGCTGACCGACTCGGTCGGTTGCGCGCGCACGAGCGTGCCGTTGAGGCGAAGCCCGTTGGTCCTGGCGATGCCGACGCCGGGCGCGAGGCCGATGTCGATCGCGACCTGCGCGGTGTCGCTGGCGGTGACGAGCAGGCCACCGTCGGCGACGAAGCGCCTGAGGTTTTCGACGCCGCTCGCGCCGAGGCCCGGCCGGACGTCGTCGGTTTCGTCGATGCGGCCGAGGTTCGGCGTCAGCGTCGTGGTCTTCCACGGCATCGCGTTGCCCCACATCGGCAGGCCGTCGACGATGAGGCGCGGTGATCCCGCATCGACCGGGCTGAACAGGATCACGTCGTAGCGCGAGGCCAGCTTCGCGTCGCGCGCGACATCCTGCGTGCTGATGTAGTCGTAGGCGATGCCGAGCTCGTCGAGCGCGAGGCGCCACCAGCCTTCGGTCTGCGTGCTGATCCAGCTGTGCAGCAAGGCGACGCGCGGCACGCGCAGCGGGCGCGTCGCGACGTCCGGAACCTCGGCGCTGGCGCTGACGTCGAGG
>JAFLDX010000143.1 GCA_017302215.1 Lysobacterales bacterium
CCGCGACGCAAGCCGGCGCGTCGGCCACGAGCGCACCCGTGGCCGGCACCCGCACCGGTCCGCGCCTGATCGTGCGCGTCCGCCTCGATCCGAAACTCGCCGCACGCCTCGACCCGAACGCCACCCTGTTCGTGTTCGCGCGCGCCGCGGCCGGACCGCCGATGCCGCTCGCGATCCACCGTGCCGGCGCACGCGCACTGCCGCTGACCGTCACCCTCGACGATTCGATGGGCATGATGCCGACCATGAAGCTGTCGATGTTCCCCGAGGTCGTGATCGGCGCGCGCGTATCCGCGAGCGGCAACGCGATGGCGCAAAGCGGCGACCTGCAGGTGCTGTCGCCGCCGGTCGCGACTTCGCGCAGCGAGCCGATCGACCTCGTCATCGACAGCGTCGTGCCCTGAGGTCCGTGCATGGGTGACGCGCGTCGCTACTTCGCCCTGCCCTCGCCGTTCGCGATGAAGCGCGGCGGCGCGCTCGCCGGCGCCGTGCTGGCCTACGAGACCTGGGGCGAACTCGCGGCCGATCGCGGCAACGCGATCCTCATCCTGACCGGCCTTTCGCCGAGCGCGCACGCGGCCTCGAACGCCGACGATGCCAGTCCGGGCTGGTGGGAGGCGATGATCGGTCCCGGCAAGCCGATCGACACCGACCGCTGGTTCGTCCTCTGCGTCAACACGCTCGGCAGCTGCAAGGGATCGACCGGACCGGCGTCGATCGATCCCGCCCGCGGCGATGCGTATCGCCTCGACTTCCCCGAGCTGACCCTCGAGGATGCCGCGCACGCGGCCTACCTGCTCGTACGCGACGGCCTCGGCATCGATCGCCTCGCCTGCCTGCTCGGAAACTCGATGGGCGGCATGACCGCTCTCGCCTACCTCGCCCTGCACCCCGACAGCGCGGCCACCCACATCAGCGTGTCGACCGCACCGCAGGCGCAACCGTTCGCGATCGCGATCCGCTCGCTGCAGCGCGAGGCGATCCGCCTCGATCCGAACTGGAACGAAGGTTGTTACGACGGCCAGGCCTATCCGGTCACCGGCATGAGCATCGCGCGCAAGCTCGGCGTGATCACCTACCGCTCGGCAATGGAGTGGGTCGGTCGCTTCGCGCGCATCCGCCTCGATTCCGACGACCGCGACGAGGCGCCGTTCGGCGCCGAGTTCGCCGTGGAGTCCTACCTGCAGGCCCATGCCGACCGCTTCATCCATGCGTTCGACCCGAATGCCTACCTTTATCTCTCGCGCGCGAGCGACTGGTTCGACCTGGCCGAGCACGGCGGCGGAAGCGTGCGCGCCGCGCTCGCGCGCATCCACGTCGAGCGCGCCCTCGTGCTCGGGGTCAGCACCGACATCCTGTTCCCGCTCTCGCAGCAGGAGGAGATCGCGGAAGGCCTGCGCGCAGGCGGTGCCGAGGTCGATTTCGTGCCGCTCGACAGCCCGCAGGGGCACGACGCCTTCCTGGTCGACATCGAGCGCTTCGGCGCCGCGATCGGCGCGTTCCTGCACGCGAGGCCGCGTACCTGATCGCGATCGACCGACCGGCGCGCGCGTGCCACGACCGCCGAAGCGCTAGAATCGGCGCACCGATCCGCTCCAGGGAGCACCCATGCTCGCCCTCGAATTCCCCGGCTGCCGCCGCCTCGTCGACGAGATCGACACGGCCGTGCGCATGGATTGCCCGCAAAAGATCACCGACGCCCTGCGCACGAGCCTTTGCCGCCTGATCCGCGATGCCGGCGTGCGCCTGCCGGACTGCGTTTTCGAGGCGGCCGCGGACCACTACGCGCGGCGCGAGATCTACCGCAGCGACGAGTTCGGCTACAGCGTCATCGCAATGACCTGGGGACCCGGCCAGGGCACCGCGATCCACGACCACGCCGGCATGTGGTGCGTCGAGGGCGTCTGGCACGGCCAGATCGAGGTGACCCCGTACGAGATGGTCGAGACCGACCGTGGTCGCTACCGTTTCGAGCCGCGCGGCACGACGCTCGCCGGTCCCGGCTCCGCCGGCAGCCTGATTCCGCCGCACGAATACCACACGATCCGCAACCCGAGCGACGAGGGCGTCGCCGTCTCGCTGCACATCTACCGCGGCGCGATGACGTGTTGTTCGGTGTTCAAGCCGCTCGGCGGCGACTGGTACGACCGCGACGAACGCCAGCTCTCGCTCGATCGCACGCACTGAGTCGCATCGAGCACTCCGCGGCTTCCGGCTATACTGCGCGCCCCACGCCGAAGTGGTGGAATGGTAGACGCGCCGGACTCAAAATCCGGTACTGGAGACAGTGTGTGGGTTCGAGTCCCACCTTCGGCACGATCATGGTGCGCCCCGGACGCATGGATCCCGGCATCCGGCTGAGCCTTTTCCGCGCCGTTTCGCGTATCGCATGGGATGCGCATGGCGCGTTGCGGCATCGCCGACGGGGCGTTGCAGCTTGCCCAGTCGCTAGGCTCGCGGCATGATGCCTGCGTTCAGCGGCACCCGTCGGGGGCGGGTCGCGGGCACGGAATCCGGACCCATTCCTTTCAGACCGATGATCGAGTGCGCATGATCGAATTCGGCCACAGCACGCACGTCGGTTTGCGCCGCGAGCACAATGAGGACACCTACTACGCCGATGCCGATCTCGGCGTCTGGCTGGTCGCCGACGGCATGGGCGGACACGAGCATGGCGAGGTCGCCAGTGCCATCGCGCGCGACACCCTCGTCGCCGAGGTGCACAACGGCACCTCGCTCATCCGTGCCGTGCAGCTCGCCGACGAGGAGATCATCAAGCACTCGAACCGGCGCAGCGAGGCGTTGCCGATGGGCACGACCATCGCGACGATGCGCCTCGTCAACGAGCGCGAGTACGAGGTTGCGTGGGTCGGCGACAGCCGCGTCTACCTGTGGAACGGCGCGCTCAGGCAGATCTCGCAGGATCATTCCTACGTGCAGGAACTGATCGACCAGGGCGCGATCACGGCCGAGCAGGCGCGCAGCCATCCGCATCGCAACGTCGTGACCCAGGCGCTCGGCGTGACCGACCCGCAGTCGCTGCGCGTCGAGACCGTGCGCGGCGAGTTTCAACCCGGCATGCAGATCCTGCTCTGCAGCGACGGCCTCACCGAGGAGGTCGGCGACGCCGAGATCGCCGCGGTGCTCGCACGCAGCGAACTATCGGCCCAGGAATGCGTCGACCAGCTCATCCTCGCCGCCCTCGATGGCGGCGGCGCCGACAACGTCACCGTCATCCTCGTGCGCAATCGCTGACGCGCGCTCCCGCGGGAACGCACGCCAGCATCGAAATTGCCTGAGGACGCGCCCGGCCTACCGGCCGCGAGAGGCGACAACGCGCATTCCTTCGCTCGCGAAACGCTACGGCGCGACGGCGCGCAGCGCCGAGAGTGCCGAATTGAAGCGCTGCGGCGACCAGGCGTCCTCGTCCTTGATGGTGTCGTAGAGTCCGTCGAGGCGCGCACGCAGGACCGTGGCCTTGTCGGCGTCGATCTTGCCGTCGTTCTCGAAGGCGACGACGACGGATTGTGCGGCCATCGCGACCTGCTCGGCCGAGGCGTAGTCGCGGTATTCGCCGCGCTTGGCGTCGGCTTCCAAGCTGGCCAGGATCGCGTCGAGGTTGTCCGGGCCGTAGGCGAATGCGGCCACCTTCGGCAGCAATTCGTCGATCGTCGCGCGCAGGCGGCGCGCCGCCGCGAACGTGGCATCCCGACTTTGCGTCGTCGCCTTGTGCAGGGCACGCGTCTGTTCGAGCAGGCGCGCGGCGGCCGCCTTGTCGACCGGTGCGAGCACGTGGCGGAACATCAGCAGGTTGGAATCGTTGAGGCGCACCACGCCCGGTCCGAGGCCGGTGCCCTGGCGCGGCCCCCACTTCCGGCCCGACATGACCTTGTGGCAGGCATGGCAGTCGAACAGCACGAGTTCGGGGAAGATGCCCTGCCAACCCGCCTTCTCGTCCGTGACGAGGTCGAGCAGGTTTTCGGCGGCGACGCCTTGGCCTACGGCCCAGTCGCGCACGCCGTTCCAGTCGCCCTTGCGCTTCGTCCAGGCCTCGCCGATCTTGTAGTGCGGGTGCAGCCAGGTGAACGTGTCGAGCTCGAACGACAGGCGCGGATGGCCGGCGCCCATGATCCGGTGCGTGATCATGCGGTCCTTCGTGCCCATGTGGCACGACAGGCACAGCTGTGCGCGCGCGACCGGCTGGTCGGTCGGATACAAGCCCTTGGCGAGGTTGTCGGCGTGGGTCACGCTGCGGTCGGCGTGCGCGTTGAGCCAGAGTTCGGCACCGCCATGGCAGGACTCGCAGCCGACACCGTCACTGATCTGGAAGCGTTCGCCGCGGCGATCGGAGGCAATCGAGTCGGCGTGGCAGTCGAGGCAGACCTTGGCCTGGGCCGGATCGCCGATGCCGAGCTTGCGCGCGATGTCCTGCGAGGCCTTGCTGGCCAGCGTCTGGTAGGCGCGCGCATGCGGATCGAACTCCTGCCAGATCGCGAACTCGTTCTGCAGCACGTTGGAATCGCGGAACGGCTGCGAGGCGCCGTGGCAGACGCTGTTCGAGCAGGTGGCGACGCCGAGGTGCCGATGCGCCTCGATCGCCGCGACCGCGGACGTCGCCGCCGATCCCGCGCCGCTCCATCCCAGCAGCCAGACCGCAAGCAAGGCCGTTCCCAGACGCTTCATTGCCCCTCTCCCCGTAGCTATCCTGGCGGATTCACGTTCGGGCACACTCCCCGCGGCGATTATGCACCAGTTCGCCGCCGGTTCTCACACGGCGCTCACGGCATTCCCGGGCGCCTCCAGACACAGGCGCCGCGCGAGGCGGCGTCGATCGCGTCGAGGCGACGCGCATGCAGGTCCTGTTCTTCGGCGCTGGCGCGCAGGACGCGCAGGGCATGCGACCGCGTGGCGACCGCCACCACCGCCGTCAGGCGGGGCGCGTCGGCGGGATCGGCCGCGGCGAACCCGAGGTCGCCCTGGCCAGCCGTCATCGCCAGGTAGGCATCGGCGAGCAGGTGCGCGTCGACCAGCGCGCCGTGCAGTTCGCGGTGGCGGATGTCCACGCCGAGGCGCCGACACAAGGCATTGAGGTTGTTCTGCTGGCCCGGATACTTCTCGCGCGCGAGCTGGAGCGTGTCGAGCACGCGCGCATGGCCGCGCAACGAGGCGAGGCCGGCGTCGTGCAGGGCGATCTCGTTGTCGAGGAAGCCGATGTCGAACATCGCGTTGTGCGCGATCAGCTCGGCGTCGGCGATGAAGGCGAGGAACTCGCCGGCGATGTCGGCGAAGCGCGGCTTGTCGGCGAGGAACTCGTCGCCGATGCCATGCACCGCGCGCGCGCCCTCGTCCACCGGCCGACCCGGATTGAGGTAGCAGTGGAACGTGCGTCCGCTCGGGCGGCGTTCGAGCAGTTCGACGCAGCCGATCTCGATGACCCGGTGCCCCTTGCCGACATCGAGCCCGGTCGTCTCGGTGTCGATCACGACCTGCCTCACGGGCCGGCTCCCGCGCCGTCACGGATGCCTTCGGCCGCGGCGCGCGCGAGCGCGTCGACGCGTTCGTTCTCGACATGCCCGGCGTGGCCACGCACCCACGACCAGCGCACGGCATGCGCGGCGACTGCCTGGGCCAGGCGTTCCCAGAGATCGCGGTTCTTGACCGGATCGCCTGCAGCCGTGCGCCAGCCCTTGGCGATCCAGCGCGGCATCCATTCCTCGACACCGCGCATGACGTACTGCGAATCGGTGGTCAGCACCACCTCGCAGCGGCGCTGCAGGGCTTCCAGGCCGGCGATCGCGGCCATCAGCTCCATGCGGTTGTTGGTCGTGTGGGCTTCGGCCCCGGACAGTTCACGTTCGTTGCGGCCATGGCGCAGCAGCGCGGCCCAGCCTCCCGGGCCCGGATTGCCGAGGCAGGCGCCATCGGTGAACACCTCGACCCGGCTCATGCGCGCTGGCGGCCGCTGGAGGACGGCACGAGGGCCGCCACGCCCTGCGCACGCGATCTCGCCGCGGCGATCGGAATCACGCGCATCGCCACGGCCTGCCGACGCGCCGACAGCAGCCATGCCGCCTGCCAGCGCGAGCTGCGCACATGCGCGTGCGCGGCGGCCCGCGGCCAGTGTCCGCCGAGGAAATCGCGTCCGATCACGTCGAGACCGCGCGCCTGCAGGACGTCGGCCGCCTGCGCGATGCCGGCGCTGCGCGGAACCGGCCGCCCCGGTTCGGCACGACCGGCCATCCACAGGCGCCACGGACTGAACCGGTTGAAGCCGGACAGCAGCAGATGGCCGCCCGGTGCCAGCACGCGCACGAGCTCGGCCTCGAGACCGCATTCGGCGGGCAGGGCATCGAGCGCGTGGCGCACGATGACGAGGTCGAAGCTCGCCGCCGGCCACGGCAGCTGCGCCGGCCCGCACGATGCGGCACCAGAGAGCGCGTTCCCGGCAACATGCAGGCTGCACGAACCGGGGCGCGACGCCGGCAGCGAGCGCGACGCCGAGACGCACGGTGCGATCGACAGCAGCGGGCCGCCGGCCAGACGCTCGGCCCGTTGCATCGCCAGCGACCATTCGTCATCGAGAAGGCGTTGCAGCGGCGCGAGCGCGAACACCGAATCGGGCGCGAGTTGCACTCGGGGCACCTGGCGGCAGGATGTCGGCGACAAGCCGAACGAAGCCGTCAGTTTAGCGATGCGTGGATCGCTTCCACAACGCCAACGACGGTGACTCTCGGGCATGCTCGATCGATCCTGTGGCGGGCACCCTTGCCTGGTGCGGATGCGCGGCTATAGTCCGGCCGATGGATGCCCTGCGCCTGCTGCCCGTGTCCGCGCTCGCGGACAACTACGTCTGGTTGCTCGCCGACGCGCACGGCGACGCGATCGCGGTCGATCCGGGCGACGCGGCGCCGGTCACGGCGGCACTGCGCGCGCAAGGATGGCAGCTGCGCGCGATCTTGCTGACCCACCACCATGCGGACCACGTGGGCGGTGTCGAGGTGCTCGTTAAGGGCACACCGGGCATCACGGTGTTCGCGCCGCAGGACGAGCGCATCGCCGCCGTCACGCAGCAAGTCGGCGATGGCGATCGCATCGCCATCGACCGGCCCGCATGCCGCTTCGAGGTCATCGCGGTGCCGGGGCATACGCGCAGCCATGTCGCCTATCACGGCCACGGACTGCTGTTCTGCGGTGACACCTTGTTCAGTATCGGCTGTGGCCGCCTGTTCGAGGGCACGCCCGCGCAGATGCTCGCTTCGCTGGATCGCCTGCGCACCCTGCCCGACGCCACGCGCATCTGCTGTGGTCACGAATACACGCTGTCCAACTGCCGGTTCGCCCTGACGATCGAACCGGACAACGCCGCTCTGCGCGAACGCCACGCCGACGCAATCCGCCAGCGCGATCGCGGCGAACCGACCGTGCCGACGACGCTCGCAAGTGAACTGGCCTGCAATCCGTTCCTGCGCACCGACCAACCGGCCGTCGCCGCGCGTCTCGGCGCGACCGGGCCGACCGGCGCCGACCGCGCGGCACGCTTCGGCGCACTGCGCGCGATGAAGGACGCGTTCCGCGCATGACGCGACGGATATTGCACGGCCTCGCCCTCGTCGCCGGCCTGCTGCTGGCGGGCTGCACGGCCGCGCCACGACGGCCAGCGCCGATCGAGTCGGCATCGGCAGCGGCACCCGCGGCACCGATCGCGGCACAGGCAACGCCGAGCGCACCCGCGCCCGCAGACACCGTCGCCGATGCGCCGGATTCCACGCCATGGCAGCGCATGCGTGCCCGTTTCGTGCTTGATGGCTGCGGCTACAGCAGCGAGGTCGAGCGCTGGGCCCGCCAGTACACGCGAGCGCCGCAGCGCTTCGCGGAAAGCTGGCAGCCGGCAATGCCATTCCTGCTGCTCGTCCTCGACGAGATCGAACGTCGCGGACTGCCCGGCGAATTCGCCCTGTTGCCCTACGTCGAGAGCCGCTACAGGCCCTTGCCGTCGAAAGGAAACCTGCCGGCCGGCATGTGGCAGTTGATGCCGGCAACCGCGCGCGATCGCGGACTGCTCATCGACGCCGACTACGACGGCCGCCTGGACGCGATCGATTCGACCCGTGTCGCGCTCGACCTCATCGAACGTTACGACCGCGAGTTCGGCGACTGGCGCGTCGCGACGATGGCGTTCAACGCAGGCGAGTTTCGCCTCAAGCGCCAACTGGCGGGACGCGACGCCGCCGGCCTCGATGCCGGGGCGCTCGCTCGACTCGAGCTCAACCGGATCACGCACGACCATCTCGCGCGCATGCTCGCCCTCGCCTGCATCGTCTCGAACCCGGAGCGCTTTGCGGTCGAACTGCCGCTGCCACGACCCGGCGACCCCTTGGTCATCCAGCCGTTCGACGCGCGCATCGACCTGCGCGTCGCCGCGCGCGCCGCCGACTTGCCGGAGCACGAGTTCGCGCGCTTCAACGCCGCGCACCGCGGC
>JAFLDX010000144.1 GCA_017302215.1 Lysobacterales bacterium
CAGCCAACGCGCGCGCGTGCCGCCGGCACGCGCTGGGGCCTGCGCCGGCGCGAGGATGCGGCGCACGCGATCGAGCAGGAATCCACCCGACGCGGCGAGCGCTAGCTGCGGCGGCAACTGGCGCAGGTCCTCGAGCGCGGCGAGCGTGCGCGCGTATTCGCGCGGCTCGCCGCGGGTCAGGCGCAGGACGAACTGGTCGCAGCAGACCTCGCGCTCGTGCCGCACCTCGCGCGAGATCCAGTGCACGACCGGGTGGTAGAACAGCAGCGTCTCGACGACGGCCTGGGCGAGGTTGACGAGATGGTCGTAGCGGCGCAGGTGACCGAGTTCGTGGGCCAGGATCAGTTCGACCTGATGGCGCGGGAAGCCGAGCGCGACCGCGGCCGGCAGCAGGATCGCGGGACGCATCCAGCCGATCAGGGTCGGCGTGTCGATGTGGCGCGAGACCAACACGCGCACGCGCGCGATCCCGCCGAAGCGCTCGGCCACGCGCGCGAGCATGTCGTCGAGATCGGCCTGGCGCCAGGCCAGCTGCGTGGCGATGCGTTCGAGGCCGCGCCATTGGCCGAACGCGCGCGCCGCCATCAGGGCAACGCCGCAAAGCCACGCCGCGACGAGCCAGGGCAGCACGCTGACCCCGCTCTCGATCGAACCCGCAACGGATTCCGCTGCGACGGCGGTGCTCGCGCCCGCGACGGCGGGCGGGGCGATCAGGCTGATGGTTTCGACCGACGAGGCGAGACTGCAGAACGTCACGACCGGCGCCGCCGCGAGTACGCCGAGCGCACCGAGGCCGATCGCGTAACGCTGGCCGGCCTGCTCCCTCGGCACGAGCGCGCGCATTGCGGCAAACGCCACGCCGACCAGGGCACCCTGCCAGAGCAGGTGCACGAGGCTCCAGCCGAGGAGGTCGACCCATGCCGGCAGGCCGGGCGCGCTCACGGCACGATCCCCGATTCGATGCGATCGAGCAGCGCGCGGATCTCGTCGAGTTCGGCCCGGCTCGCCTGCGGCCGGCCACCGAGCGCCTGCAGCACGAGTTGCGACGGCGAGCCGTCGAACACGCGCTGGACGATGTCGCTGAGGAAGCGCCTCTGGGTCGACTCCTTGCTGATCGCCGGGCGGTAGACATGCGCCCGCTGGGAGTCGTCACGTTCGACGAGGCCCTTGGCGTGCATGATCTGCAGCATCTTCAGCGCGGTCGTGTACCCGGTGCCATCGTCGCGATAAAGCGCCTCGTGGACGTCGCGGACCGTGCACGGTCCGCGTTCCCACAAGGCATTGAGGATGCCGAGTTCAGCCTCGGTCGGCTTGGGAATCTCTCGTGTCTCATGCCGCATCGGACGCTCCCCCGCACTCCCGGCAATGCCTCGGCATGCCGGGACCGCTCTTGCTGCATCGGCCATGCCTCAATACGTGGCCTTGCCCATCTGACGATCGCCGAGGTTCTTCTTCGACTCTTCGCGCGCGGCTCGACGTTCGCCAACCGTCATGCAAAGCTTCTGGGTGCGATTGCTGCCGAGCTTGCGGACCTGCTCGCAAACCATGCGATCGTCCGCATCGCCAACGAGGGTACCGTTGATCTCTTCGGTCGCATTGACGAGGCGGACCTCATCGGCACCGGTGAAGCTCTTGCGCTGTTCACGTGCGTCGTAGAGCGACTGGAGGATGTCCAGCTGCTTGCCGACCTTGGCGCGATCCTCGGCCGAGAGGTGTGCGTACTTGCCTCCCGCGCCCATGTCGAGTCGCAATTGGTCCGCCTGCGCGCGAAATTCGGCCGCGCTGGTCGCGGTCAGGGCAAACGGATCCTTGGTGGCGGCGTGAACCGACAGCGGCGCCCACGCCAGGACGAGAAGGAGGATGGAAAGTGCCTTGTTCTGCATGGTGGAACTCCGTCTGATGGAAGGTTGAAAAGCGAATGGCCCATCCGGGGCCCCGCATCGTCGAATCGCAGATCCGCCGCGAACTGACCGCATGCACCCGTCACCCCGGCGACGGGAACTGGCCACGCAGCCTAAGGTGATATCGCCTGCCCTGTCAACGACAGACTTCGTACGTCGCGCATCGTGATGAATCACGCAACGCGCGGCTCAGCTGCCGTCCCCTCGCACCGAGCGACCGCGCTCGATTTCGCGCAACGCCTGCTGCTCGGCCGCGCGACGCGCCTCGCGCTCGCGCACGGTCAGGCATTCCTTGCCGCGGCGGTGGCTGCCGGTCCGCATGACGAATTCGCAGACGAGGCGGTCGCCGTCGCGACGGGCAAGGATCGCGTTGATTTCCTCCTGGGCGTTGAGCACCTGCAGGCGGTCGCCTTCGCTCAAGGCCTGGCCGCTGCCGCGTGCGTCGAATATGGCCTCGATGCGCAGGAGCAAGGCCTCGATGCGACCCCGCTCGGCGTCGTTCGCCGTGGCATGGCGTCCGTCGGGGGCGAGCGAGGCGCGCACTCGGCCGGCCTGGTCGCGGAAGTCGGCCGGTGTCTCGACCGTGACCTCGAAATCCAGGCGGTCGAGCTCCTGTCCGGCGAGCGGCAGCGATGCGCCGAGCAAGGCCAGCGCGAGCAGGCGCGACAGGAAGGCATTCGGCACGATCAGGCACCGCGTTGCAGGGCCGTCGACGATACGCCATCCACCGCGCGCAGACACTCAGGGCACGCCGACAACCGCCACGGCGTCGTCGGCGAGGACGCTCACCGGCACGGCGAGCAGGCCGTTGCGACAGGGTCCACCCACGCAGGCGCCGGTGTCGACGGCGAAGGTCGCGCCGTGCGCCGCGCAGGTGATGCGGCCGTCCTTGACGAGGAATCGCCCGGGTACGTAGTCGAGAGCGCGACCCGCATGTGGACACTCGTTGTGATAGGCAAACACGCGCCGGCCTGCCCGCAGCACGATCAGTTCGAACCCGCCCGTTGCCGAGTCGACCGGCACGGCGATCGCCCCGCCGTCCGGAACGTCGTCGAGGCGACACAGTATGCGCTGTCCATCCATTCCGACCTTCGACACTTGCAGAGGCGACGCCGAGGCCCAAGAGTAGACACATGCCGACCGCGGCGAAAGCCGCGTGCTGGCAGGCCGGCCGCTCCGAGGAAACGACCATGATCCACATCCGCACTTCCGCACGAACGCCGCTGGCGCGCCTCGTCGCCGCGGTACTGACCGTGCTGGCGATCGCTGCGGTGTTCGCGCTCGGCGTATTCGCGTTGGCCGCCCTCGTCGTCGGCGCCGTCGTCCTTTGGCTGTACCGCGCCGTGCGCGGCCCCGCACTCGCCACGCGGGCCGGAGCGGCCACCCCGCCCCCGCCGCCCGGCATCATCGACGGCGAGTTCACCGTCGTCCGGGCAAGCACCGACAAGCCGGCGACGCCATTGCGCAGCTGATCGGCTCCGCTGCGGGCGAGTGCGATGCGTTCGCCCGAGTGGCTCCGTCGCGCCACCGCCCGACTGGGACTGTTCGCGGTCGACGTGATCGCGCACGATCGCGCCTCGTCGCCGCAAGCACGCGCCGACTCCGACCGTTGGTGAATTCCGCGATGACTCCGCGCATCCTCGTGCCGCTGGCGCTGTTGGCCGTCTACGTCGTCTGGGGCTCTACCTATTTCGCGATCCGCGTTGCCCTGGAAAGCTGGCCACCGTTCGCGATGGCAGCGATCCGCTTCCTGATCGCCGGCGTCGTGCTCTATGCATTCCTGCGCGTGCGCGGCATGGCGGCCCCGTCGCGAGCGCAATGGGGCAACGCGGCCGTCACCGGCACGCTCCTGCTCGGCCTCGGCAACGGCCTCGTCTGCTACGCCGAGCAATCGGTCGCCTCGGGGCTCGCGGCCGTCGCCGTGGCCGGCATGCCGCTGTTCGCGGCCATCTTTGCGGGACTGTACGGACAATGGCCGCGTCGCATGGAGTGGGCCGGCCTCGCGATCGGCTTCGCCGGCATCGTCCTGCTCAACCTCGGCGAGGGCATGAATGCCGCTCCGCTCGGCGCAATCGCCCTCGTCGTGGCCCCGCTGGCCTGGGCGTTCGGCTCGGTCTGGAGTCGCCGACGCGACATGCCGCCCGCCGCGATGAACACGGCCGCGCAGATGCTGTGTGGCGGCGGCGTGCTGACCGTCGGTGCCCTGCTCGCCGGCGAACGACTGCCGACGGCGCCGACCGTCGAGGCCACGCTCGCCCTGCTTTATCTGATCGTGTTCGGCTCGCTGATCGCGTTCACGGCCTACCTCTACCTGCTCGAGCACGTGCGTCCACTGCTCGCGACGAGCTACGCCTACGTCAATCCGCCGGTCGCCGTGCTGGTCGGCGCCTGGCTCGGCGGCGAAGCCGTGCATGCCGGCGACGTCGCCGCGATGGCGGTCATCCTCGCCGGCGTGGCCCTGATCACGTTGACGCGCGGCAAGGCGGCGGCGCGCTGAGCGCGCCGCCGCAGGCTCACGATTCGCGCAGCGCCGTCGTCACCGGCAATCGCGCTGCGCGCAAGGCCGGATAGAGCCCGCCGACGAAGCCGATCGCGAGCGCCCACTTGAGGCCGTTCCAGACCAGCGCCGGCGACACCTTGAACGAGAACACGACCTGGCTGAAGTTCGCGCCGAGTGTCGAGACCGTGTAGTTGTTGAAGATCAACCAGGCGATCGCCGCGCCGAGCACGCCGCCGGCGAGGGCGAGCAACATCGTCTCGAGCAGGATCGACACGATGACCGACGCGCCGCGGAAACCGATCGCGCGCAACGTGGCGATCTCGCGCGCGCGCGTGGCTACCGCGGCATACATCGTGTTGAGCGCGCCGAACACCGCGCCGATCGCCATGATCACGCCGATGACGATGCCGATCACGCGGATCGCCTTGGTCAGGCTTTCCGATTGCGCGCTGTAGTAGTCCGACGTGGTCTTCGCATCGACCTTCAGGCGCGGATCGGAGGCGAGACCGGCCTTGAACGCGTCGATCGCGTCGGCCGAGGTCAGGCGCACGCTGACCGACTGGTAGCCGTTGCGGCGGTAGGTCGTCGACACCGTCTCGACGTCACCCCACACCTCGGACTCGTGCGCGTCGCCCGATTCGAACACGCCGGTCACGGTCCATTGCTGGTTGGCGAGGTTGAGCGTCGAACCGGGCGCGAGGCCGACGAACTGGGCGAGCGCGCCCTTGCCGACGATCAGTTCGCGCAGGCCGGGCTCGAAGGCACGCCCTTCGACGATCTTCACGTTCGGGCGCAGGGCGAACGCCTGCCGGCCGACGCCGCGGATCTCGACATTGGCGTCGGTGCCGGTGCCCTTCTTCGGGATGTTGGCGACGACGACAAGCTCCGGCGACGCGATCGGCTTGCCGTCCGCGTCCTTGAGGATGCCGGCCTGCTGCTCGATCAGTACGGCATCCTCGCGCGACACGCCCGAGCTCAGTTCGGCCGTGGCGCCACCGCGCAGAACGATCACGGTTTCCGCATCGCCGGTCTGCTGCAGGGTCTGGCGGAAGCCCTCGCCCATCGCGAGCAGGGCGACCAGCACGCCGACGACACCGGCGATGCCGACGACGACCACCGACGAGGCGCCGAGTCGCTGCGGGATCGTGGCGAGGCCGACGCGCGTGACCGACCAGGCCTGGCGGCCGCTGCGGGTCAGCCCCATCCAGGCGGCGAAGACGAGCACCAGCGCCGCGAGGACCGGCCAGGGCACGACGACCAGAACCCCGATCGCGACGATCACGATGAGCAGGGCGAGCAGCTGGATCAGGAAATTCATTCGTGCCTCCTCGATCAGCGTCCGGCCAGCGCGTCGACGATGCGCAGGCGCATGCCGCGCACGGCCGGCAGCAGGCCGACGACGATGCCGATGCCGACCATCAGGACGAGACCGATCGCCCAGGTGTTCGCGCCGATCGGCGGGAAATTCATGCGGCCACCGCTGCCCGCGTTGACCGCCGGCAGCAGGACCTGGGCCAGCGCGAGCCCGAGCACGCCACCGATCACGATCAGCAGCACAGCCTCGGCGAGCACGAGGCCGAGCACGCTCGCATTGGAGAAGCCGAGCGTCTTCAACACCGCGAGTTCGGGAATGCGTTCGCGCACGGCCTGCGCCATCGTGTTGCCGGTCAGCAGGATCAGGGTGAAGAACACCGCGGCCATGATCGCGCCGACGATCAGGCCGATGTCGCCGAGCTGCTTGATGAAGGCGAGATTGAAGGCCTGCTCGGTCTGCGACTTGGTCTCGTGATCGGAATTGGCCGACAGCGCATCGATCGCGGCCGCGACCGCCTCGGAACGCTTCGGGTCATCGACGCGCACGATGTACCAGCCGATCGTGCCGTCGCCGAATGCACGCCCTTCGTCGAAGTAGTCCCAGCGGAACAGCAGCTGGTTCTCTAGGCCGCGCATCTTCTCCTCGGCCGCCTTGAAGATGCCGACGACGTCGAACGTCCAGGTCGTGTCGCCACCGGACTTGGTCGGGAAGATCGCGCCCTTGATCGGAATCCTGTCGCCGATCTTGATGCCGAGCGCCTTGGCCGCGGCCTCGCCGACGATCGCGCCGGTGCGCGTCTGTCCCCATGCCGTACGCTGTTCTGCCGGCAGCGAGAACTCGGGATAGACGTCGAGGTAGCTCGGGCTCACCGCGACCTGGAACATCAGCTGCTGGTTCTTCGGCTCCTGGTAGTAGCCACCGAACCAGTTCGCGTAGGCGACCTTCTCGACGCCGGGAATCGCCTCGATGCGCGCGAGCAGGCTCTGCGGCAACGGCTGGATGATCGAGATGCGCGAACCGACGACGAGGCGGTTGACGCCGGCCGCGCTTGGCGGTGCATTGAAAGCGCTGCGCACCGCGTCGAGCATGCCGAACAGCAGGAACGCCGCGAGCACCGACAGCAGGGTGAAGATCGTGCGCGTCTTGCGCCGGAACAGCGCAGCCCAGACGAGGTGGAAGTATTTCATCGCATGCCTCCGCTCAGGCCGCGGCCTGTTCGACCAGCGAGCCCTTGTCGAGATGCAGGGTGTGCGTCGCGTACTCGGCCGCCTTCGGGTCGTGGGTGACCATGATGATGGTCTTGCCGTGCTCGCGGTTGAGCTGCTGGAGCAGGGTCAGCACGTCCTCGGCCGACTGGCGGTCGAGGTCTCCGGTCGGCTCGTCGCAGACCAGCAGGCTCGGATCGGAAACGATCGCACGCGCGATCGCGACGCGCTGCTGCTGGCCACCGGAGAGTTCATTCGGCTTGTGGCTGGCGCGATCGGCGAGGCCGACCAGCTGCAGCGCGATCGCCGCATTGCGCTTGCGCTGCGCCGCCGACAGCTTGGTCAGCAGCAGCGGCACTTCGACATTCTTCTGCGCGCTCAACATCGGCAGCAGGTTGTAGAACTGGAAGATGAAGCCGACGTTGGCCGCGCGCCACTTGGCCAGCGCACCGGCGGCGAGGCTGTCGATGCGCTGGCCGCCGACCGCGATCGACCCGGAGCTCGGCGAGTCGAGGCCACCGATCAGGTTCAACAGCGTCGTCTTGCCCGAGCCGGACGGCCCCATCAGGGCAAGGAAATCGCCCCGGGCGATGTCGAGGTCGACGCCGTGCAGGACCTCGACCTTCTGTTTGCCGCGCGTATAGACCTTGCTGACGCCGCGGATCTCGACGATGTTTGCCATGCTGCCTCCGGTTGCCTAGCACTGCGCCCGATGCCACGCCGGACGCCGATCGATGTTCCACCGGCCCGCGGCCGCGCCGCGCTCCGGGCTTGCTAGCGCGCGCCGACCTCGACGCGCGCACCATCCATCATCTCTGCCGGCGGCGTGCGCACCACGCGCGTCGACGCGGCGATTCCCTCGACGAGGCGCAGCTCGCCGTAGGCCTGTCCCGGCGCGACCGCCTGCGCGCGCACGCGCTCGCCGTCGATCACGAACACGACGCTGCCGCCATCGCGCGGCACGATCGCCGTGGCCGGCACGAGCACGCCCCTGGGCGGCGCCGGCGGTGCAGCGCCGTCCTTCGGCGCATCTTCCATGAAAGACACGCGCGCGCCCATGTCGGGCAACACGCGTGGATCCTTCTGTTCGAGACCGATGCGCACCTTGACCGTGGCCTTGCCGCGGTCGGCGGTCGGGATGATCGCGATGACGCGCGCCGGGATGGTCCAGTCCTGGTAGGCGTCGAGCACGGCCTGCGCCGGCGCGCCGGCGCGCACCCGATTGATGTAGGACTCGTTGACGTCCACCTCGATCTCGAGCGAATCCATGTCGACGATCGTGCCGACGCCGGTGCGCGTGAAGCCGCCGCCGGCCGACAGCGGCGAGACGATCTCGCCGACCTGGGCGGCCTTGGCGATGACCACGCCGGCGAACGGCGCGCGCACGGTCGTGTAGTCGAGCTGCACCTGCGCGCTGCGCCGCTGCGCCTCGGCGAGGTCGACATAACGCTGCTGCGCGGTCAGCTGCGCGGCGAGCGCATCGGCCTCGGTGCGCGCGGTTTCGGCGGCCTGGCGCGAAACGAGCTTGC
>JAFLDX010000145.1 GCA_017302215.1 Lysobacterales bacterium
CATCGGCAACCGTCGCGGCGAGACCCGCCGTCGCGCCGCGCCGGTCGCCCGAGTTCGGCCGCCTGACGGCGTGGCGCCAGTTGCTGCGCCAGTGGCGTTTCGACACGGCCGGCGTATTCCGCAGCGTGCCATTCCTCGTCATGCTGGCATTCGGCATGACGAACTTCGTTCCGTCAGCGCTGTTCGCCGACTCGCTGTACGGCACGCAGGTCTGGCCGGTGACCTCGCAGATGCTCGAGACCCTGCAGGGAACCTCGAGCCTCTTCCTCGTCATCGTCGCCCTGTTCTATGCCGGTGAACTGGTCTGGAAGGAGCGCTCGGCGCGCATCGCCGAGGTCACCGACGCCATGCCCGTGCCGGACTGGGTGCCGCTGGCGGCCAAGATGGCGACCCTGGTCGGCGTCATCCTCGCCTACTTCGCGATCGGCGCCGTGGCCGCGATCCTGGTCCAGCTGTCGAAGGGCTACACCGAGGTCGAGCCGCTGCTCTACGTCAAGACGATCGTGCTGAGCGCGATCCCGATGATCCTGATGGGCGGCATGGCGCTCGTGCTGCAGGTGCTGACCAACAACAAGTTCGCCGGCTACGCACTGCTCGTGTTGTTGCTGATCGCGCAGAGCGTGCTCGGCATGCTCGATATCACCGACAACCTGCTCGTGTTCGGCAACTGGCCGAACGCGCCGTACTCGGACATGAACGGCTACGGTCATTTCCTCGCCGGCCAGCTCTGGTTCCAGGGGTACTGGGGCCTGTTGCTGCTGGCCTTGCTGCTGCTCTGCGCGGCGTTGTGGGTGAGAGGTGTCGACAACGCGGTTCGCCAGCGCGTGGCACGCCTGGGCCGACGCCTGCGTGGACCGCTTGGAGTGGCGCTCGCCGTCGCCGGAGCGGCCTTCATCGCGGTCGGCGCCTTCCTGTACTGGAACACGCACGTGCTCAACGCCTTCCGCTCGCCGGACGACGAACTCGACCTGCGTGCACGCTACGAACGCGAGTACCGTCGCTACGAGGGTACCGCCCAGCCACGCGTCATTGCGGTTGTTGCCGACGTTGACCTGCGCCCGGAAAACCAGTCGATGACGGCCGACCTGCGCTATACGGTCGAGAACATCCACGCCGACCCGATCAGCGAAGTCTTCGTCGGCATGAACGACGACAAGGCCCTGGTCGACGTCGACCTCGGCGGCGCCGCGCTCGGCCATCACGACGAAGATGCCGGCTGGCGCACGTATCGCCTCGACCGTCCGCTTGCCCCGGGCGAGCGGCGCGATTTCCGCTTCCGCGTCGACTACCACACGACCGGCATCGGCAACGGCCAGGCGCAGACGGCCTTCGTCGACAACGGCAGCTTCTTCAGCAGCCGCCTGTTCCCGGGCTTCGGCTACAACGCGCGTTACGAGATCGACGACCGCAACGAACGCCGCAAGCGCGACCTCGGCGAACAGCGCCGCATGCACAAGCTCGAGGACGAGGCTGCGCGAGCCGACACCTACCTCGGCGACGATGCCGACTGGATCGCGTTCGCGAGCACGGTCTGCACCGCGCCGGACCAGACCGCGCTCGCGCCCGGCTACCTGCAGCGCGAGTTCGAGCGCGACGGGCGGCGCTGCTTCGAGTACGGCATGGACCGGCCGATGCTCGACTTCTACGCCTTCCTGTCGGCGCGCTGGGAGGTCCGCAAGGGCCGTTACGGCGAGATCCCGATCGAGATCTACTTCGACCCGAAGCATCCGTTCAATGTTGATCGCATGATCGAGGCTTCGCAGAAGTCGCTGGCCTACTTCGAGGCGAACTTCTCGCCCTACCAGCACAAGCAGCTGCGCATCATCGAGTTCCCGCGCTATGCGAGTTTCGCCCAGGCATTCGCCAATACCGTGCCGTACTCGGAGTCGATCGGATTCATCGCCGACCTGCGCGACAAGGACGCGATCGACTACGTGTTCTACGTCACCGCGCACGAGGTCGCGCACCAGTGGTGGGCCCACCAGGTCATCGGCGCGAACGTGCAGGGCGCGACGATGCTGTCGGAGTCGCTCGCGCAGTATTCGGCGCTGATGGTCATGGAGAAGGAATACGGGCGCGCGCACATGCGTCAGTTCCTCAAGTACGAACTCGACCGCTACCTCGGTGATCGCGGCGGCGAAGTCGTCGAGGAGCTGCCGCTGTACCGCAACGAGAACCAGCCCTACATCCACTATCGCAAGGGCTCGCTGGTGTTCTATCGCCTTCGCGAGGAGATCGGCGAGGAGGCGCTCAATCGCGCGCTGCACAGGTTCATCGCCGCCAAGGCCTACCAGAAGGCGCCGTTCACGACCTCGCTCGAACTGCTCGGGTTCATCCGCGCCGAGGCGGCGCCCGAACAGCAGGGCCTCATCACCGACCTGTTCGAGAAGATCAGCTTCTACGACAACCGCGTCGAGTCGGCGACCGCGCGCAGGCTCGACGACGGACGCCATGCAGTGACCCTCAAGCTGCATGCGGCGAAGCGCCATGCCGACGGCACCGGCAAGGAAACGCCGGCGGAGCTCGACGACTGGATCGAGGTCGGCGTGTTTGCCGCCGGCGCCTCGGGCAAGGAGCGCGACGAGAAGGTCCTCTACCTCGAGCGCCACCGCATCACGACGAGCGACCCCGAGATCACCGTGGAAGTCGATGGCGTGCCCACCGACGCCGGCTTCGATCCGTACAACAAGCTGATCGACCGCGTCTCGCAGGACAACCGCAGGAAGGTGACGTTGCAGTAGCCGACCTGCCGCACTCGCAGCGGCTTCGACAGCCGCAGGCTCCTGCTCCCGTGGCGCCGGGCTTGCCCGGCTTGGGTGTGGCCACGGAGCCGGGGCAGCGGAGCGAGCTCCGCTCTACGGAAGCGCGGAGGCTTGCAGCGCGCGCACCTCGACGCCGGCCACGACCAGCGCCGCACGCAGGCGACCGGCGAACTCGCCGGCATCGGGGCGGTCGCCGTGCACGCACAGCGTGTCGGCGACGATGCGCACCGTTTCGCCGGCGCGGGTGGTGGCCTCGCGGCGCGTCGCGATCGCGATGGCTTGCGCGATGGCCGCGTCGATGTCGTCGTTGACGGCGCCGGGTTCTGAGCGTGGCGTGAGGCGGCCGTCGGCTTCGTAGCGGCGGTCGGCAAAGGCTTCGTGGGCGACGCGCAAACCGAGGCGCGCGCCGGCGGCCGGCAGTTCGCTGCCGGCGAGACCGACCAGCACGAGCGAAGCATCGAGGTCGGCGACGGCGCGTGCGATCGCGTCGGCAAGCACCGCGTCGCGCGCCGCCATGTTGTAGAGCGCGCCGTGCGGCTTGACGTGGGTCAGGCGCGTGCCGGCCGCGCGCGCGAACGCGGCGAGCGCGCCGATCTGGTAGACGACCAGTGCTTGGGCTTCGGCCGGCGTGATGCGCATCTCTCGACGCCCGAAGCCCTGCAGGTCGGGCAGGGACGGATGCGCGCCGATCGCCACGCCACGCCGCGCGGCTGCAGCGACCGTGCGTTGCATGACCAGCGGATCGCCTGCATGGAATCCGCAGGCGACGTTGGCCGACGTCACGTGGTCGAGCACGCTCTCATCCGCCCCCATCGCCCAGGCGCCGAAGGCTTCGCCGATGTCGCTGTTGAGGTCGATCCTCATCGATGCACGCGCTCGCGGATGGCGGTCAGCAGCAGGTCAAGCTCGATTCGCTGGCGGCGTTCGGCGGCAATCGCCTCGTCGAGGCTGCATTCGACGAAGCGCACCGGATCGCCGGGACGCCGTTGGCCGAGGCGGGCCAGATCGGCTGCGGCGAGCTGACCGATGCGCGGATAGCCGCCGGTGGTCGGGTGTTCGGCCATCAGCATGATCGGCTGTCCGCCGGGAGGCAACTGCAGGCTGCCGTCGGTGACCGCCTCGGAAACGAGTTCGAGCGGTTGTGCGAGGTGCAGGACCGGACCCTCCAGGCGCAGGCCGACGCGATTCGAGTCGCGCGCGACGCGAAACGGCGCGCCGAACAGGGCGCGGCGCGAAGCCGCGTCGAGCGCATCGTGGTGGCGACCGCGCATGAGCCGCAACGGCACCTCCACATCGGCATCGAACCAACGGCGCGAATCGACCAGGAAGGGGATATGCCGCCTGTCGCTTGCACGACCGCCCTGGACTTCCCAAGTGTCGCTGGCACGACCGCCCTGGACTTCCCGGGGGTCGCCTGCACGACCGCTCCGGATTCCCCGATGGTCGCTTGAATGCCCGCGCTCGACCTCACCGAAGCCGTCGCTCGCGCCACCCGTCGTTGCGTCGCCGAAGTCGAGCCGGTCGCCGGCGGCCAGCGCGCGAGGACCGATTCCGGCATTGAGGTCCGCGCTCGCGCTGCCGAGCGCGCGCGCGACCGCAAAGCCGCCACGCACGGCGAGGCACGCGCGCGCGCCGTGCACGAAGCGCGTGCAGTCGAGGGTCTGCCCGGCTTGCACGTCGATCGCCTGCCATCCGCCGATCGTGCGCGCGTCGAGTCGCGCGTCGATCTCGGCGCCGCACAGGGCGATCCGGGTCGCGCGTTCGAAGCGGCATACCGCACCGACCACGGTCATCTCGAGCGCCGCCGCGCCGGCCGTGTTGCCGACGAGGGCATTGGCGATCGCGAGCGATGGCAGGTCGATCGCGCCGGCATGGCCGACCCCGAGCGCGGCGTGCCCGCGCCGGCCGCGATCCTGCACGCTGCTCAGCAGGCCGGGCTTGACGATGCGCAGGCTCACGCTGCACCGCCGCTGCGAGGCCAGGTGTCGAAGCGCGCTGCATCGATCGCAACGAATCGCACGCGGTCGCCCGGTGCGAGCAGGGCCGGCGATGCGGCCGAGGCGTCGAACAGGTGCAGCGGCGTGCGTCCGAGCAGTTGCCATCCCCCCGGCAGCTCGCGCGGATAGATGCCGGTCTGCGCACCGCCGATCGCGACCGAACCGGCCGGCACGCGCAGGCGAGGTTCGGCGCGTCGCGGCATGTGCAGGAGCGGATCGAGGCCGAGCAGGTAGGCGAAGCCCGGCGCGAAACCGAGCAGGGCGACGCGGTAAACGACGGCGCAGTGCCGCGCGACGACCTCGTCGATCGTGATGCCGGCATGCGCGGCGACCGCCGCGAGATCGGCGCCGTGCGCGCCGCCGTAGCAGACCGGGATCGTGATGCAGGCTGCGGCCTCGGCGCCAGCGTCGGTGGCCGCCCGCTCGAGCAGGGCCTCGATGCGCACGACGAGGTTGCACCATGGCGGTTTCCGGCCGTCATCCCACGTCGACGCGTCGAAGGCGACCCCGAGCGACGCGTAGGCCGGGACGAGGTCGTGCAGGCCGGGCAGGGCGGCCGCGCGCAGGACCTTGGCGGCGGCATGCACGCGCTGGGTGGTGTCGACATCGATCGCATCGCCGAACCGGACGAGCAGCATCGATTCGCCGAGCGGCTCGAACTCCACGGCCTCAGCAGCCGAGGTGGGCCGCAAGCGCGCCGATGGCACGACGCGCGGCGTTCGGCGCATAGGCCACGCGTTCGCCGCGACCCCAAACCGGCGATGGCCAGGCGGCGTCCTGGTGGTGGCGCGCGATCACGTGCACGTGCAGCTGTGCGACGACGTTGCCGAGCGCGGCGATGTTGAGCTTGTCGGGTGCGTGCAGGTGTTGCAGCAGTCGCGCGGTGCGGTTGATCTCGTCGAGCAGCACGTATTGCGCGTCGACTTCGAGGTCGACGAGCTCGCGCAGTCCGGCACGGCGCGGAACGAGGATCAGCCACGGCCAGCGCGCATCATCCATCAACAGCACGCGCGACAGGGCGAGATCGCCGATGAAATGGGTATCACCGGCGAGGCGCGCGTCGAGCTCGAATGGCTCGTTCACGCGGTGTCTTCCGCACGCGTGGCGGCGACGTGGCGTTCGAGGAACGCGAGCGTGCGCCGCCAGGCGAGCGCGGCACTGGCCGGCTCGAAGTCGGCGCGCTGGTCGCAATGGAAACCGTGCCCGGCCGGATAGGTGAAGACCTCCGCATGCGGCAGGACATCGCGATGACGCTGCACGGCCTCGGGCGGGATCGAGGCGTCGCGGTCGCCGAAGTGGAACTGCAGCGGTACCTCGGTCGGGGCGAGCCAGGCGACGTTGCGTGCGCCGTAGAAGCTGACCGCGGGCAGGCGATGGCGCAGCGCGGCGAGCAGGGCAACGCTGCCGCCCCAGCAGAACCCGACCACGCCGATGCGGCCGGCCGAGGCGATCGTCTCGGCGGCGGCCATGACGTCGTCGACGGCGCGCTCGAGTCCGAGCTCGCCGACCAGGGCACGGCCACGCGCGATGCCGGCGTCGTCGTAGTCCAGTTCGACGCCCGTTTCGAGATGGTCGAAGAAGGCCGGGGCGATGCCCACGTAGCCGGCATCGGCGACGCGTTCGACGAGGCTGCGGACGTGCGCATTGACGCCGAAGATCTCCTGCGCGACGACGACGCCGCCCTTCGGCGTGCCGGGCGGGCGCGCGATCCACGACGAGATGCAGTGCATGCCCGACGTCGCGATCTGCAGGGATCGACCTTCGGCCATGGTCCGTCTCAGGCCGCGCTCGCGTAGCGCACGACACGATTGCGGCCGGCTGCCTTGGCGGCGTACATCGCGCGGTCGGCTGCGTCGAGCAGGGCGTCGACGGTCGGTCGCGCGAACTGGCTGGCGACGGCGAGGCCGACGCTGACGGTGACATGGATCGCGCCGGGGCCTGCGCCGGCAAGGCGTGCCTCGACTTCCTCGCGCAGGCGCTCGCCGATCGCCTCGGCGGCTTCGGCCGAATGGCCCTCCAGACCGATCACGAATTCCTCGCCGCCGAAGCGGCCGAGCACGTCCTCGCCGCGCAGGCAGGAACGGATCGCCGCGATGCCGGCCACGAGCACGCGGTCGCCGCGCAGGTGGCCGTAGGCGTCGTTGACCTGCTTGAAGTGGTCGAAATCGACGACGAGCACGGCGAACTCGCGCGCTTCGGCGAGGCAGCTGGTCAGGCGCCTGCCGAGTTGCTCGTGCAGGTGGGCGCGATTCCAGACGCCGGTCAGCGGGTCGCGGATGGCCGCCTGGTAGAGCGCGGCGGCGCGCTCGCTGAGCTGGTCGTTGGCTTCGGCCAGGGCCTCGCGCTGGTTCTCGATCTCGGCGTTCTGCGCGGCCAGCGTCTCGTTGAGCCGGCGCATGCCGGCGAAGCGCCACGCGGTCAGCCCGAGCAAAAGCAGCAGGCTGGCCAGCGCGCCGTAGCTGAGCTGCTGGCGCAGCTCGCGCGTGTGAAGTTTGGCCGCCTGCAACTCGTTGTCCTTCTGCAGCAGGGCGAGCTTCTGCACGGATTCGTCTCGTGCATGGCGCGCCTGCAGCGCGGCGAGCTGGCGGCTCGCCCGCGTGCCGAGCAGCAACTCGCGCTGTTCGCTGTGGCGGTGCGCGTAGCGCAGTGCCGCCTCGGTGTCGTGCTGGGCGAGCGCGATGCGCTCGCGGATCGCGTAGGCCTGGGCGAGCTGCGGGCGCAGCTGGATCGATTCCAGGCGCGCAATCGCCTCGTCGATGTAGCCGCGTGCGCGCAGCACGTCACGTCCGCCCTGTGCCTCCTCGGCCAGGTGCAGCAGTGCGCGCGCGATGATCTCGCCCTGGTTGATCTCGCGGCCGATCGCCAGCGCAGTCTGCAGGCGCCGGATGGCCTCGACGTTGCGGCCAAGGCCGAGCAGGGCGCGCCCGGCTTCGAGGTTCTGCAGGCCTTCGTGGGATCGGCTGGCCACGGCGACATCGATGATCAGGCCCTCCTCGGCGGCGGCGAGCGCCGCGGCGTGGTCGCCGACATCGTTCAGCAGGCTCGCATGGCTGCCGAGCACGGACGCATAGGTTTCGGGATCGGAACGCGACGCGGCGACCTCGAGGGCCTTGCGGAAGTACGCGCGCGCACCCTGCTCGTCCTCGATCTCGCGATAGAGCAGGCCGATGTTGCGGTAGCTGGTCTCGAGCTGGTCGCCGCTGCGCTCGCGCAGGTCGAGCGCCTGCAGGTGGGCGTCGAGCGCACCGGCGAAGTCGCCGCGGTCGCGAAGGACGGTGCCGAGACTCGACAGCGCGCGGGCCAGGTGCACCTCGTCGCCGCGTTCGCGCAGGATCGCGACGGCGCGCGAATGGAACGCGAGCGCGGCGTCGAGTTCGCCGTTGCGGCGCGACAGCGAACCGAGGTAGCCCAGCGCCACGGCGCGCTCCGCCGAAGCGCCGGTGTCGTCGCTGCCGGTCAGCGCGAGCATCGCCTCGGCATGGCGGCGACTGGCCGGATAGTCACCGAGCAGGAGCTCGATCGACGCGAGGTGGTCGAGTGCCTCGATGTGTGCGGCCCTGTCGCCGATGCGACGGGCGACCTCGTCGATGTGCGCCCAGGCCGTCGCGGCGGCGCGGCTGGCCCCCACCGCGACGAGCAGG
>JAFLDX010000146.1 GCA_017302215.1 Lysobacterales bacterium
AAGCACGAGGGTGGCGAAGCGCCGACCGCCGTGGCCGGCACCAACGGCAATGGTCACGCCGCCGCGCACGACCCCGGCGAGCGCAAGCCGCGTCGCGAACGCGCGCGTGGCGATACGCCGGCTACGGCCAGTGAACCGGCACCCGCCGCGGCGGCACACAAGAAGCCCGGCTTCTTCCATCGCATCGCGCGGTTCTTCGGCGGGCGCTGACCCGCGCGACGACCGCGCGCGGCCACTCATTCGAAGCCGTTCGCGAAGATGCGATCGTCGAGTGGTGCGATGCGCGCCGTGAGATAGCTCAGCGAACCGCCGGTCACGATCGACTCGACGTCGCCCGCGAGAGTGAAGCGGCCATCGCCGTTCGCAACGACGCCGTAGAACGCGCCATCGCCCTCGCCGGTGGGGTACTCGTCGAAGTTGACCACGCTCCCGCTGCCGGCGTCGATCACGGCGAACAGCGGATAGGTGAAGAAGTCGCTGCCGGACTGGTCGAGGAATCCGCGGTATCGGCCGCCGATCGCGAGCCGGTTGCCGTCCCTGGCCATCGACCAGGCCACGGCTTCGACGTTGAAGAAGTTGCAGTTTCCGGTGCCTGTCCCGCAGCCGCCGAACAGGGTGCGGCCGCCCGTGCCGAAGGCCGGGTCGAGGTCGCCTTCGCCATCGAAGCGGACGAGGCCGATGCCGGGACGCGTCGCGCGTGACACGTTCGCCGCGACATAGATGTCGTCGACGTAGGCGAGCGGGATCTCGATGTGGTAGCCGGTCGCCATCGCCACCGGCACGTCGGCATCGTTGCCGCCATCGTCGAACGCGATGACCGCCTCGTCGTAGCCGGTCGAACTGATCGCGAAGTCGAGGTCGCGGCTGCCGTTGCCGTTGAAGCGCAGCACGAGACCATCCAGCGTCTGGTTGTTCCTGCGCACGCTGACGGCGACGTAGAACTTCGGGTTGGTCGACACGACCGGGCCGGGCTCGGATGCGATCGCGGCGGCCCAGGTCGGGCAGCTCTGGGCGGTCGCGGCCGTCGTGCAGGCCACGCCGCGCGAATAGGCGAAGCCGCCGTTGCCGAAACCCGCGTCGAGCGCCAACGTGCCGTTCGCGCCGATCGCCAGGCGCGCCATCCAGATGCGTGGCGTCGTCACCGGGCCCGAAGGAGCAGGTTCGTCGCCGACCATGACGATGCGCGCCCCCTGCGTAGCGACGGTCTGGATGATGAAGCCGCGTGCCGGCGCGTTGTTGCTCGGGTACCAGGTCCACCAGCCGCGGTGGACGCCGGTGGTCGAGAAAACGACGAAGATCGGGCGAACGTCATTCAGCACGGTGCGCAGGTTGGCCAGCACGTAGAGGTTGCCGCCGTATTCCTGCACGTCGATCAGCTCGGTGAACGAGCCAATCGGCTGGCCGCTGTTGCCCTTCGGATAGACGACGTACTGGTTGCCGAACTCGCCGTACGCGGCGCTGACCGCGCTCCAGGCCACGCGCTGGCCGGCGGCGTTGTAGCGCACGAGGCCGATCTGGTCCGGGGCGGGAAAGCCGCTGCGCGTGGCGAGCCCCGCAACGACGACGTCGCCGTTGTCGAGGCGGACGAGCTTGCGTCCGACGAAGTCGGCCGTGTTGCTGCCGGCGAAGTGATCGATCGCGATGCCGTCGGCGGCGAACGTCGGGTCGTACTCGTAGCTGCGCGTGAACGGTGCTCCGTCGGGTGCGGGTCCGCCCGCGCCGGCGAAGCCGAGGGCAGGCGCGAGCAGGCAAGCCACGAGCACCGCGATGACGAAGCGGGCGCGCAGGCGTGAGATGAAGGCAGGCGTGCGGGTGTCCATGTCGACTCCAGGTGTTCGCCCGGCAAGTCCGGGCAGGGAACAGGGTTCGTGCGATCGACTAGCGGCGCACGAGTTCGACGCGGCGATTGCGCGCGCGGCCTTCTTCGCTGTCGTTCGGCGCGACCGGTTCGTCGGCGCCGGCGCCGCGCGGGGCGAGACGCGAGGCGTCGATGCCGTAGTCGGCGACGAGCGCGCGCACGACGTTGGCGGCCCGGCGCCGGGACAGGTCGCGGTTGTGGTCGGCGCTGCCCTTCGCGTCGGTATGCCCGACCACGCCGAGGCGCAGGCCGGCGTCGTTGCGCAGCAATCGGGCGATTTCGTCGAGCGTCGGTTTCGAGTCCGCGCGCAGGGTGTCGCGATCGAAGTCGAACTGGATGCCGTACAGGCTGACGCGACCGCCCTCGGCAAGGCCACTGCGCATTGCGTCGGCATCGATGAACCCGATCTTGCCGGCGTCCATCGTCTTCGTTTCGACGACGCGGATGAAGGCGTGGTTGCCGCGCGCGTGCTCGGCCAGCGACAGGCTGACCCAGGTCGTGCCACGACCGTCGGCGCGCCTGGCCAGCAGGTAGCGCGCATTCGTGCCGAAGTAGTTGCGGATGTAGTCGCCGTCGAGGCGCGGCAGTTCGGGGTTCGCGTCGAGGGCGAGCGCGAAGTCGTACGGCGCCGTGTTCGGCAGGCGTCCCGGGCGGTTCTCGTAGCACGAACCGTTCGAGGTCGCGCAGGTGAACGCCGTGACGAAGCCGTTCGCTTCGAGGCTGGCCTGGTAGTTGCGCAACACCTCGAGCGATGATCGGCCCTGGGGCAAGCGGTAGTAGAGCAGGGTGATGCGACCCTCGACGTGCATCCACCCCGGCGCGCCGACCCCGCGCGTGAAACCGATCGGGCCGTTCATCAGCTCGACCTCGTCGAAGTCGCTGACCTGCCGGCCGACGAGCTCCGAGCCCTCGTAGCGGCCGACCAGCGGATGATCGCCGCCGCCTTCGGCTCGTGCGCCCGCCGCGGCCAGCACGAGAGCAGTGATGAAGACGATGCCGGCGGCAACCGATCGGAATGTCATGGTGTCTCTCCTCGCAGCGACGCGCGGGCGACGCGTGCAGGAGCCCGCGTCCGACGCGGTCGTGCCGCGCGACGGCTGCGCGTCGGCAACCGTCGGCGAGGGGTACGCGAAATGCGCAGGGCAGCGGACATGGCATTGCGCAGCGGCCCACGCGACCGCTGTCGGTGCCTGCATGTGGTGGCGCGGGCATGGGCCGTGGTGGAATCGGCGCAACGGCGCGCGGCACGCCTTGTGCAGCGAAGAACCTTCAGCCGGTCACGGCTTCGTCGTGCGCGCGTCGAGTTCGTTCAGGAGCGGAACGAGCGAGGGCAGGTACGCCTCGCTCGCCTTGCCGAGGCGCCCGAACACGGCTTTCGCGGTGGCGATGTCGGCGCGGGCTTCGGCATCGCGGTGCTGGGCGACGCGCACGCGCGCGCGCGCGCGATAGGCGACCCCGGTGACGAGGTTGCTGTCGCCGAAGTTCGCGTCGGCCACGCGCACGGCGGCATCGGCCATGCGTTGCGCTTCGTCGAGCCGCCCGACGCGCGCGTAGGCTTCGGCGAGGATCGGCCGGACCAGGGCGATCGTGCGGCCGGTCTCGCTGCCGTGCGCGAGCGCGACCGCGTGTGCTTCCTCGAGCAGCGGAATCGACTGCCGGATCACCTCGAGCGCAGCCGCCTCGTCGTCGACGCGTACCGTGCGCCCCCTCGCGATGGCCAGGTTGAGCAGGGCCGCGGCGAACTCCGGCGAGGGCCCGTACAGCTCGCGCCGCAGCTCGACGACGCGAGTGAAGTCGGCGACCGCGTCGTCGTAGCGCTTGAGCATGACGTAGGCGTTGCCGCGGTTGTTCAACAGGGCGAGCCCGGAGATGCTCTTTCCCTGGCCCAGGCGCGTGTACAGCGCGATGCCTTCGTTCGCGCGCGCCAGCGCCTCCTCGTAGCGGCCGGCTTCGCTCAGGGCGAGACTCAGTGCATTCAATGCCGCGCCGACCTCGACGTCCTCGCCGACCGTCCGACGGCGTTCGGCGAGCGTCGCCTCGAGCGTGGCGATCGCCTGGTCGAAGTGGCCCTCGGCGCGCTCGATCTGCGCCTGCGTCGTGCGGCTCTCGATGAGCAGCGCGCGATGCCGAGCCGGATCCGCGAGCCACCAGGCCTGGGCCGCGTCGAGCAGCGCGCGCGCGCGACCGGCATTGCCGCGCGCGTACTCGACCTGGGCCAGGTAATAGCGCCCGCGCGCGAACACGCCGGGGTTGTCGGTCGCGATGCCGGGCCATTCGAGCAGCTTCTCGAGCAGGGCCTTGGCGCCCTCGGTGTCGCCGAGCTGCATGTACAGCTCGGCGAGGTTGATCGCGACCTCCTGGCCTTCGGCCGGCTTGCCCTCGTAGCGCGAGAAGATCCGCTGCGCGCCGCCGGCGAGCACGTCGCGCGCGGTGGGTTGCGCGCCGCCGCCCTGCGCGCCGGCATCGCGGAACATCAGCAGGATGTAGTCGCGCACGGCGTTCGCGCGGGCCGATTCGGCGACGGCGTTCTGGCGCTGGATGCGCTCGCTGACGGTGGTCGCGACGAGGCCGAGGCCGAGCACGCCCGCGATCGCGACGGCGATGCGATTGCGCTTGACGAACTTGCTTATGCGGTAGCCGAGGCGGTTGCCCGACACCTGCACCGGCGCGCCGGCCAGCCAGCGCGCGAGATCGCCGGCGAATGCTTCCGCGGAGACGTAGCGGCGTTCGGGCTCCTTGGCCAGCGCCTTGCCGAGGATGCGCGTCAGGTCGCCGCGAACGAGCGCCCGGAACGAGGCCAGGGTCGTGCGCCGCGCCTCGAGTCGTGTCGCCGGCGCGGGTCTGCCGCTCGCGTCGCGCGAGATCGCCTGGGCCGGTGGTTGCGGCTCGCTCTCGCGCACCATGCGCTCCGCCGCCGCGAGGTCGCCGCGATCGAGGGTGTACGGACCGACGCCGCTGACGAGTTCGTAGAGGATGACGCCGAGCGCATAGATGTCGGCACCGACGCCGACCGCGTTCCCGCTGAACTGCTCCGGCGCGGCGTACTCGGGGGTCAGGGCATAGCTCGATCCGGCGAGTGTCATCGTCGCGTTCGCGTCCTCGTCGCCGCCGAGCAGGCGTGCAATGCCGAAATCGAGCAGGCGCACGGTGCCGTCGTCGCCGACGAGGATGTTGCCGGGCTTGAGGTCGCGGTGCACGACGAGCTGGCCGTGCGCATACTGCACGGCGGCGCACACATCGAGGAACAGCCTGACGCGCGCGCGTACGTCGAGCCGCCGTGCGTCGCACCAGCGCGTGATCGCGTCTCCGTCGACGAACTCGAGGGCGAACCACGGGCGTCCGTCCGGCGCGACGCCGCCGTCGATCAGGCGCGCCAGGTTCGGATGGGTGAGGCGTGCGAGGATGCGCCGCTCGCGCAGGAAGCGTGCCTCGACGTCGTCGAAATCGAAGCCGCGGCGGATCAGCTTGATTGCGACGGTCTGCACGAAATCCGCGCCGCTGCGCTCGCCGCGGTAGACCACGCCCATGCCGCCCTTGCCGATCCGCTCGACGACGCGGAACGGACCGAGTTGCGTGCCGAGCAGGCCGTCGACGGCTTCATGCGACGCGGCATCGCTCTCGCTCGCGTCGACGCCCGCGAGCAGCCGTTCGACCCGCGCGCGCACGGCCGGCTGCGTGGCGCAACGCGCCTCGATGAAGCGCCGGCGCGCCTCTTCGTCGTCGATGTCGAGCGCTGCGCGGAACAGCGCGAGGGCGGAGCGCTCGAGATCGCGATCGGTCATGGCGCCGGGAGTGCCCTCAAGCCGCCGGTGCGAGGCGTTCGCGCAACCATTCGCGCGCGGCGACCCAGTCGCGGCGCGCGGTGCGCTCGTGGATGCCGAGCATGGTCGCGATCTCCTCGACTTCGAGGCCGACGAAATAGCGAAGTTCGACCACGCGCGCCATCCGCTCGTTGACCTCCTCGAGGTCGTCGAGTGCCTCGTCGAGCATCGCGAGGTCGGTGCGATCCGGGATCGGCAGCTCGAGCGCAGCCTCGAAATCGTCGCGCAGCCAGCCGCCACCGCGCTTTTCGCTCGTCGCCTTGCGTGCGCGGTCGACCAGCACCTGGCGCATCATGCGGGCCGATGCGTTGAGCAAGTGCGTGGTGCTTTCGAACGACGATGGCGCGCGTCCGAGCAGGCGCAGCAGCACGTCGTGCACGAGCGCGGTGGTCTGCAGCGTGGCATGGCCCGGCGAGCCGTGCAGGACGCCGCGCGCGATGCGCCGCAGGTCGGCGTAGACGAGCGGTAGGAGGCGGTCGAGTGCCTGTGCATCGCCGTCGCGCCAGCGTTGCAGCCAACGGGTGACGCTGTCGGGGTGCGACTCGCCCATGACGGCACGTTAGCGCGGCGAGCCGCGCGCTGCCAAGCGCGCGGGCGTCGTTCAGGATCGGGCGCGCCTTCACCCCGTGCGTCACTCGAAGCCGTTGCCCATGATGCGGTCCGTGGCAATGCCGAGGATCGCAACGGCTGTCTTGCCGCGCAGTGCCACCGGTACGGAGGCGCTTTGCGGATGGCGGACATCGCCGACCGCGACGAAGTGTCCGGCGGTCGTCGGCGTCACCCCCCAGAAGCCCGAGTGGCGTTCGCGCTGGCCATTGATCGGATAGCGATAGTCGCGCAGGTCGCGCAGGCTGGGTCCGTCGGTATCGAGCACGGCGATGAACGCATCGGTGACGTCCTCGCCTCCGCCCAGCGGGCTGCATTATTCCGTAGCCGACCACGGCCAGCCGATCGCCGCTGATCGCCAGATCCACGGGCCAGTCGGTCGGCTGACCGAGGGTCGAGCAGATCGGATTACTCGCCGTGCTGCCGCCGAAAATGACGTGTCCCGCCCAGGCGTAGACGTCATCGAAGCGCGTGACCAGGATGCCGTTCCCGCAGCGGCGCTTGATCTCCGATGCGACGAACACGTTGTCGCGGTACGGCGAGGCCGGAAGCCCGATGCCGGTGGTGCGCACGGCAATCGCGACCGGGAGGGTGTAGTGCGTGCCGCTGTTGCCGTCGTCGTGGACGTACCACCAGTACCTCGGCCATGCAGGATCGGCTGCGCCATCCGCGTCGACCTTGGTGACCGCGATGCTCCAGCCCGGCTGGTCGGCCGCGGTCTGGTAATAGCGGTTGACGACATAGATGGCCGGCGTCGAGAACAGGCCGCGGTATCCCGGCGCGATGCCGGCCGGCCGGCAGTTGCGCGTGGTGTCGTCGCACCAGTGCGTCGCGAGGTTGACGACGCCGGTCTGGTCGGTCAGCGCTCCCGAGTCGGACAGCGCATAGCGACGAAACAGCGGACGTCCGTTGCCGCCGCCAGCGGATTCGCGAGGTGCCTGCGTCGCGACGACCACGACCTGCGGTCCGATTGCCTGTCCGGTGTCGTAGACCTCCATGCCGCTGACATATTCGGCCTGGCCGCTGCTGAACACGAATGTCTGGGACTTGTACGAGCCGTCCTGGCCGAACACGAGCACGATCGTGTCGATGTCGTCGCCGCCGTTGTAGTTCTGGTTGAGCGCGACGAGGATCTTGTCGTCGGCGGCCTTGATGTCCTGGATCCAGCTGTAGATGGCGGTGTCGGTCTTCGGAAAGACGACGTACTCGCCGCCGGCGTGCGCGAACGCGCCCGCATTCGTCCAGGTCAGGCGCTGCGTGCCGGCGGCGTTGTAGCGGACGAGTCCGGGGTTCCAGTGCCCGTTCGTCTGGCTGCCGTAGGGGTTCTTCACGAGCGCGGCGACCACGAGGTCGCCATTGGCCAGTCGCACGATCTTCTTGCCGTCGTTGTAGCTGGTCGGGTCGGTCGGGTCCGTGTAGAACGCGTCCTCGATGAACTGGCCGCCGTGGAAGGCCGGATCGGCCGCATAGGGCTCGTCGGCGAGGCTTTGCACGACCGGGGTCTCGTGCGTTGCGGTGGACGGAATCGACATCGTTTCGGCGCGGCCCTGCGTCGCGATGGCCGGTGCGAGCAGGCAGGCGCACCACGCGGCGAGCACGACCCGAGGGTGTCTGTGCGACTTCATCGAACGTCTCCATGTCCCGGCGCGTCGCTGGTGCGCGAGGGGATACGCGGGAAGCCCGCGAGGCCGGACATCGATGGGCGGCCGGCATCGTTTGCTACAGTGCGCCTGTCGAAGCGAGGCGGATCGGGGCATGGGCAACCGGGGCGTGCAGGGGTTGATGCGGCCGTCGGAGCGTGGAGTCGCTCGAATGGCGCTGGCCACGTGCGCGCTGCTCGCCGTGGTTCTCGTCTGGCAACTCGCGCGGATCGGCTGGCAACTCGTGCCGCGCGATGCGCAGGCCGCGGCCATCCCGTTGCGGACGAGTTCGGCCGCGACAGCGCCGACCGCGGTCGCCGTCTCGAAGTGGCACCTGTTCGGCAACGCCGCGTTGCCGGCGACGGCGAACCGCGATGCGCCGACCACGACGCTGGCCCTGCGCCTGCGCGGCACGCTGGCCGACGCCGACCCGCGCGCCGGGATCGCGGTCATCGCCGACGACGTCGGCAACG
>JAFLDX010000147.1 GCA_017302215.1 Lysobacterales bacterium
CACCGATCGGGATCGACCCGTTGCCGGATTCGCCGCTGGATGTCGACGCCGTGGTCCAGGGACAGGCACCCGGCGTCGACGACCTCGAACTCGTCGTCGATGGCAACCTCGCGCGCGCGCAACGCGTGACGGTCGCGCGCGACGGCCGCTGGCAGGCCCGCATCGACACGCGGGACTTCGTCGACGCACAGCGCGCGCACCGTGTCGTGGCGTGGTCGCCGAAGGCCGCATTCGCGTCGATGCCGCGCACGTTCCGCGCCGCGCGCGAATGGACGACCGTCGTCGACCTGGCCGATCCGCGCGGCGACGACCGCGGCCGGCACGGACACTACCGCGCGCCGACCGCCGAAGGATGGCGCGATCAGCGACCGCTCGACATCGAGCACGTGGCCGTTGCGACCTCGGGTGGCGCCTTGCGCATCACGCTCGGCATGGGCGACTTGGTCGCCCGGTGGAATCCGCCGAACGGCTTCGACCACGTGGCGCTCACCGTCTTCGTCGAACTGCCCGGCCACGCGGACGGTGCGCGCGTGATGCCGCTGCAGAACGCCGAACTGCCCGACGGCATGCGCTGGCACCGCCGCCTGCGCGTCGGCGGCTGGACATCGGCGCTGTTCACCGCGGACGGCGCCTCCACCACCGCCGAAGGAACCGCCGCGAATCAGGCCGCCGATGTCGCGGTCGATCGCGAACGCCGCACGATCACGTTGACCCTGACGGCTGCCGCACTGGGCCATGCCGCCGACCTTCGCGGCGCGCGCGTGTACGTCACGACCTGGGATTACGACGGCGCCTACCGCGCACTCGCGCGCAAGCCGGCGCCGTTCGCATTCGGCGGCGGTGACGGGCGACGCGATCCGCTCGTGATGGACGCGAGCGCCGTGATCCGCCTGCCGTGAGTGCACTTGCGCCGCGTCCGAGCCGAGCAAGCTCGACTCTACGGTAGAGCGGAGCTTGCTCCGCTGCGTTGGCTCCGTTGCAACGCCTCCGAGCCGAGCGAGCTCGGCTCTACGTAGAGCGGAGCTTGCTCCGCTGCCCTTGCCGCCTCGCGTCCGAGCCGAGCGAGGTCGGCTCTACGTAAAGCGGAGCTTGCTCCGCTGCCGTTGATTCCGTAAAGCGGAGCTTGCTCCGCTGTGTTGGCTTTGCGGTCGTAGAGCGGAGCTTGCTCCGCTGCCCAACCAGCGCGTGGCAAATCTCCTACCGGATTCTCCGCGAAATGCCGATTCCGGCGCCCCGAGGTAAGCTGCACGCTGACGGGCATGTCCAGCCCCAAACTCCTCACCGGGCGCGAGTCGAGGCCCGGCCATTTCTACGTCGTCACAACAGTAGTGAGCCGTCGCGCTGCGTTGTTTCTCGACCCGGCACTGGCCCGCCTGGCGGCGGACGCGATGCGCACGGGCGAGGCGGAAAGCTTGGCCTGGGTCGTCATGCCCGACCACGTGCATTGGCTGCTTCGGGTGGGCGCCACGCCGCTTTCCCGCTGCGTGCAGGCGTTCAAGTCGCGCGCGGCGCGCGCCATCAATGCGGCACGCGGGACCTCCGGGCCGGTATGGCAAGCCGGGTTCTACGATCACCGGCTTCGCCACGAGGAAGACCTTCACGCGCAGGCCCGGTACATCGTCGCGAACCCGTTGCGACGCGGCCTGGTGGGGAAGATTGAGGACTACCCCCATTGGTGGTGCCAGTGGGTGTCGTGCAGCGACGATCTGTGCGCATGAACGCGTTGAAGACGGCACCGCCGTTTGAACGCGCTTGCCCTGCCGGAGCCGAGCAAGCTCGGCTCTACGGTAGAGCGGAGCTTGCTCCGCTGGCGTTGATTCCGTAGAGCGGAGCTTGCTCCGCTGCCGTTGCCGCGTCGCGCCCGAGCCGAGCGAGCTCGGCTCTACCGTAGAGCGGAGCTTGCTCCGCTGCCGTTGATTCCGTAGAGCGGAGCTTGCTCCGCTGCGTGGCCTCAGCGCGCTCTGGCGCGGCAGACGAAGAAGCCGTTGAGGGTCAGGCGGCCGGAGCGCGGATCGTCGCGCAAGCGCTCGGGTTCGCGAATCGCGCTGCCGTGGAACAGCGCGCCGCCGTCGTAGAACACGACGCGATTCCAGCGCGCCTCGACCTCGCCGGTTCTCGTGAACAGCGCATTGTCGCCATGCGGGTAGGCGCGCGCGACCGCGTAGCGCCGCGCGAACGTGTCGCCATCGAGCACGCCGGATTCGTGCACGCCGAGCGCCGTGGCGCGCGCGTCGCGGTTCGGCGTGAAGAAGGCCGTGCCGCCGAGCGCCGGGTCGTGGAACAGGTAGAGCACGCAGGCCGCGACGAGGCGATCCGGTGCATCGTCGAGACGGTCGCGGTGGGCGATCCACTGGCGCGGATCGAGCGCGTCGGCGCGGCGCGTGGCCATCGACAGGCGCGCATACATGCGCAGCGTGCGGCGCGCGCCGAGCCGGCTGCGCAGGTGTTCGCTGAAGAACGCGTCGAGCGGCGCCGCGGCCGCGTCGGGCAGGCGCAGCTCGGGACCGGGATAGGCGTTGTGCGGCGACTCGGCGAACGCATCGCGCTGCGCGACGGCGTAGTCGACGAGCGCCTGCGGGTCGAGCAGCGCATCGTCGATGACGAAGGCCGAGTGACCGGGTGCGACCGCAACCTCGTCGATGCGCGGTCGCGCGAACATGCTCAGCGCTTCGGCACGAAGCGGATGGCCTGGCCGCCACCGGCGGCGAGGCGCACGCGCAGCGTGTCGGCGCTGCCGACCTCGCGCGTCTCGCGCACGAAGTCGAACGGATTGTCGCGCCAGTGCGCATCGTCGCCGTCGCGGTAGATCTCGGCGACATAGCGCCGCTTCGGCTCGAGGAAGGCGAGCGGCACATCGAGCACGCGACCGTTCTCGTCGGTGATGCCGCCGAGGAACCAGGTGTCGCCGCCGCGCTCGCGGCGCGCGAACACGACGTAGTCGCCGACCTCGCCGGCGAGCACGCGCGTCGTCTCCCAATCCACGGCGACGTCCCGGATGAAGCGGAATGCCTCGGGTTGGCGCGCATAGTTCGCGGGCAGGTCGGCGACCATCTGGATCGGGCTGTAGAGCACGACGTACAGCGCGAGCTGGCGCGCGAGGGTCGACTTGAGCGGCTGCTTGCGCCCCATCAGGCTGAGGATGCCGGGCGTGAAATCCATCGGCCCGGCCAGCATGCGCGTGAACACGAGGTTGACCTCGTGTTCGGGTGGGTTCGGCGGATTGCCCCAGGCTGCATACTCCATGCCGCGCGCGCCTTCGCGCGACACCCAGTTCGGCCAGGTGCGGCGCAGGCCGGTGTCCTTGACCGGCTCGTGTGGATTGACCGCGATGTGGCGCGCCGCGGCCTCGCGCACGACGCGTTCGTGGTGGCGCACCATCCACTGGCCGTCATGCCATTCGCGGTGGACGAGGCCGTCGCCATCGTTGCGTTCGATCTGGCCGGCATCGGCGACGTAGCCGGACTTGAGCACGTCGATGCCGAGGCGTCGGTAGAGGTCGAGCGCGTCGCCGAGCTGGCGCTCGTAGTGGCTGACCGCGCCGCCGGTCTCGTGGTGGCCGACGAGGTGCACGCCGCGCTGCTTCGCGTAGGCGGCGAGCCCTTCGAGGTCGAAATCGTCGGTGGCACGCGTGAAGTCGAAATCGTTGCCGTCGCCGAACCACTGGCCATCCCAGCCACGGTTCCAGCCCTCGACGAGCACGCCGCGGAAGCCGTTCTCGGCGGCGAAGTCGATGTACCGGCGCGTGTTCGCCGTGGTCGCGCCGTGCTTCGGACCGGTTGCCCACGTGCTGTTCTCGAGATGCAGTTCCCACCACACGCCGACGTACTTGGCCGGCTTGAACCAGCTCGTGTCGCCGAGCTGGTTCGGCGCGTTGAGGTTCAGTTCGAGGTTCGATTCGTAGAGCGCCGCCGCCGTGTCGGCGACGCGCAAGGTGCGCCACGGCGTCGTGAACGGCGCGCGACGACGTACCTTCCAGCCTTCCGACGCCGGCGACAGCACGGCCTTGAAGCGCGTTCCCTCGACGCGGCGCAGCCACATGCCCGCGTAATCGACGAGCGCGGCCTCGTGGATCGCGACGTGCAGACCCGAGGCGAGCCGGAACGTCACCGGGGTATGCACCTGGCCGACCTGCTCGATCGGCGTGCGCTGATAGAGGTACTCGTAGCGGTTCCATTCGCCGGCCGGAATCCACCAGGCGGTGGCCGCCGGCGCGACGAGATTGAACTCGGTCAGTTCGTCGTCGATGACGACGTCGGTGGCCGATTCCTGCGGGAACTCGTAACGGAAGCCGATGCCGTCGTCGAACACGCGGAACACGAGGTCGAGCGTGCGCTTCGCGCGCATCGACTCGGCGAAGCGCGCGCGCAGTTCGACGTGGTGGTCGCGCACGAGGCGGTTCTCGCCCCACGGCTGCTGCCAGGTCTCGTCACGCGCGCTGGTGTGCTGCTCGACGAGAACGAAGTTTCGCTCGAGCTTTTCCGCGTCGCGCAGCAGGAAGCCGAGCCGCGATGGCGCGACGATCGGTTCGCCGAGGCGCGAGGCGCGCCAGGCGATGCGGCCCTCGTCGAGGCTCAGCTCGACGCGCAGCACCTTGCCGGGCGAATCGACCGCGGCCACGACGAGGGGTTCGGCGGCGATGGCCGGCGCGGAAAACAATGGTGCAGCGAGGGAAAGCAGCAGCAGGCACAGGCGGCGCATCGGCATGTCGACCTCGCGGGGCTTCAGGTATTGGCGGCAGCGAAATGCTTCGCGATGGTTTCCTCGTGGGTCGGCATGACCTCGACCGAGCGGCGCAGCACGCGCTGCGTGCCGTCGAGCAGGCGCAGGACCTCGGCGTCGTCGAGCAGGTCGACCATCGGGTGCCACGAGCGCGGCATGACATCCTGGCCGATCAGCACCTGGATCCAGCTCGATTCGGTGAACAGCTCCTCGTGCTCGCGGAACACGCGGCCGTGGCTGCGGAACAGTTCGATCTTCGCCGCCAGCGTGTCGGGAACCGCCATCTCGCGGCAGCGCCGCCAGTACGGCGAGTCGTCGCGCGCGTTCGCCTTGTAGTGGAGGACGATGAAGTCTCGCGCGCGGATGTACTCGAACTGGACTTGGCGGTTGTACTCGTCGATGTCGGCCTGCTCGAAGCCGCGGTCCGGGAAAAACGTGACGAGCTTCGAGATGCCCTGCTGGATGAAGTGGATGCTGGTCGACTCGAGCGGTTCCATGAAGCCGCAGGCGAGGCCGAGCGCGACGCAGTTGCGCTCCCAGAACCGGCGGCGCATGCCGCCGGTGAAGCGCAGCGGCCGCGGATCGGCCAGCGCTTCGCCGTCGAGGTTCGCGAGCAGGGTCGCCGCCGCCTCGTCGTCGCTGACGAAATCGCTGCAGTAGACATGGCCGTTGCCGATGCGGTGCTGCAACGGGATGCGCCATTGCCAGCCGGCGCTGCGCGCGGTCGAACGCGTGTAAGGCGTGAGCCGCCCGCTCGAGGCGCACGGCACGGCGAAGGCGCGGTCGTTCGGCAGCCAGTGGCTCCAGTCCTCGTGGCCGGTGTGCAAGGCCTGTTCGATCAGCAGGCCGCGGAAGCCCGAGCAGTCGATGAACAGTTCGCCATCGACGCGGCGTCCGTCGGCGAGCACGACGGCCTCGATGAAGCCGTCTTCACCGCGCAGGACGGTGTCGACGATCCGGCCTTCGATGCGCCGCGCGCCACGCGCCTCGGCGAAGCGGCGCAGGTAGCGCGCATACAGCGAGGCATCGAAATGGAAGGCGTGGGCGATGTTGCCGAGCGGCGAGTTCGGCATGTCCGCGACCGAACGCATGAACTTGTTCGCGCGCGCGGCGAGGCTGTTGAACACGTACTCGTCGAGCACGTCGGCGCGACCGCCGAGGCGCGCGCGCAGCCAGTAGTGGTGGAACGGCACCTGGCCGAGGTCGCGGCCGCCGATCGGGCCGAATGCGTGGTGGTAGCGGTGGCCCGGTCGCGTCCAGTCGACGAACTCGATGCCGAGCTTGATCGTGCCCTGGGTCTCGCGCAGGAATTCGTCCTCGTCGATGCCGAGCAGGGCATTGAACAGGCGCAGCGGCGGGATCGTCGCTTCGCCGACGCCGACGATGCCGATCTCGTCGGATTCCACGAGGCGGATGTCGAGGCGCGGGCCGAACAGGCGCGACAGCGCGGCGGCGCACATCCAGCCGGCCGTGCCGCCACCGACGATGACGACCTTGTCGATGCGCCCGTCGCGCATGTCAACGCTCCCCGCTCGCGGTGTCGACAACGTACACGACGACGCTGCGCGGCGGAATGCGGAACGTCCCGGACGAGCGATCGAAGCGGGCCTGCTCGCGCGGGCGCGCATCGGCGGCGTCGGCGGCCGCCTGTACCGGATGGAGCCGCCACGGCCGGTCGCGCGTCGCGGCGATCGTCACCTCATGCTCCTCGGGACCGGCATTGAGGAAGCAGGCGATCGCGTCGAACCCGGCACCGTCGACGCCACGGCCGTCGAGCGTCGCGGCGATGAGGCCCGGATCAGCGTCGCGGCCGGTCGCGTGGAAGCGCAGGCGATGCCCGACCTCGACGGCCGAGCGAAGCCGGAAAAGCGTCGAGCCGGCGCGGATGCGCAGCAGGTCGGCGAACGCGGCGCGGGTCCAGTCGATCGCGGCCGCATCGGCGACGAGCGACGGGTCGGCGAGAAACGGTTGCAGCCGCGGCCAGTCGACGCCGTTGTCGGCCGCGCGCGGCAGGCCCGACCCGAACGCATGCGTGCGCCCGCTCCAGTCGATTCGGTTGAACCAGTCGCCGGAGTCGAAACTGTTGCGGTCGAGCGACTTCGAGCGCAGCAGCTCGCCACCGGCGTGGAAGTAGGCGATGCCCTGGCTCAGCATCGGCACGGCCAGCGCGAGCAACTGCACGCGCGCGCGCTCGGCCATCGGCGTGTCGCGCGGCAGGCGCAATGCATTGATGTCGTAGAGCGTGAGGTTGTCGTGGTTCTCGACGTAGTTGACGACCTCGCCAGGCTGCGCGGCATAGCCGGCCGGCTGACCGGCGTAGTCGATCTGCGCGAGCGCGCGCACCGTGCCGTCGGCCGTGCCGAGACGGTAGTCGGCCAGCGAGCCGGCGAGGCCGACGCGCACGAGATCGGCGAGCCGCGCGCGTTCGCTCGAGTCGAGTGCCGGCCCGTCATGGATCCAGCCGCGACGGGCAACGAGGGCATCTGCGCTGTCGCAGCACGTGCCGCCGCGCACGGCATCGCGCGCGCGATCGCTGAAGGTGGCGATGCCGCTGCCGCCGAGGCTGCGTTGCGAGGCCTGCACGAAGCGTGCGCCGTCGGCGACCTCGCCGAAGTTCCAGCCTTCGCCGATCAGCACGATGTGCCGGCCCGCGGCCCGGTCGACGGCCGCCTGCAGCGCTTCCATCGCGGCGCGCGGCTGGTGGCCCATGAGGTCGAAACGGAACGAGTCGATTCGATAGTCGCGCGCCCAGGTCACCGCCGAGTCGATCATCAGGCGCGCCATCATCGCGTGCTCGGTCGCGGTGTTCTCGCAGCAGGTCGAGCGTTCGATGCGACCGTCGGCATCGAGGCGGTGGTAGTAGCCCGGCACGAGGCGGTCGAGCACGGCGCGCGCGTGCTGTCCCGCCGCGCTGGTGTGGTTGTAGACGACGTCCATGCCGACGCGCAGCCCGGCCTCGTGCAGGGCCTGGATCGCGCTGCGCAGTTCGCGCACGCGCACGACCGGGTCGGCGGCGTCGCTCGCGTAGCTGCCTTCCGGCGCGGTGTAGTGGACCGGGTCGTAGCCCCAGTTGAAGCAGTCGCGATCGTGCACGGCCTCGATCGCGGCCTGCTGCGCTTCGCCATCCGCGGCGCCGACGACGGCCGGCGTCACGCAACCGCGTTCGGGCACCGAGGCGAAGTCGAACACGGGCAGCAGGTGCACGTCGGTGAGGCCGGCCGTGGCGAGCGCGCGCAGATGGCGCATGCCGCGCGAGCCCGGGTCGGCAAAGGCGAGGTACTTGCCGCGATGCGCCGGTGCGACGTCGGCGTCCGCGGCCGAGAAATCGCGCACGTGGACTTCGTAGACGACCATGTCGGTTGCCGCAGCGGGCGCCGCGGGTCGCGCAAGCGTGCCCCATCCGGCCGGTTTCGTGCGCGCATCGTCGAGCGAGCCGATCCAGGCATGCCGCGCATCGGTGTCGAGACTCGTCGCATAGGGGTCGGTGACGCGATTGCGCACGAGGCCGACGCCGGGAACAAGCACGTCGACGAGCCAAACGTAGGTGTCGCCGCTGCGGTTGTCGTCGAGTTCGACCTGCCAGACACCACTCGCGTCGTCGCGCGTGGCGGCGTGGACCCGCGCTTGCGAGGCGTCGCCGCCGGCGTGCACGCAGGCT
>JAFLDX010000148.1 GCA_017302215.1 Lysobacterales bacterium
AGGCGGCCGCCGGCGCCAAGGCGAAAGCCAAGCCCGACGCCGATGTCGCCGCGCTCGAATCCGAACTGGCGGCAAGGCTCGGCGCGCGCGTCGCGATCCGCCACGGGCGCAACGGCCGCGGCAAGCTCGTCATCCAGTACCACAGCCTCGACGAGCTCGACGGCATCCTCGAGAAGATCCGCTGAGCGCGGCCGTGCGCGCGCGAACCGCCATGGCCGAACTGAGCGTCGTCGTCCCGGTATTCAACGAACGCGGCAATGTCGCTGGCTTGCTCGACGAGATCGCCGCGGCACTGCGTGGAAGGATCGACTTCGAGGCCGTCTTCGTCGACGACTCGAGCGGCGACGATACCCTCGCCGTGCTGCGCGCCGCTCTGGCGCGCATGCCGGAACTGCGCGTGATCCACCATGCGCGCCAGAGCGGCCAGAGCACCGCGATCCGCACCGGCGTGCGCGCCGCGCGCGCGCCGTGGATCGCCACGCTCGACGGCGACGGCCAGAACGACCCGGCCGACATCCCGAAGCTGCTCGCGATGCGTGACGCCGCGCCGGCCGAGGTCAAGCTGTTCGCAGGCTGGCGTGTCGAGCGCAAGGATTCGGGCAGCAAGCGCTGGGCCTCGAAGTGGGCCAACGCGATCCGCTCGCGCCTGCTGCGCGATGAAACGCCGGACACCGGTTGCGGCATCAAGCTGTTCGAGCGCGAGGCCTTCCTCGACCTGCCCTACTTCGACCACATGCACAGGTACCTGCCGGCGCTCATGCAGCGCGCCGGCTGGCGCGTGCAGAGCGTGCCGGTCAACCATCGCCCGCGCGGGGCCGGCGTGTCCAAGTACAACAACCTCAACCGCGCCCTCGTCGGCATCGCCGACCTGCGCGGCGTGGCCTGGCTGATCCGGCGCTCGAAGCGGACGGCCAGCCACGAGATCGACGGCTGAACCGGCGCACGCGAACGGCGTACCACCGTTGCGCCCGCCGCCAGCGCGGGCAGGCCCGGTGGCGGGCGGGGAGGAGTCCTCGGCTTGCGGCGATGCAGCGATTCCGCTATAAAGCGCGGCTCGCCCAGGCTCCAATGTCCCCCCTGGGGACCGGCTGATCGCGCTACGCGGTGCGTCCTGCCGCCGGCCCGGGCATTCCAGCACCGCGTGGCGCATCGTCGCCGCTGGGCCGCTTCCGACCTGGCCAAGGTCGGCCACACCGCATCGACGAGGTTCGCATGTCCAAGGTATGCCAGGTCACCGGCAAGAGTTTCCAGTCCGGCAACAACGTTTCCCACGCCAACAACAAGACGCGGCGCCGCTGGCTGCCGAACCTCCATGACCGCCGCTTCTGGGTCGCCAGCGAGAACCGCTGGGTCAAGCTGCGCGTGTCGGGCCACGGCCTGCGCACGATCGACAAGAAGGGCATCGATGCGGTCGTTGCCGAGCTGCGTGCGCGCGGCGAGAAGATCTGAGGAGTAGCGAACCATGGCATCCAAGCGCGACAAGATCCGTCTCGTGTCCTCGGCCGGCACCGGCCATTTCTACACGACCGACAAGAACAAGAAGACCACGCCCGAGAAGATGGAGATCAAGAAGTACGATCCCGTCGTGCGCAAGCACGTGGCGTACAAGGAAGCGAAGATCAAGTGAAGCATCGCCCCGCGCGCGCAGCGCGTGGCCCTGGCGATGCTTCATCCCGGCGCAGGCCGGGATCCAGCGCCTGACCGAAAAAGCCCGCCCACAAGGCGGGCTTTTTCGTGGAACGACCCCGCGCGCCCAGACGCCTCAGCCGAGCGAGCTCGGCTCTACGTAAAGCGGAGCTCCGCTGCTCCTGCTCCGCGGCTCATGCGCTTCCACGACGCCTCAGCCGAGCAAGCTCGGCTCTACGTAAAGCGGAGCTTGCCCCGCTGCTCCTGCTCCGCCGCTCATGCGCTTCCACGACGCCTCAGCCGAGCGAGCTCGGCTCCACGTAGAGCGGAGCTTGCTCCGCTGCTCTTGCGCTCCGGAAACGCCAGCGCAGCGCGTGGCTTTGGCGATGCTTCATCTCGGCGCACGCCGGGATCCAGCGCCTGACCGAAAAAGCCCGCCCACAAGGCGGGCTTTTTCGTGGAACGACCCCGCGCGTCCAGACGCCTCAGCCGAGCGAGCTCGGCTCCACGTAGAGCGGAGCTTGCTCCGCTGCTCTTGCGCTCCGGAAACGCGAGGCATGCACGATGTCAGGAAATGGCTTGCGCTGAACGCGCGATCGACACCCATGCATGCGCTCACGAAAAACCCGCCTCGCGGCGGGTTCTTCGTACCGGCATCACCCTGGCGGGCAGTGCGGGTGATTCGTCGCCGTCAGGCGTGCGCACCGCTCAGCCGGTAGCCCTTCAGGCGCGCGGCGAATTCCTGCAGGGCGCGGATGCCGGAGGCCTCGGCTTCGTGGCACCACTGGCGCAACGCCTCGAGCATCGCCTCGCCGTTGCGGTTCTCGAGCATCTCGTGCAGGCGGTGGCGGTACTCCATGACGGTCTTGACGGTCGGCGCCTGGCTGACCCACTGGCCCATGCGCTCGCGCGCATCGGCATCGAGCCAGCGGCCACCGCTGCCGAGTGCCTTGCGCAGCTTGCGCGGCATCGCCTTGAGGCTGGCACCGGCGCGCGACGCGTCTTCCTGCAGGGCCGGCACGATCACGCCGCGGAAGTAGTCGCTCATGACGTGGAACTTGTGCGCGAGCAGCGCCTTGATCGTGTCGGTGTCGGGCAGGTGCACGTTCGGGCGCACGTCGAGCGTCGGCGCGACGCGCAGCACCTTGGCCAGGCGGAAGAACTCGAAGAAGCGGATGGCGGCCCAGCCGATGTCGAACTCGAAGCGGCGCAGCGCGAACTTCGCCGAACTCGGGAAGGCATGGTGGTTGTTGTGCAGTTCCTCGCCGCCGATGATGACGCCCCACGGCGAGAGGTTGGTCGAGGTGTCGGCGCTCTCGAAGTTGCGGTAGCCCCACCAGTGGCCGAGGCCGTTGACGACGCCGGCGGCCCAGAACGGGATCCACACCATCTGCAGCGCCCAGATCGCGACGCCGACCACGCCGAACAGGATGAAGTTGATGAACAGCAGCAGGGTCGGGCCGAGCGACGGTGCGCGCGCATAGACGTTGCGCTCGATCCAGTCGTCCGGCGTGCCGCGGCCGTACTTCTCGATCTCGTCCATGTCGCGCGCGGCGATGCGATAGAGGTCGACACCCTCCCACAGCACCTTGTCGATGCCGTGGATCATCGGGCTGTGCGGATCGTCCTCGGTCTCGCACTTGGCGTGGTGCTTGCGGTGGATCGCGACCCACTGCTTGGTGACCATCGCCGTGCTGAGCCACGACCACAGGCGGAAGCCGTGCGCGAGCAGCGGGTGGAAATCGACGCCGCGATGGGTCTGGCTGCGGTGCAGGTAGAGGGTCACCGTGAAGATCGTCAACTGCGTGACGACGAGGAAGTAGGTGATCCAGGTGCCCCACGAGGCGTCCTGGAACACGCCGCGGGAAATGAAGGAAAGCACGGTGTCGAGCATGGACGGGCGGGCCGCAGCGAGTGGTCGGGGGACTATACCCCCCGTCGGATGGGGCTGCCAGCCGACGAATGCAAGCGCATGCGCGCGATAACGTCGCAGGCCGTGGTCACGATTGCACCCTACGCGCACGTAGGGTGGCTTGCCCTCGCCGGGTCGACCCGGAACAATCGCCGCGGATGAAGGCCGCAGCTGCCCTCGAGCTAGAACATGTCAGCCGGCGACTGGCCGGGCGCACGATCGTCGAGGCGCTCGACTTCGGGCTCGCACGCGGCCGCGTGCTCGGCCTGCTCGGCGTCAACGGCGCCGGCAAGTCGACGACCCTGCGCATGATCGCCGGCCTGCTCGCGCCGAGTGCGGGCAGCGTGCGTGTCGATGGCGTCGATCTTGCCGCGCGCGACGGGCACGCGCGGCGCGCGATCGGCTACCTGCCCGAGGAGCCGCCGCTGTACGCCGAGTTGACCGTTCACGAGTACCTGCGCTTCTGTGCCCGCCTGCACGGCCTCCCGGCATCGGCGATCGATGCGGCCGTCGAGCGCGCGACCGAACGCTGTGGCCTCGGCGAGATGCGCCGACGCCTGTGCGGCCTGCTCTCGAAGGGATTCCGCCAACGCGTCGGCATCGCCCAGGCGATCGTGCACGAGCCGGCGCTCGTCGTCCTCGACGAACCGGCCGCCGGCCTGGACCCCGTGCAGGCGCTGCGCCTGCGCGACCTCGTCGCCGGTCTGCGCGACGCGCATGCGGTCGTGCTGTCGACCCATGTGCTGTCCGATGTCACGGCCTGTTGCGACGAGGTCGTCATCCTGCACCGCGGCCGAGTGCGCCACGCCGGCACCCTCGCCGAACTCGAGCGTGATGCCTGGCTCGTCGTGCGCACGACGCGCGCGGTCGAGGCCGCCGAGTGGGCCTCGCTGCCGGTCGTCGCCGAAGCCCGGCCCGGCGGCGATGCGTGCAGCTGGCGCCTGCGCCTGGAGGGTGGCGCCGGCGCCGGTGCGCTGGCCGCCGCGATCGGCGAACACGGCTTCGGCCTCGACGAACTGCGTGCCGAGCATGGCGCGCTGGAACAGCTGTTCGTCACGATCGCGGCCGAGGATTCGATCGAAGGGAAAGCGGCTTGAAACAGCAACCGCCGCAGGCCGCAGGTCGATCCGTGAGCGCGCCGCCATGAGCACGGTCGGCCTGATCGCGCGCAACGACCTGCGTCGCCAGTTCGTGCAGCCGCTCGCGTGGGGCCTGCTCGCCCTCGTCTGCGCGCTGTTCGCCTGGCAGTTCCTCGTCGCCGTCGATGCGTTCCTGCTGGCGATGCCGAAACTCGCCGCACTGGCCAACGCCCCGGGCGTGACCGACCTCGTGGCGATGCCGCTGTTGCGCAACGCCTCGGCCGTGCTGCTCGTCATCGTGCCGCTGCTGACCATGCAGAGCCTGGTCGGCGAGCGGCGTGCGCAGACCCTGCCGCTGCTTCTCGCCGCCGACGTAGGCAGCCTGCGCATCGTGCTCGGCAAGTTCCTCGGCGCCTATGCCGTCGTCGCCCTCGTCGTCGTGCTCGCCGTGGCGATGCCGCTCGCGCTCGCCGCCGGCACCGACCTCGACCTCGGACGCCTGTTCACGGCCGCGCTCGGCATGCTGCTGTTCGCGGCGACACTCACCGCGATCGGCATCGCCTGCTCGGCGTGGACCACGCACCCGGCGCTGGCCGCGCTCGCCACGCTCGTGATCGGCAGCGTGCTCGTCATGCTCGACGTCGGTGCGCGCCTGCGCGACGTCGACCACGCGCTGATCAACTGGCTCGCGATGTCGAACCACCTCGAGCCGTTCCTGCGCGGCGTATTCGACACCGGCGCGGTCGTCTACTTCGTCGTCGTGTCGACGCTCGCGCTGCTGCTCGCCGCGCGCCGCCTCGACACGCTGCACACGCGAGGCTGAACGTGCGCGAACGCCTCGACAACCTGCTGCACGCCCTGCTGCTCGTCGCGATCGCCTTGCTGGTCGGCTTCCTCGGCACGCGCTACCGCTTCATCCACGACTTCAGCCATGGCCAGCGCGCGAGCCTCGATGCGGCGAGCGTCGGCCTGCTCGAACGCCTCGAGGGTCCCGTCGAGATCGTCTCGTGGGCGCGTCCGAACGGCGAGCTGCGCCATTCGATCCGCGCCTTCGTCGAACGCTATCGCGAGGTCAAGCCCGACATCGGCCTCGACTTCATCGACCCCGACGCCGATCCCGATGCCGCGCGCGCGGCCGGCATCCGCATCGACGGCGAAATCGACGTGCGCTACGGCGGCCGCAGCGAGCGCCTGCGCCAGCTCGACGAGGCGACCCTGAGCAGCGCATTGCTGCGCCTGTCGCGTGCGCGCGAGCGCATCGTCGCGTTCCTCGAGGGCGACGGCGAGCGCCGCATCGACGGCCAGGCCAATGCCGACCTCGGCCGGTTCGGCGAGGTGCTGAAGGCGCGCGGCGTGCGCGCGGTCAACCTCGCGCTGGCAACGACACCGCGCATCGCCGACAACGTCGACCTCGTCGTCATCGCCAATCCGCGCGTCGCCCTCGGCGCCGCCGCGGCGCAGGAACTGGTCGACTTCGTCGCGCGCGGCGGCAACCTGCTCTGGTTACTCGAAGCGGGCGATCCGCCCGGCCTCGACGCGCTCGCCGCCGCGCTGTCGCTGCGCACGCTGCCGGGCGTCGTCGTCGACGGCGGCGGGCGCCAGTTCGGCATCGAGGATCCGAGCTTCGTCGCGGTCAATCGCCACCCGCCGCAGGCGATCACGCAGGATTTCACGCTCGCCGTCCTGCTGCCGCAACCGGTCGCGCTGGCCCAGGTCACCCCGTCGGCATGGACGGTCGAGCCGCTCATGCAGAGTTCGGCGCAATCCTGGAACGAGACCGGCCACATCCCGAAGGCCGGGGAGCCCGAGGGCAACGTGCGCTTCGATGGCACCGGAGGCGAGATCGCCGGCCCGCTCGACCTCGCCTTCGCGCTGAGCCGGCCGTCGCCGAAGTCGGGCGCCGGCGCGCAGCGCGCCGTCGTCATCGGTGACGGCGACTTCCTCTCGAACAGCTTCCTCGCCAACGGCGGCAATCGCGAGTTCGGCACGCGCGTGTTCGACTGGCTGCTCGCCGACGATGCGCTGGTCACGGTCGGCGACCACGCCGCGCCGGACCGCAGGCTCGAACTCGGTGACGCCGCGCTCGGCGCGATCAGCCTCGGCTTCCTGGTCGGCCTGCCCGCGCTGCTGGCCGGCACCGGCCTGTGGATCTGGCGCCGGCGGCGGCGACGCTGATGCGCAAGGCCACGCGTACGAATCTCGTGCTTGCCTTCGTCGCGGCCGTGCTCGGCGCGCTCGCGTGGTGGCAGGTTCGCGGCGAGGTCGCCACGCGCGAACCGCCGCTCACCACGATCGATACCGACGCGGTCGCCGACATCCATGTGCAGTGCGCGGGCTGCGTCGAGCGCCGCTTCGTTGGCGCACGGAGTCGCTCGTCCTTCATCGCCGCGCGGAAGCTCCGCGCCATCGGCCTCCGCGAACGCTCCACTTCCGCGCGGAAGCACGGCGACCGGAGGTGCAGCGTCGGGGGGAACTGCCGCTTCGTTCGTGAACGGAGCCGCTGGTTCCGCATCGTCACGCGGAAGCTCCGCCCGGTCGGCGCACGGAGCCACAGCCGCAAGCGCTCCCCTTCCGCACGGAAGCTCGGCGAACGGAGTTGCTGCGCGAGGAGGCGCCACTTCGTCGGCGAACGGAATCGCTGGTCCTTCATCGCCGCTCACTCGCTCCGCGCCGTCGGCGTACGCGAACGCTCCACTTCCGCGCGGAAGCACGGCGACCGGAGGTGCAGCGTCGGGGGGAACTGCCGCTTCGTCAGCGAACGGAGGCGCCAGTGTGTTGGCGCACGGAAGCTCGGACTCGTCGGCGAGCGGAGTCGCTCCGTCGCGCGACCTGGGCGCGCTGCTCGCGAAGTTCGGTCACGCCTCGTTCCGGCCCCATCAACAAGAAGCGTGCGACGCCTCCATCGCCGGCCACGACGTGCTGCTCGTCATGCCCACCGGCGCCGGCAAGTCGCTCTGCTACCAACTGCCCGGCCTCGCCCGCCAGGGCACCACGCTCGTCGTCAGCCCCCTCATCGCGCTGATGGAAGACCAGGTCGCCCGCCTGCAGTCGCTCGGCCTCGCCGCAGAACGAATCCACTCCGGTCGCCCACGCGCCGAGTCGCGCCGCGTCTGCGCCCAGTACCTCGAAGGCACGCTCGACTACCTCTTCATCGCGCCCGAACGCCTCGGCGTCGCCGGCTTCCCCGAGCTGCTCGCCCGCCGCACGCCTTCGCTCATCGCCATCGACGAGGCGCACTGCGTCTCGCAATGGGGCCACGACTTCCGCCCCGACTACCGGCTGCTCGGAGAACGCCTGCCTTCGCTGCGGCCGGCTCCCGTGATGGCGCTCACCGCCACCGCCACACCGCTCGTGCAGCGCGACATCGTCAAACAGCTCGGCCTTCGCCCCGGCGCGCGGCAGCTCATTCACGGCTTTCGTCGCCACAACCTCGCCATCGAAGCGCTCGAGGTGCTGCCGAAGGAGCGGCCTGAACGCGCGCTCGAGTGGCTGCTCCAGCCGGGCCGCACGCCCGCCATCGTCTACGCCGCCACCCGCAAGAGCGCCGAGGCCACCGCCGAAGTCCTCTCGGGCCACCTGCGCGTCGCGCCGTACCATGCCGGCCTGT
>JAFLDX010000149.1 GCA_017302215.1 Lysobacterales bacterium
GACGGCCCGATCCCGGTCACGGCGGTGGCCGCCGAAGCGCGCGACGTGCCGATGTTCCTGACCGCGCTCGGCACCGTGCAGGCGCTCAACACGGTCACGGTCGGCGCCCAGGTCGGCGGCCAGCTCAAGTCGGTCCACTTCCGCGAAGGCCAGGAAGTGAAGAAGGGCGACCTCATCGCCGAGATCGACCCGGCCACCTACCAGGCCGCCTACGACCAGGCCGTGGCGAAGAAGAAGCAGGACCAGGCCCAGCTCGCCGCCTCGCGCAGCACGCTCAACCGCTACGAGGAACTGATCGACAAGAAGTTCGTGTCCGCCCAGGACCTCGAGAACCAGCGCCAGACCGTGCGCCAGCAGGAAGCGATGATCGCCGGCGACGATGCCGCGATCGCGAGCGCGCGCACCCAGCTCGGCTACACGCGCATCACCGCGCCGATCGACGGCCTCGCCGGCATCCGCCTCGTCGATGTCGGCAACCTCGTGCAGGCCAACGGCACCGGCATCGTCGTGCTCACGCAGACGCGTCCGATCAACGTGCTGTTCAACCTGCCGCAGCAGGACATGGCGAAGGTGCGCGAGGCCGATGCCGCGCCGCTCAAGGTGCTCGCGCTGTCGCGCACCGACACGACGCCGATCGCCGAAGGCCTGCTGACCGTGGTCGACAACACGATCGACACGGCGACCGCGACCTTCAAGCTCAAGGCCGAGTTCGCCAACGAGGACCACCGGTTGTGGCCGGGCGAATTCGTCAACGTGCGCCTGCAGGTGAAGACGGTTGCGGGCGGCATCGTCGTGCCGGCGACCGGCGTGCAGCAGGGGCCCGATGGCGAATACGCCTGGCTCGTGCAGGGCGACGACACCGTCACGATGCGCAAGGTCACGACGGCCGGCGGCGTCGACGGTGGCGGCGTGCTCGTCGGCGAGGGTCTCGCGCTCGGCGATCGCGTCGTCACCGAGGGCCAGTTCCGCCTCAAGGCCGGCAGCAAGGTCACGCCGCTCGCGCCGGGTGAAGTTGCCGCGCCGAAGGCGCCACCGGCCGAAGGCGCTGCGCGCGGACGCAGGCCAGCCGGCTGACGGGAGCCGCAACGGCCACGGCGCGCATGCGCAGAGGCCGGCCCTGGACCGCGCGACCGGTTCGCGCGATCCGAACCAGCAGGAACACCGACCGTGGGCTTTTCGACCCTCTTCATCCGCCGACCGATCGCGACTTCGCTGCTGATGGCGGCGCTGCTGCTGCTTGGCATCGCCGGCTACCGCCTGCTGCCGGTGTCGGCGCTGCCCGACATCGACGCGCCGTCGATCCAGGTCACCACGCAGTACCCGGGCGCGAGCCCGACCACGATGGCCTCGCTCGTGACGACGCCGCTCGAACGCCAGTTCGGGCAGATCTCCGGCCTGCGCATGATGACCTCGGATTCGTCGGCCGGCCTGTCGACGATCCTGCTGACCTTCGACATGGCGCGCGACATCGACGCCGCCGCGCAGGACGTGCAGTCGGCGATCAACGCCGGGCGCGGCACCCTGCCGGGCAACCTGCCGTATCCGCCGGTCTACAACAAGGTCAACCCGGCCGACGCGCCGATCCTGACCCTCGTCATGCAATCCGAGGCGCTGCCGCTGCGCGAGGTCAACAACTACGCCGACTCGATCCTCGCGCAGAAGCTCTCGCAGGTCGCCGGCGTCGGCCTCGTCAGCATCGCCGGCAACGTGCGTCCGGCCGTGCGCATCCAGGTCGACCCGTCGGCGATCGCCAACCAGGGCCTGACCATCGAGGACCTGCGCTCGGCGCTGACCCAGGCCAACGTCAACGGACCGAAGGGATCGATCGACGGCGCGTCGCAGTCGTTCTCGATCGGGGCGAACGACCAGCTTTCCGACGCCGAGGGCTACCGCAACACGATCGTGAGCTACAAGGGCGGCTCGCCGGTGCGCCTCGCCGATGTCGCGAAGGTGATCGACGGCGTCGAGAACGACCAGCTCGCGGCGTGGGCGAACGGCAAGCCCGCCGTGCTGCTCGACATCCGCCGCCAGCCCGGCGCGAACATCGTGCAGACGGTCGACAACATCAAGAAGCTGCTGCCGGAACTGCGCGCGCTGCTGCCGGCCAATGTCCACCTCGACGTGTTCGCCGACCGCACGGTGACGATCCGCGCCTCGGTCGAGGACGTCGAGTTCACCCTGATGCTGACGATCGGCCTCGTCATCGCGGTCATCTTCGTGTTCCTGCGCCGGCTTTGGGCGACGGTCATCCCGAGCGTGACCGTGCCGCTGTCGATCATGGGCACGTTCGCGCTGATGGCGGCGATGGGCTTCTCGCTCGACAACCTCTCGCTGATGGCGCTGACCGTCGCCACCGGCTTCGTCGTCGACGATGCGATCGTGATGATCGAGAACATCGTGCGCTACCTCGAGAAGGGGCGCGCGCCGAAGGAAGCCGCCGAGGAGGGCGCGCGCGAGATCGGCTTCACCGTGCTGTCGCTGACCGTCTCGCTCGTCGCCGTGTTCCTGCCGCTGCTGCTGATGCCGGGCGTGACCGGGCGCCTGTTCAAGGAGTTCGCGGTCGTGCTGTCGATCGCGGTCGGCCTGTCGATGGTCATCTCGCTGACCCTGACGCCGATGATGTGCGCCTACCTGCTGCGTCGCGAGAACGCACCGGCCGACGAGGAATCGGTCGACACGGGGCATCACGGCAAGGGCGGCTGGTGGAACCGGCTCGTCGACGCCTACGCGCGCAGCCTCGACTGGGTGTTCGCGCACCAGCCGCTGACGATGCTCGTGCTGACCGCGACGGTCGCACTGACCGTGCTGCTGTTCGTGACGATGCCGAAGGGCCTGTTGCCCGACCAGGACACCGGCATGATCAACGGCGTCGTCCAGGCCGACGAGACGATCGCGTTCCCGGCCATGCTCGAGCGCACCCAGCGCGTCGCCGAAGCGCTGCGGGCCGACCCGGCGGTCAGCGGCGTCGCCGCGTTCGTCGGCGCCGGCTCGATCAATCCGACCCTCAACCAGGGTCAGCTCAACATCGTGCTGAAGCCGCGCGGCGAGCGCGACGGCCTCGACGCGCTGCTGCCGCGCCTGCAGCGCGCGGTCGATGCGATTCCCGGCGTCGCCCTGTTCCTCAAGCCCGTGCAGGACATCGCGCTCGACAACCGCATCGCGCCGACCGAGTACCAGTATGCGCTGACCGACGTCGATGCCGACGAGCTCGCCGTCTTCGCCGAGCGCATGACCGCCGAACTGCAGAAGCGTCGCGAGCTGGCCGACGTCGACAACAACCTCGCCGCCAACGGCCTGCAGCTCAACCTGACCATCGACCGCGACCAGGCCAGCCGCCTCGGCGTGCCGATCCAGACCATCGACGACACGCTGTACTCGGCCTTCGGCCAGCGCCAGATCTCGACGATCTTCACCCAGCTCAACCAGTACCGCGTGGTCCTCGAGGTCGACCCGCAGTACCGCACGAGCGCCGACCTGCTCGATCGCCTCGCCGTGCGCGGCAGCAGCGGCGGCGCGCTGACCGGCAGCAACGCGACCACGCTCGGCATGGTCACCTCGAGCAACTCGGCGACGCCGAGCGGCATCGGATCGCAGGGCAACACCGGCATCAGCCTTGCCGGCGGCGGCACGATCCCGATGGCCGCGCTGGTCGACGCCAAGGTCATCAACGCGCCGCTCGTGATCAGCCACCAGAACCAGCTGCCGGCGGTGACGATCTCGTTCAACCTCGCACCGGGCCACTCGCTGTCGCAGGCGGTCGAGGCGATTGCCGAGGTCGAGCGCTCGATCGGCATGCCGCCGCAGATCCGCGGCAGCTTCATCGGCAAGGCCGGCGAGTTCTCCGCGTCGATGACGGACGAGGTGCTGCTGATCCTCGCCTCGCTCGTCGTCATCTACATCGTGCTCGGCGTGCTCTACGAGAGCTACATCCACCCGGTCACGATCATCTCGACCCTGCCGCCGGCCGGCGTCGGCGCGCTGCTCGCCCTGACCCTGTGCGGCTTCAGCCTGTCGATCGACGGCATCGTCGGCATCATCCTGCTGATCGGCATCGTCAAGAAGAACGCGATCATGATGATCGACTTCGCGATCGATGCGCAGCGCGACGGCATGCGCGCCCACGACGCGATCCGCCGCGCGGCGTTGCTGCGCTTCCGGCCGATCCTGATGACCACGGCGGCGGCGATGTTCGGCGCGCTGCCGCTCGCGCTCGGCACCGGCATCGGCTCCGAACTGCGCCAGCCGCTCGGCGTGTCGATCGTCGGCGGCCTGCTGCTGTCGCAGCTCATCACGCTGTACACGACGCCGGTGCTGTACCTGCAGATGGAGCGGTTGTCGGATTGGTTGGCGGAACGGCGCACACGCGCGGGCACACGGGCATGAGTACGCCCGGTTCAACGGAAGCGGCCCGCCGGCACCGCAGGTGCAGGAGCGCACCCTGTGCGCGATCACGACAGGGTCGCGCACAGGGTGCGCTCCTACGAGAGATCGACCCTGCGCACGTGCGAGGTTTCGACGGGCGGCGCGCTGTCTCCAACCCATATCCTTCGCTCTCTCTCGGCAGCCCTGATTCGACGGTTCCGCTCGCCTCGCGGCGCGCGGGTCACTTTCTCTTGCTTGCCCAAGAGAAAGTAACCAAAGAGAAGGGCACCCCGATGGCGCGGTCTCCGGGCATCCTGCCCTCCGACTGCGCGGGCAGGCTCCGGGGGTTCGCTGACAGCGCATCCCTGCGCTGGCAGCGAACTGGCCGGCATCCTGCCGGCCACCCTGCGGGCCTTTCCTGCGCCTGCCCGCCGCGCCATAGGGGCCCCGATCAGCGCGCATCCTGCGCGCCCAAGCCGAGGCGGGCTCTGCCTTCGCTCTGCCCTTGCTTGAAAAGGGCCCCCTGCGGAGCGCCGAGGACCGGAGCCGACCAGCGGGGAAAGGCGAACTGTCCGAGGCCAGGGATGGCCGAGTTGTTCGCCGGCCGCTGGGCGGCGAGCACCGCAGGGAACCGATGGGACGCAGTCCCATCGGCGCGGATGCCGGGGTCGTCTTTCCTTTGGTTACTTTCCTTGACTCCGCGCATCCTGCGCTCCGCCCCTTCGGGGCCGGCTTCGCCGTTCGCGCCGCTCCTGCGGCGCAGTGACGAGACAAAGGAAAGTGACCCGCTCGCCGCGAGGCGAGCGGAACCTTCGGTTCAACGATCCGAAGATCGAGCGAAGAGCCAACCTCGCACGTCTGCCGGAGCGTTCCGATGAACCTCTCCGCTCCCTTCATCAAACGCCCCATCGGAACGATCCTGCTTGCCCTCGGCGTGTTCGTCGGCGGCGTGATCGCCTACTTCCAGCTCGGCGTCGCCGCACTGCCGAACATGGAGTTTCCGGTGATCTTCGTGGTCGCCAACCAGCCCGGCGCGAATGCCGAGACGATGGCCTCGACCGTGGCCGCGCCGCTCGAGCGGCACATGGGCCGCATCGCCGGCGTCGACGACATGGGCTCGAACAGCCGCGAGGGCACGGCCGTCGTGATCCTGTTCTTCAAGGTCGACCAGGACATCGACGGTGCCGCGCGCGACGTGCAGGCGGCGATCAATTCGGCCCTGCCGGACCTGCCCTCGGGCCTGCGCACCGCACCCGTCTACCGCAAGGCCAATCCGAACAACGATCCGGTCCTGCTGCTCGCGCTGACCTCGCCGAAGCACACGCCGGCCGACCTCTACAACATGGCCGATTCGCTGCTCGCGCAGCGCGTGCGCCAGTTGCCCGGCGTGGCCGACGTGACGATCACCGGTGGCGCGACGCCGGCCGTGCGCGTCGACGTCGACCTTGCCAAGCTGACCTCGATGGGCCTATCGGCCGACCAGGTGCGCAACGCGATTGCCGCGGCCAACGTGACCTCGCCGCAAGGCTACCTCGGCGACCGCGAGCGCACGATGGCGATCGCCGCGAATGGCGCGCTGAACGATGCGTCGCAGTTCGCCGACCTGATCGTTGCCGTGCGCAACGGCGTGCCGGTGCGCCTGCGCGACATCGCCACGGTCGGCGACGGCCAGGAGAACAAGAACCAGGCGGCGTGGTTCAACGGCGATCGCGCGATCCTGATGGTCATCACCAAGCAGGCCGACTCGAACGTCATCCAGACCGTCGACAGCATCTACGAGCAACTGCCGCTGATGCGCAGCTGGCTGCCCGAGGGCGTCCAGCTGACCCCGTTCAACGACCGCACCGGCACGATCCGCGCGTCGGTGAAGGAAGTGCAGATCACCATGCTGATCAGCCTCGCCCTCGTCATCCTGACCATGCTGCTGTTCCTGCGCCGCGTCGTGCCGACCGTGATCGCCGGCGTCTCGGTACCGTTGTCGCTGGCCGGCGCGTTCGTCGTCATGTACGCGTTCGACTTTACCCTCGACAACCTGACCCTGATGGCGCTCGTCATCGCGATCGGTTTCGTCGTCGACGACGCGATCGTCGTGATCGAGAACATCGTGCGCCACCTCGACATGGGCAAGTCGCGCCTCGAGGCCGCACTCGACGGTGCGCGCGAGATCGGCTTCACGATCGTCTCGATCACGGCCTCGCTGGTGGCGGTGTTCCTGCCGCTGCTGTTCATGGGCGGCTTCATGGGCATGATGCTGCACTCGTTCTCGGTCACGATCGCCGCGGCGATCGTCATGTCGGCGGTCGTGTCGCTGACCCTCACCGCCTCGCTGTGCGGACGCTGGCTGCCGGCGCACGACGAGGGCACGCCGTCGAAATGGGTCGCGCGCATCGACCGCGTGCACGAGGGCATGACGCGCCTGTACCGGCGCGGCCTCGACTGGTCGCTGCGCCACCCGCGCCTGATGAGCCTGCAGCCGCTGCTGCTCATCGGCCTGACCGTCGTGCTGGCCGGATTTCTCAAATTCGGCTTCGTGCCGCAGCAGGACACCGGCATGCTCAACGGCACCACGGTGGCGAGTGCATCGACCTCGTACGAGGCGATGGTGCAGCTGCAGCGCGCGGTCGCCGAGGTCGTCCGCGCCGACCCGGCGGTCGAGAGCGTCGGTTCGCAGCTCGGCGGCGGCGGCGGCCCGGGCTCGGGCAGCAACCGCGGCCGCCTCTACATCAACTTGAAGCCGCTCGGTGAAGGCCGCAGCGAATCGACCTTCGCGGTGATGGCGCGCCTGCAGGCGAAGACGACCGGCATGCCGGGCATCGAGCTGCGCCTGCGGCCCGTCCAGGACCTCGGCGGCGGCGGTGGTCCGCGCGGCGGTGATGCCTCGTACACGTATTCGCTGAAGGGCAGCAGCTACACACAACTGCTCGAGTGGGGGCCGAAGCTCGCCAGCGAGTTGCGCAAGCTGCCGCAACTGAAGAACGTCGGCACGGCGCTCGACGACGGCGGCGTCGAGCAGAACCTCGTCATCGACCGCGATACCGCGGCGCGCCTCGGCGTGTCGATCGGCGCGATCGACAGCGTGCTCTACAACGCCTTCGGCCAGCGCCAGATCTCGACGATCTACTCGGACCTCAACCAGTACCGCGTCGTGCTCAACGCGATCACCGGCGCGACGCCGAGTGTCGAGACGCTCGGACGCCTGCACGTGCGCGCCGGCAACGGCTCGATGGTGCCGCTGTCGGCGCTGACGCGCGTCGAGGCCGGGCGCGCGCCGCTGACGATCCAGCACGAGTTCCAGTTCCCGGTGTTCGACCTGAGCTTCAACCTTGCCGAGGGCGTCAGCATGGGCGAGGCGGTGCCGCTGATCGACGAGGTCATGCGCAACCTGCGCATGCCGGGCGGCATCAGCGGTTCGTTCGGCGGCGACTTCCGCCGCTTCCAGCAGCAGCAGTCGGGACAGGGCCAGCTGATCCTGTTCGCGATCCTCGCCGTCTACCTCGTGCTCGGCATGCTCTACGAGAGCCTGATCCATCCGGTCACGATCCTGTCGACCCTGCCGGCGGCCGGCGTCGGGGCGCTGCTCGCGATGATCGTGACCAACACCGAGCTCTCGATCGTGTCGGTGATCGCGATCGTGCTGCTGATCGGCATCGTCAAGAAGAACGCGATCATGATGATCGACTTCGCGCTGAAGGCCGAGCGCGACGAAGGCAAGGCGCCGATCGAGGCGATCCGCGAGGCCTGCCTCGTGCGCTTCCGACCGATCATGATGACCTCGATGGTGGCGATCCTCGGCGCGCTGCCGCTCGCGATCGGCTTCGGCGTCGGCTCGGAGATGCGCCAGCCG
>JAFLDX010000150.1 GCA_017302215.1 Lysobacterales bacterium
GCGCAGCGGCGCGGCGAGCAGGCCGCCGCCGGCAGCGACGCCGCGCTCGGTCAGGCGCGTGATGTCGGCATCGCGCACGCACGGCCGCGCGGCGTCGTGGACGAGGACGAAATCGGCGGCGTCGGTGCTGGCCGAGAGCGCGCGCAGGCCCGCCAGCACGGAGTCGGCGCGCTCGTCGCCACCGACCGCGGTGACGACCGGCTTGCCGGCGATGCCATCCGGTTCGGACCACAGGCCGTCATCGGACGACAGCACGACGACGAGCCCGGCGATGCGCGGGTGCGCAGCGAGTCGTTCGAGCGTCCAGCGCAGCAACGGCTTGCCGGCGACGCTGACGTACTGCTTCGGCACGTCGGCGCCGAAGCGACGGCCGCGCCCGGCGGCCGGCACCACGCACCAGAGGCCGCCGTCAACGGTCATCATCGGCCTTCTGCGCGCCCTTGCCCGGTTCGACGACCTGGTAGAAGGTCTCCCCGGGCTTGATCAGGCCGAGCTCCGAGCGCGCGCGCTCCTCGACCGCCTCGTCGCCGGTCTTGAGGTTCTCGACCTCGGCGGCGAGCGCGTCGTTGCGCGCCTTGAGCTGCTCGTTCTGCGCCTTCTGGTCGGCCACGGCCTTCTCGAGCCGCCAGACCTCGGCCATGCCGCCCTGCCCGGTCCAGAGCTTGACCTCGAGACCGATCAGCAGGATCAGCAGGATCAGGGCGACGTAGCGCAGCATGGCGCAGCGATCCGACGGCTCAGCGCTTGAAGGCCGGCAGGTTGGGAAACGCGTCGAGACCGGCGTAGCGCGCGCTGCCGCCGAGCGCCTCTTCGATGCGCAGCAGCTGGTTGTACTTGGCGACGCGATCCGAGCGGCACAGCGAGCCGGTCTTGATCTGCGTCGCCGCGGTCGACACCGACAGGTCGGCGATCGTCGTGTCCTCGGTCTCGCCCGAGCGGTGCGAGATGATCGACGCATAGTTCGCGCCGGCGGCCATCGCGATCGCGTCGAGCGTCTCGGTCAGCGTGCCGATCTGGTTGACCTTGATCAGGATCGCGTTGGCGATGTGCCTGTCGATGCCTTCGCGGAAGATCGCCGTGTTCGTCACGAACAGGTCGTCCCCGACCAGCTGCACGGTCTTGCCGAGGCGATCGGTGAGACGATTCCAGCCTTCCCAGTCGCCTTCGGCCATGCCGTCCTCGATCGTCACGATCGGATACTTCGTGCACCAGTCGGCGTAGAACTCGATGAGTTGATCCGGCGTGAGCACCTTGCCCTCGCCCTCGAGGTGGTAGGCGCCGTCGCGGAAGAACTCCGAACTGGCGACATCGAGGCCAAGCCAGATGTCCTTGCCGACCGCATAGCCGGCCTTCGTGATCGCCTCGAGGATGACCTCGACCGCTTCCTCGTTCGACTTTAGGTTCGGCGCGAAGCCGCCTTCGTCGCCGACCGCCGTGTTGAGGCCGCGGCCCTTCAGCACCGACTTCAGCGCATGGAACACCTCGGTTCCGGCGCGCAGGGCTTCGGAAAAGCTCGGCAGGCCGGCCGGCAGGATCATGAACTCCTGCATGTCGACGTTGTTGTCGGCGTGCGCACCGCCGTTGATGATGTTCATCATCGGCACCGGCAGGCGCGCGGCGCGCTCACCGGCGAGGTACTTCCAGAGCGGCAACTTCTTCGACGCGGCGACGGCATGCGCGTTGGCCATCGACACGCCGAGCAGCGCATTCGCACCGAGCCTGCCCTTGTTCGGCGTGCCGTCGAGCGCGATCAGCTTCGCGTCGAGGCCGCGCTGGTCGGCCGAGTCGAAACCATTCAGCGCCTGCGCGATCGTCGTGTTGACGTGGGCCACCGCGTTCCTGACGCCCTTGCCGAGGTAGCGCGCCTTGTCGCCGTCGCGCAGCTCGACCGCCTCGCGCGAACCGGTCGACGCGCCCGACGGCACGGCCGCGCGGCCGAACGAGCCATCGGCCAGGGTCACCTCGGCTTCGAGCGTGGGATTGCCTCGGGAGTCGAGGATTTCGCGGGCGTGAATGGACGTGATCTTGGTCATGGTCGAAGCGTGATCGCCTGTGGATTTAAGAGTTCGGCCGGAGAGATTCCGGCCAGTTTCAGCAAGTGATGCAGCAGGCCGGCCTTCAGTGCCTGCTTGCCGTGGATCGGAACCGAGATTCGCGCCGGGTTCCCTGTCCTGGTGAAGATGTGGTGGCTGCCACTCACGCGCCTCAGCTGTCACCCATGAAGTTCGAGGATTCGTGCGAAGTCCTTTCCGCTGATCGCCTTCACACCGCAATATCCAGGACACGGCCGGTCGGCTGGAGCGGGACATCCGCCAGGTCGATGGGGAGACATCCGTCGACAGCTTCGTACAGGTTGGCGAGCAACTCGTCGAAACTCTCCGCCTGGGTCACGCAGCCCGGCAAGGCCGGCACTTCGGCCCAGAAGCCGCCTTCTTCCGCTTCATGGACAATGACCTTGAGCTTCATGACCTGTCCTTCCGTACAAGTGTGCGGGTGGATTCTCGGCGCACCGGCTCCAGGTATTCGACGACTCACAATTTCCGAGCAGAGGTGAATCCGACGCGCGGAACAGCGGGAATGCGAAGCTCGATGCGGTGATGGACCTAGACACTGGTTTCGAGAACTCCGCTCCTTTTGACCAAGCGATCCAGTTCACGCAACGACTCCAGCAACGCCTCCATCTTCCCCAGCGGCCACGCATTCGGCCCGTCGCTGAGCGCCTTGTCGGGATCCGGGTGCGTTTCCATGAAAATACCGGCGATGCCGACCGCGACGGCCGCGCGCGCGAGCACGGGCACGAACTCGCGCTGGCCGCCCGACTTGCCGCCACCGGCGCCCGGCAACTGCACGGAATGCGTCGCGTCGAACACGACCGGGCAGCCGGTGTCGCGCATCACGCTGAGCGAGCGCATGTCCGAGACGAGGTTGTTGTAGCCGAAGCTCGCCCCGCGCTCGCAGGCCATGATCTGGGTGTTGCCGGTCGATTTCGCCTTGTCGGTGACGTGCTTCATCTCCCACGGCGACAGAAACTGGCCCTTCTTGATGTTGACCGGGCGGCCGACGCTGCAGGCCTTGATGATGAAATCGGTCTGCCGGCACAGGAACGCCGGCGTCTGCAGCACGTCGACGACAGTGGCGACCTCCTCCATCGGCGTGTACTCGTGCACGTCGGTCAGCACCGGCACGCCGATCTGGCGCTTCACTTCGGCGAGGATGCGCAGGCCTTCCTCGATGCCCGGGCCGCGATGGCCGGCGATCGAGGTGCGATTGGCCTTGTCGAAGCTCGACTTGTAGATGAACGGCACGCCGAGGCGGGACGTGATTTCCTTGAGCTGGCCGGCCGTGTCGAGCGCGAGCTGCTCGCTCTCGATCACGCACGGGCCGGCGATCAGGAACAGCGGCCGGTCGAGACCGACCTCGAAATCGCAGAGCTTCATGCCGTGGCCCCGATCTTCGCGGTGACGACGTTGTCGACCGGCGGCGCCTTGCGCAGCGCCTTGCACTCGCGCGCGGCGCGGATGAAGCCGATGAACAGCGGATGGCCGTCGCGCGGCGTCGAGGTGAACTCGGGGTGCGCCTGGCAGGCGACGAACCACGGGTGATCGGCGAGTTCGATCATCTCGACGAGCAGGTCGTCCATCGACTTGCCGGAGATGACCAGGCCGCGGTCCTCGAACGACTGCCGATAGCGGTTGTTGAACTCGTAACGATGGCGATGGCGTTCGCGCACGACGTCCTGGCCGTACATCTCGCGCGCGAGCGTGCCGGCCTTGAGCCGGCACTCCTGCGCGCCGAGGCGCATCGTGCCGCCGAGATCGGAGCTCTCGTCACGCTTCTCGATTTCGCCGGTGCTCGTGGTCCATTCGGTGATCAGCGCGATCACCGGATCCTTGCAGTTGCGATCGTTCTCGCTCGAGTTGGCCGCTTCGAGGCCGGCGACGTGGCGGGCGAAGTCGACGACCGCCGCGTGCATGCCATAGCAGATGCCGAAGTAAGGCACGCGCGATTCGCGCGCATGGCGCGCCGCCGCGATCTTGCCCTCGAAACCGCGCTTGCCGAAACCGCCCGGCACGAGAATGCCGTCAACGTCCTTCAGCGCGTCGCCGCCGTGGCGCTCGACCTCCTCGGACTCGACCCAGCGCAGGTTCACGCGCGTGTGCTGCTTGAGTCCGCCGTGGCGCAGCGCCTCGCCGAGCGACTTGTAGGCATCCTTGTGCTCGACGTACTTGCCGACGATCGCGATCGTGACTTCGTCCTTCGGATGCTCGATCGCATCGACCGTGCGCTGCCATTCGGAGAGGTCGGCCGGCTTGGCCTTGAAATTGAGCCGTTCGAGGACGATGTCGTCGAGCTTCTGCTCGTGCAGCCAGAGCGGCAGTCGATAGATGATGTCGACGTCGACCGCGCTGATGACGGCCTTCTCGGGCACGTTCGTGAACAGCGCGATCTTGCGCCGGTCCGCCTGCGGCAGCGGCTGCTCGCTGCGGCAGAGCAGGACGTCGGCCTGGATGCCGATCGAGCGCAGTTCCTTGACCGAATGCTGGGTCGGCTTGGTCTTGATCTCGCCGGCGGCCTTGATGTACGGCACCAGGGTCAGGTGCATGAACATCGACATCTCGGGACCGTGCTCGATGCGGATCTGGCGGATCGCCTCGAGGAACGGCAGTGATTCGATGTCGCCGACCGTGCCGCCGATCTCGACGAGCGCGACGTCGTAGCCGCTGGTCGCCTCGTAGATGCGGTGCTTGATCTCGTCGGTGATGTGCGGGATCACCTGCACGGTGGCGCCGAGGTAGTCGCCGCGGCGTTCCTTGGCGATCACGCTCTCGTAGATCTTGCCGGTCGTGATCGAGTTCTTGCCGGTCAGGCGGGTGCGCACGAAGCGCTCGTAGTGGCCGAGGTCGAGGTCGGTCTCGGCACCGTCGTCGGTGACGTAGACCTCGCCGTGCTGGAACGGGCTCATCGTGCCCGGATCGACGTTGATGTACGGATCGAGCTTCATCATCGTCACGCGCAATCCGCGCGCCTCGAGGATGGCCGCCAGCGACGCGGCCGCGATGCCCTTGCCAAGCGAGGACACCACGCCACCGGTCACGAAGATGAGGGGGGTCATGGGGCGGAATTCCGCAGGAAAACCGCATTCTACAGAGTTCACGCCGAGGCTGCGAGCCGGATCGGGTCGCGGCGTGCGTCAATCGGCCGCGATCCGCTCCCGATCGACTTCGCGCGCCGCGGGCGCGGCATCCGGCAGCTGCCAGAAGATCGCCGCCGAGGCGAGCGTCATCGCGCCGATGCAGGCGAAGCTCCAGCGGAACGCGGCGAGGCTGCCGGCACCGGTCCCGCCCGGCAGCCCGGCGAACGCGCCGAGCAGGCCGCCGGCCACGGCCACGCCGAAGCCCACCCCGAGCATCATCGTCATTGACAGCAGGCTGTTGCCGGCGCTCGCCAGTTCGCCGCCGAGGTCGCGCAACGTGATCGTGTTCATCGCGGTGAACTGCAGCGAGTTGACCGCGCCGAACACGGCGAACTGGACCACGAGCAGCCACGTCGGCTGGCCGGGCGCGATCAGGGCGAAGCTCGCCATCGCGAGGCCGACCAGGACCGTGTTGCCGACCAGCACGCGCCGATAACCGAGGCGCCCGACCAGCGGCACGACGACGCGCTTGGCCGCCATGCCGGCCAGGGCGACCGGGATCATCGCAAGGCCGGCATCGGTCGGGCCGTAGCCGAGCGCGACCTGCAGCAGCAGCGGAATGAGGAACGGCATGCCGCTCGTGCCGAGGCGCGAGAACAGGTTGCCGATGATGCCGATGCGGTAGCTCGCCACGCCGAACAGGCGCAGCGGGAACAGCGCATCGACGTCACGCGCCGCGTGCAGCCAGTAGGCCACCACCGCGGCGAAGCCGAAAACGGCAAGGATCGCCACGCCGCCGACGCGCTGGCCGGCCGACAGTCCGTCGAGCGCGAGCGAGAGCGCGACCATGCCGAATGCAAGCAGGCCGTAGCCGCCGAGATCGAACCGGTGCACCGGCGTGTGCAGATCCGGCATCACGCGCACGGCGAACACGACGCCGAGCGCGCCGATCGGCAGGTTGATCAGGAAAATCCAGTGCCATGAAGCCACTTCGACCAGCCAGCCGCCGAGGGTCGGTCCGACCAGCGGACCGACCAGGCCCGGCACGGTGACGAAGCTCATCGCGCGCAGGAAATCCGCTCCCGGGAACGTGCGCAGTACGGCCAGCCGGCCGACCGGCAGCAGCATCGCACCGCCGATGCCCTGCAGCACGCGCGCGGCGACGATCTGGCCGAGCGTGTGCGACAGCGCGCAGGCCAGCGAGCCGAGCGTGAACAGGGCGACGGCCGCGATGAACACGCGCCGCGTGCCGAAGCGGTCGGCCAACCAGCCCGACGCCGGGATGAGCACGGCGACGCTGAGCGCATAGGCGATCACGACCCACTGCATGCGCAACGGCGACTCGCCGAGGCTGCGCGCCATGGCCGGCAGCGCCGTGTTGACGATCGTCGTGTCGAGCATCTGCATGAACACGGCGACCGCGACGAGCCAGAGCAGCGGCTCGCGGGTCGGAGGACGGCGCGGCGACAACGGCTCATCCACTTGTCGCGCTCCCCCGGCGGTGCGCGGCGCAATCGCGGCCGAAGTCCGGCCGGCCGCGCGATCGCACCGAATGCACCCTTCCGCTGCCGAGCCGGTTGCCCATCGCGGCAAGCGTAGCGATGCCGGGCCGGGCTGTCGCCATCTCCATCGAACGCGCAGATCGATACAATGCGCGAGGCCGTGGGAGCGCGCATCGGGATGCACGCGGGCCACGGAACCGGGGGAACCGAATCCATGCCGCAGATGCCATCGACCCGGCGCGTCCTGGTCGTCGCCGGGACGCGTCCGGAGTGCCTGAAGGTCGCGAGCGTGGTCACGGCGCTGCGACGGCATGCCGGCACCGAGACGATCCTCGCCAACAGCGGCCAGCATGCGGCGATGGTCGAACGCACCCTCGCGCACTTGGGGCTGCGCAGTGATCTCGCGCTCGAACCGGTCGTCGCGGCGACGCTGTCGCATGCAGTAGCCGACCTGCGCCGCCATGTGCTCGCGGCAATCCGTGCCGCGAACATCGACCTCGTGATCGCCCAGGGCGACACCTCGACGGCATACGCGACGGCCCTTGCCAGTCGCGACGCGGGCGTGCCGCTGGCGCACGTCGAAGCCGGATTGCGCACGCCGCACCCGTACCGGCCGTTCCCCGAGCAGTTGTTCCGGCGCCGGATCGCACGCCTGGCCCGCATCCACTACGCGCCGACGGTAGCGGCGTGCGCCAACCTCGTGGCCGAAGGCATCGACCCCGCCGCGATCGTGCGGGTCGGCAACACGATCGTCGACCTGCTGCGTGAGCAGGTCGAGGCGGGTTGCCGCGAGCCGCGCGTCGGGGAAACGCTGCTGCTGACCTTGCATCGACGCGAAAACTACGGGCGCGGCCTCGATCATGTCTGCGCCGCCGTGCTCGAGTTGATCGGACGGCATCCGACACTCGGCGTGGTCTGCCCGCTGCACCCGAATCCGGCGATCCGATCGCGCATCCGCCGCAACCTCGGCGGCGTGGCCGGCATCGACCTCGTCGAGCCGCTCGACTACGCGCCGTTCATCGCCGAGCTGGCGCGGGCGCGCCTCGTCATCACCGATTCCGGCGGCATCCAGGAGGAGGCGCCCTATCTCGGTGCGCCGGTCCTCGTCGTGCGCGAGAACACCGAGCGTCCGGAAAGCCTCGCCCTCGGAACCTCGATCCTCGTCGCACCGCAGGTCGACGCGATCGTCGCCGCGGCATCGCGCATGCTCGATGCGCCCCGGCCGCGCGCCTGCGCCTTCGATGCGGACGCGCCGTTCGGCGATGGCCGCAGCGGCGAGCGCATCGCCGCGCACCTGCAAGGCATTCTCCGGCACGACGCGACCCGGCCCATCGAGCCGCTTGCGGTGAACGCATGAACGCGCGCGTCGCGGACACCGCGGCGAAACTGCGCCGGTTCCTGACCGGTCCCGGCATCCAGGTCGCCGAAGGCCGGCATGCCGGGGCCGTGATCGGCGCCCTCGATGACGCCGGCAGGGCGCGCTATGCCTACCCCGAGATCACCGGCTACTACCTGCACTGGCTGGCCGAAGCGCGCGATCGCACC
>JAFLDX010000015.1 GCA_017302215.1 Lysobacterales bacterium
CCTGTTCGATGCGCCGACGCCCGAGCGCTGGTACCTGCGTGCGACGCCGGGCAGCGAGCTGCCCGACGGCGGCGATCCCGACGATGTCCTTGGCGATGATCTGAAGCTGCACCTGCCGACCGGCGCGGCCGGCAAGCGTTGGCGGATGCTGTTCAACGAGGCCCAGGTGATCCTGCACAACCACCCGGTCAATGCGGCGCGCGCCCGGCGCGGCGCGGTCGCGCTCAACAGCCTGTGGTTCTGGGGCGGCGGCGCCTTGCCGGCGCGCGTGCGCAGCAGTTGCCCGGTCGTGCTCGCCGACGACCCGGCCCTGCGCATGCTTGCCGGCATCGCCGGCGCACGCGTCGAGGCGGTCGAGCCATCGGCCTTCGTCGCCACACGGGCCGCGAACGCGGCGGGCGCGGTCTGCGTCGATCTCGGCGCGCTGCGTGATGCGCGACTCGAAACGAACTGGCTCGCGCCTGCCGACGCAGCCCTGCGCCGCCGACACATCACGCACATCGATCTCGTGTTCGCGTCCGCGGAGCGCATCCGCGTGCGCCCGATTCATCGCTGGCGCGTCTGGCGACGCGTGCGAGGGCCTATCGCGTGAGGCCGATCGCGATCCGCCGACGCGCGGCGATCGAATCGATCGGAGCCTGGCCCGCCGGCCTGCACCCTGTCCTGCGTCGCGTGTATGCGCAGCGCGGCATCCGCGATCCACGCGAGGTCGAGCATCGCCTCGCCGCGCTGGCTTCCCCGGATCGGCTCGGCGGCATCGACGCGGCCTGCGACCTGCTCGACGACGCGATCACGCGCGACCGTCGCATCACGATCGTCGGCGATTTCGACTGCGATGGCGCAACCGGCACCGCCGTCGCCGTACGCGGCCTGCGCCTGCTCGGTGCGCGCTGCGTCGACTTCCGCGTGCCGAACCGCGTCGTGCACGGTTACGGGCTCAGTCCCGTGCTCGTCGCCACGCTCGATCCGGCGCCGGACCTCATCGTCACGGTCGACAACGGCATCGCCAGCCACGCAGGCATCGATGCCGCGCGCGCACGCGGCATCGATGTGCTCGTCACCGACCACCATCTGCCGGCGGCGACGCTGCCGGCGGCATGCGCAATCGTCAACCCCAATGTCGAGGGCGATCCGTTTCCGAGCAAGGCGCTGGCCGGGGTCGGAGTCGTGTTCTGCCTGCTCCTGGCCCTGCGCGCACGGCGCCGTGCGCGCGGACTGTACGCCGGATGTGACGAGCCCGACCTCGCGATGCTGCTCGACCTCGTCGCGCTCGGCACGGTCGCCGACCTCGTGCCGCTCGATTTCAACAATCGCGTGCTCGTCGAGGCCGGCCTGCGGCGCATCCGTGCGCGCCGCGCCTGCGCCGGCGTACTGGCCCTGCTCGACGCCGCCGGGCGCGACCCGGCCGCGGTCGTCGCCTCCGATCTCGGCTATGCGGTCGGACCCCGCATCAACGCGGCGGGTCGTCTCGAGGACATGGCGCTCGGCATCGAGTGCCTGCTCACCGACGATCATGTCGTCGCGCACGGCCACGCCGCGCGCCTGTCGAGCATCAATGCCGAGCGTCGCGACCTGCAGGAGGCGATGGTCGAGCAGGGCGAGACGGTCGTCGCGCGCTGGATCGCCGCGCACGGCGATGACGCCTTGCCGCTCGGCGTGACGCTCTACGACGACGACTGGCATGCCGGCGTGGTCGGCCTCGTCGCCTCGAAACTCAAGGAGCGCCTGCACCGACCCGTCATCGCCTGCGCGCCCGCCGGTGACGGCAGTGACGAGGTGCGCGGCTCGGCCCGGTCGATCCGCGGCGTGCACGTGCGCGACCTGCTCGCCGAAATCGACGCGCGCTGTCCCGGCCTGATCCGCCGCTTCGGCGGGCACGCCATGGCCGCGGGCCTGAGCCTGGCGCGCGCGGACGTTGCGCGCCTCGCCGCCGAGTTCGAGGCTGTCGTGCGCGAGCGCACGGACGCAGCCCTGTTCGAACCGGTCCTTCTCAGCGACGGCGAACTCGCGCCGGCCGACTTCGACCTCGCTCTCGCACGCCAGCTGCGCGATGCCGGTCCGTGGGGGCAGGGCTTTCCGGAACCGCTGTTCGACAATGCCTTCGAACTCGCGTCATGGCGCCTCGCAGGTGGTCGCCACTGGCGCCTCGACCTGCGCCTGCCGGGCCACGCCGGAACGGTCGAGGCGATCCTGTTCAATGCCGAACCGGCTGTGTCGCCGCCAGCGCGATGCCGGGCGCTCTACCAGCTCGACGTCAACGAATGGAACGGCCGCGAGCGCGTCCAGCTCGTCATCCGTCACCTGCAGCCGATCGACGCTACGGCCTGCATCGATTGACTCGCGCCGTCGCGAGTGCGCGCCTGAAACACTTCTCCATAAGGCGAACAAGCCTTCGACCCTTGCCGGCCGCGAGCCGGGAACTTCCCAGGCGCCGCGGGCATTGCCACCGCGCGATCGGGAGCGACGTCGGATCACGACGCGGGGCGCATCGTTGCGACGTCGCCGTTGGCTGGGTCGTCGTGGATGCCACGAGGTGATCGCCGCGTCCTCCGCGGTGACGGCATGCAGGCACTGGATCCTCGTGGGCGGGTCGGATGTGCAGGTGCCGCTTCTCGCCGGCGCCTCCGGAAACGGACCGGGACGGGGCCGCTTTGCGTTTCGGAGTATCGTCGGGCCGCGACATCGGCGTTTTGCGGTGGCCGGCTGGCGGGGCGCGATGACAGATGTCGTCGCCAAACAGCGTAGTTCGATATCGGTCCAACGTGGAGAATCCACCATGCAACGAGTCGATGCCGTTTCCGCTACGCCCTCTCGCCCGTGCCGGTGGCCACACGTGCCTCCGGCGGCGCTGCTGCTGTCGATCCTCGCCGCAGCAGGCGACGTCGGCGCACAGACGTATCGCGCGTTTCCGGTCGAAAGCCCGAACCACGGGCCGCGTGCCTTGCTGGCGAACCCGAGCGATCCGGTGGCTTCGCCGTTCGGCTGGCATGACACGAACGGCGTGGCGGGTGCGGAGTTCACGACCTTGCGTGGCAACAATGCGTACGTGTATCTCGACGTGGACGCCAACGGCGCACCGGATGCCCTCACTCCGGATGGCGGTGCCACGCTGGCGTTCGACTTCCCGTTCAGTCCCGCCGATGCGCCGAGCGCGTACTACGCGGCCTTGATGACGAACGCGTTCTACTGGACCAGCCACCTGCACGACATCTTCCAGCGCCACGGCTTCACGCCGGCTCGCGGCAACATGCAGGCGAACACCTATGGGCAGGGCGGCATCGGCAACGACCCGGTCAAGGTCGAGGTCGCGAAAGGCAATGGCGTGAACAACGTCACTTACGTGAACGCGGCGGATGGCGTCAGCCCGACGATCCGCACCTACGTCTGGAACTACACGACGCCGAACCGCGAAAGCAGCTTCGACGCCGGCACCATGGCCTGGGCCTACACGATCCTCATGTTCAACCGTCTCGTCAGCGCCAGTTCGTGTGCGAGCGCCGCGGAAACCCCGTACATGGGGTATGCGGACTTCTTCGGCATCCTCGTCACGACCGACTTCCACACCGCCACGCCGTCCGGGCCACGCGGCCTCGGCACCTACGTGCTCGGTCAGCCGGTGAACGGTACGGGTATCCGCGACTTTCCGTACAGCACCGACCTCGCGGTCTTCCCGCGCACGTACGCCAACCTTCCGTCGCTGCAGACCCCGCATGGCACCGGAAGCGTCTATGCCGCGACCCTGTGGGACCTGACCTGGCTCATGGTCACGCGCTACGGCGCCAGCCATGACCTGCTCAATGGCTCCGGCGCGGAGAACCGCATGCTGCGCCTCGCCATCGAAGGCATGGACACGATGGCCTGTCCCGGCGGATTCGTCAGCGCACGCGAGAGCATCCTCGCCGCCGATCAGACCCTGCACGGAGGGGCCGACCGTTGCCTGATCTGGCAGGCGTTCGCGCGCCGCGGCCTCGGCAACGGCGCAGCGGAAGGCTCCGCGAACAGCATTGCCGACCAGGTCGCCTCGTTCACGCTGCCGATCGACTGCGACCACATTTTCGACAACGGGTTCCAGTGACCGTGCGCGCGCGCTTCCCGCGCCGCTGGCCGAGCCGGTGCGGCCTGTAGCGCGGAACAAGGTCGCGCGCACGTCCTCGCCCGTGCATCGATGCCGCTGGCGATGCTGCGCGGAAAGCGCGGGCCGCTGCGGGGATTTCCTTCGCGCCTTCGACCGCCGTCATCCCGGCCGCGATGGCTGGTCGGCGCGGCGCTGCGTCCTTGACCACGTCCGCCGCGCGCGCGAGAGTCGCGCGTCACCCGTCGTGGGAGGATCGCATGAATCGCATCGTCGGCTTGTCCGCCTGCATCGCCCTGGCCGCGTGTGCGCCACCGGGCGAGGTGCCGAAAGCACCCGCCGCCGCGCCGACGCCGCCGGCCCGCGTCGGGGCACCGGCGGTGAAGCTCTACGCGATGGACTGCGGTCACCTCGACTTCGCCGACGTCGATCCGTTCGCCGACGATCATTCGATGAAGGGCGTTGCGCGTGCGTTCGTCGATCCGTGCTACCTGATCCGCCACCCGAACGGCGACCTGCTCTGGGACAGCGGCGTGCCCGAGGCGATCGCCGACATGCCCGACGGCCTCACGCCGAAGGATTTCCCGGTCCACATCACCGTGCCGAAGAAGCTGACCGCGCAGCTCGCCGACATCGGGCTCGCGCCGGCCGACGTCGAGTACCTTTCGTTCTCGCACATGCACTTCGACCACACCGGCAATGCCAACCGGTTCGCGGGCGCGACCTGGATCGTCGACGCCGACGAGCGTGCGGCGATGTTCTCCGACAGCGCGCGCAAGGGCGAAGACTTCGCCGCCTACGCCGCCCTCGAGCAGGCGAAGATCGAGCTGATCGAAGGCGACGCCCACCGCGACGTGTTCGGCGATGGCAGCGTCGTCATCTTCCAGGCCCCGGGCCACACGCCCGGTCACACGGTGCTGCTGGTCAAGACCATCCACGGCGGCAACGTGCTGCTGAGTGGCGACATGTGGCATCTCGCCGAGTCGCGCGAGAAGCGCCTCGTGCCCGCGTTCAACACCGATCGCGACGCGACGCTCGCCTCGATGGACAAGGTCGAAGCGCTCGCCCGCCAACACGACGCGCGCATCATCCGCCAGCACGTGCCCGAAGACTTCGCGAGCCTGCCGGCGTTTCCGACGCCGCTGGAATGAGCGGCATTCGTTGACAGGATCGTGCGCGTGCCCGACCGCGCCATGGCCGCGGTCGCCGCCGGAGCCCGGGGACGGTCGCGTCGTCGCTGCTGCGTCAGTGGGACGTTGCGACGAGGCGGCCACCGGCATGGACGCGTCGGGCGAGCGAGCCGCCGATCCAGTAGGCGAGGTCGGCCGGGCGCTCGATGTCCCAGACCACGAAGTCGGCGCGCAAGCCCGGCAGCAGACGGCCGCGATCGGCCAGGCCGAGCGCGCGTGCGGCGTGGACGGTCGCGCCGCGCAGGGCCTCCTCCGGGGTCAGGCGAAAGACCACGCAGGCCATGTTCATGGCGAGGCGCAGCGACAGCAGCGGCGAAGTGCCGGGATTGAGGTCGCTGGCGACCGCCATCGGCACGCCGTGTTCGCGCAATGCCTCGATCGGCGGAAGCTTGGTGTCACGCAGGGCGTAGAACGCACCGGGCAGCAGCACGGCAACGGTTCCGGCTGCGGCCATGGCGGCGACGCCGGCGGCATTGGTGTGTTCGATGTGGTCGGCCGAAAGCCCGCCGAACGACGCGCTGAGCGCTGCGCCATCGAGATCCGACAACTGGTCGGCATGCAGCTTGACCGGCAGGCCGAGTGTGCGCGCGGCTTCGAACACGCGCCGGGTTTGCGCCGGCGAGAACGCGATCTTCTCGCAGAACGCGTCGACCGCATCGGCGAGGCCGCTGCGCGCGACCGCCGGCAACATCTCCTCGCAGACGCGTGCGACGTAGTCGTCCTGTCGCCCGGCGTATTCGGGCGGCAGCGCATGCGCGCCGAGGAAGGTCGTACATACCCCGATGCCGAGCCGTTCGCCGATCCGCCGCGCGACGGCGAGCATGCGCAGTTCGCTGTCGAGGTCGAGGCCGTATCCGGACTTGATCTCGAGCGTGGTCGCGCCGTCGCGCACGAGGGCGTGCGCGCGCGGCAACGAGGCGGCGAGCAGGGCGTCCTCGTCGAGCGCACGCGTCGCGCGCACGGTCGAGGCGATGCCGCCACCGGCGCGCGCGATCTCCTCGTAGCTCGCGCCCTCGAGCCGGCGTTCGAACTCGTGCGCGCGATTGCCGCCGAACACGAGGTGGGTGTGGCAATCGACGAGGCCGGGCGTGATCCATGCGCCCTCGAGCGACTCGACCTGCGCCGCAAGCGCATCCGCATCGCCCGGCAAGCCGGCGCGCGGGCCGGCGTACCGGATCACGCCGTCCTTCCATGCCAGCGCGGCGTCGTCGATCGCACCGTACGCCGCGCCGGTGTCGGCCAGCGTGGCGAGGCGGCAGTCGACCAGCACGGTGTCCCAGCGTGGATCGCGGTCGTCGGGCGTCATCGGGCCAGTATCGCAGAGAGCACGCGCCTGCAACGAACGGCGTGGCCCCGGTCGCTTCCGGTTCCGCCCGCCGGCGTCGGATAATCGAGCGCCTGTCGATGGAGCGGATCGGATGAGCCACTCGCTACTGCACGCGAAGCACGCCTGGCTCGACCGCGGCTGGGCGGATGACGTGCGCCTCGAGATCGACGGCGGGCGCTACCTGGCCGGGGCGCTGCTCGATGTGCGCGCGAATGCGACGGGTGACGGGACCGAAGCGCTCGGAACCTGGGTGCTGCCCGGCATGCCGAACGTGCATTCGCATGCGTTCCAGCGTGCGATGGCCGGACTCGCCGAGCGTCGCGGCCACGCCGAGGACAGTTTCTGGACCTGGCGCGAGGTCATGTACGCCTTCGCCGGACGCGTCGGCCCGGACGAGGTGCGCGCGATCGCCGCCCAGCTCTACGTCGAGATGCTCAAGGCTGGCTATACGCACGTCTGCGAGTTCCACTACCTGCATCACCAGCCCGACGGGCGTCCCTATGCGGATCCGGCGGCGATGGCCCTCGCCCTCGTCGACGCGGCACAGGAAGCCGGCATCGGCCTGACCCTGCTGCCGACCCTGTACATGACCGGCGGTTTCGACGGCCGTCCGCTCGGCGAACGCCAGCGCCGCTTCGCCCACGATGTCGATGGTTTCCTGCGCCTCGTCGAGCGCCTGCGGCTTGCCGAGGATGCGCGCGTGCGCGTCGGCATCGCGCTGCACTCGTTGCGCGCGGTGCCGCCGGCGGCGATGACGGCCGTGCTCGACGGCCTCGCCGCGCTCCCGGCCGGGCGCTCCGGCATTCCGACGTCGATGATGCCGATCCACATCCACATCGCCGAGCAGATCGGCGAGGTGCAGGATTGCCTGGCGGTACGCAATGCGCGCCCGGTCGAGTGGCTGCTCGACAACGCAGCGGTCGATGCGCGCTGGTGCCTCGTGCATGCCACCCACGTCGACGAGCAGGAAGTGCGCCGCCTCGCGGCCACCGGCGCGGTCGCCGGCCTGTGTCCGACGACCGAGGCGAACCTCGGTGACGGCGTTTTCCCGCTCAAGGCCTATCTCGAGGCCGGTGGCTGCATCGGCATCGGTTCCGACAGCCACATCTCGGTTTCGCCGGTCGAGGACCTGCGCTGGCTCGAGTACGGCCAGCGGCTCGTCACCCGCCAACGCAATGTCGGCGCCGAAGCGCGCACGCCGAGCAGTGGGGAACGACTGTTCGGCGAAGCGTTGATCGGCGGCGCGCGCGCGTCGGGCATGGCGATCGGCCGCCTGGCCGGCGGTGATGCGACGCTGCCGTCGGTCGGCACGCGTGCGGACCTGCTCGTGCTCGACGAGCGCTCGCCGCTGCTGGCGGGGCGCGATGCCGCGAACGTGCTCGACACCTGGCTGTTCGCCGGCAACACGCCGCTCGTGCGCGACGTGCTCGTCAACGGCGAACGGGTCGTGCGCGATTTCCGCCACCGCGACGAGGAGCGCATCGCCGCGCGCTATCGCGCGGTGGTCAATCGCCTGCTCGATGCACGCTGACCGGTGCGGCGACGAGGTCCTGCTCGACGCGCGGTTCAGCGCAGTGCTTCACGCACGTGCGACAGATCGCCGTCGCCCGGTTCGGGCGTGATGCCGAGCAGCCGCGCGAGCAGCGGGTAGACATCGACGTTGTCGAACGGTGCGATCACGGCTTTCCGGCGCAATCCGGGGCCACGGCCGACGAAGATCGCGCGCATCTGCGGGTCGTCGATGTCGTAGCCGTGTTCGCCGAGGGAAAAGCTCGACTTGCGCGCGAGCAGGTCACGGTCACCGATCACCCAGCCGTTGTCGGCCAGGCAGAGGATCGGCGGGATTCGGCGGTTGGTTCCGTAGTGGAAGCGCGCCGGCATGGCGTCGCGCCGATGGCACTGCATGTGCGCGTGCGGGGCCAGCAACGCCGCCTCGACTTCTTCGCGATACTCGGGACGTGGCGCAATCCCGGTCAGCACGCCGGCCATGACGATGCGGAAGTACCCGCGCGGCATGATGTCGTCGAGCAGGACCACTCGCTGGCGCGACGTCGCCACCATGCCGTGGTCGGAGACGATGACCAGATTGATGCGGTCGCGCAGTCCGCGCGCATCGAGCCCCGCGACGAGCCGCGCGAGGGCGGCATCGACGCTGCGCAGGGCCTCGTCGGTCTGCGCGGAATCGGGCCCGAAGTGATGTCCGACCACATCGACCCGGTCGAAATACAGCGTGATGAACGAGGGTCTCTCCGCCACCGGCAGGTCGAGCCAGCCGAGCACCGCGTCGACGCGCACATCGTCGGCGACGTCGCGGTCGTAGTGTGCCCAGTAGTCCGGATGCCGACCCTGCACCGGCGCTTCGGAGCCCGGCCAGAACATCGTCGCGGCACGGCGTCCGCTGCGTTGCACCGAAGTCCACAACGGCGTGGCTTCGTCCCACCAGCGCGGGTTGCCGACGGCCGTCCGGTTCGTTGCGCTGAAGCGCTCGCCCGGGATGCGCTCGTCCTCCATGATGTTCGCGACGATGCCGTTGCGGTCGGGGCGCAGGCCGGTGACGAGCGTGTAGTGGTTCGGGAAGGTCAGGGACGGGAAGGACGGGCGCATGTATCTCGCGCGCACGCCGTCGGCGGCGAGAGCCGCCAGGGTCGGGCTCAGTCCGCGGTCGAGGTAGTCGGCACGATAGCCGTCGATCGATACGAGCAGCAGGGTCGGGGTGTTGCGGTCGACGCGCGGCGGCGTGCGCACGCACGCGGCGAGCGCGAGGAGCAGAAGGCAGGCGAGACAGCGGATGAAGGTCATCGTTGGAGCAGCGCGGCACGAATCGCCGATTGTCGCCGATGCCGATGGCGGTCCGTCAAATGATGCATGCTGATACCCTCGCGGCATGTCCGAGCACGCTACCGCGCGAGCGCCGGCGATCGCGCTGGCTGGGCTGCTGGCGGCGGGCGTCGCGGGTGCGGCCGAGATCGACCTGATCGCGCATGCGCCCGACAGGCCGGTCGAGGCCGTGGTCGGTGACGTGCTGGCGGTACGCCTGCAAGGGAATGCGTCGACCGGCTACGCGTGGCAACGCATCGACGAAGATCGCGCCGTGCTCGTGCAGCAGCGATCTTCCGGTGTCGCGGCGAAGCCGGAGCGTCCACCGGCGATCGGCGCGGCGACGATCGCGGTCTGGCGGTTCCGTGCCGAGCGGGTCGGCGACGTCGAACTCCGTTTCGTCTACCGGCAGCCGTGGCGCGAGGGTGTTCCACCCGCCCGCGAGCTCGCCTGGCGTGTGCACGTCAGGGCGGTTCCGTGAGTCGGCGGTGATCAGGCGGGCGGTCGTGGCCCGCCGGCATTCCGGTCGTCGTGGTGGAGCAGGGCGGTTCGGCTCCGTCGGCCGCCGACCGCCCTGCTATGCTGCCGGCGGCAAGCGCGATGGTCCAAGCTGCGCTGACAGCCGGATGGTCACCCGCACAAGGAGTTGCCCGATGAACCCGCTTTTCCGAATCCTTTTTCCCCTCGTCACCGCTCTCGCCCTGGGCACTGCCGCTCACGCCGAGGACGCACCGGCGCAGGAGCAGAATCCGATTGCTTCGCTCGACTGGCACAAGGGGCCGGCGACCGAGGACATCGCCGCCAAGGCGACGATCCACACCGATGCCGATCTTTCGTTCCTGGACGAGGCGAACAGCAAGCGTTTCCTCGAACTGACCGGCAACATTCCCGAGGACGGCAACTACATCATCGCCTCCGAAAGCGCGCAGTGGTGGGCGACATTCGCGTTCGATCCGGTCGGCTACGTCAAGGACGACGAGAAGATCGATGCCGACGAACTGCTCGCAACCCTGAAGAGTGGCGATGCGCCTTCCAACGAGTATCGCCGAAGCCTCGGGCTCGGCGAGCTGCACACGGTCGGCTGGGTCGTGCCGCCGCACTACGACGCGCAGACGCGCCGGCTCGAGTGGGGTCTCAAGGTGCGCAGCGGCAGCGGCGAGTCGGTCAACTACACGGTGCGCCTGCTCGGCCGCACCGGCGTGATGAACGCGACCCTCGTCGCCGATCCGCAGACGCTCGACAAGGACATCCCGTTGTTCAAGGCGTCGCTCGGCGGCTTTGCGTTCAAGCCCGGCGAAACCTATGCCGAGTACAAGGAAGGCGATCGCGTGGCCGAGTACGGCCTGGCCGCCCTCGTCGTCGGCGGTGCCGCCGCAGTCGCCGCCAAGACCGGCTTCCTCGCCAAGTTCTGGAAGCTCATCGTGCTCGGCGCGGGTGCGCTCGTGGCGGCCGTCGGCAGGCTGTTCGGACGCAAGAAAAAGGCCTGAGCGTGGCCGTTCCGGCGGAGCTCCAGTTCGCGATGGTCGTTGCGCTGATCTACCTGCTCGACTGCGTGCTCTTCCTGCACGTCAACGAAGCCGTCATCGAGCGCGGGCGGCGCAAACGCATCCTGTTCGGCTCAGCGCAACCCTGGATCGCCGGCCGCCGCGTGTTGCTGCTGGCACCGTGGCGCCCGCTCGCCACGGCGTGGCGCTACGCCTGGAGCGTGCGCGACACGCTCGACGCGCCGGCCGGCAGCGAGGCCGCGCGTGCCGAGGTCGATGCACGCGCGAACGGGATTCGCCGCCTCGCGCCGAGCGTCGTGCTCGTCTGGGTCCTGGTCCTGCTCGCGACGCCGGCGGCGCTGCTGCTCGCGACGATCCCGGTCTTCGTGATCGTCGCCGCCGTGGCCTGGCTCTCGGTCTGGATACTGGTGCTGCGCCTCGCCCTGCTGCGCCGCGCACTCGGTCTCGGCTGGGGTGGCTTCGCCCAGGTTGCGTTCGAATGCCTGGCCTGCCCGCCGGTGGCGGCCAACCTGCCGCGCAAGCTGTCGCTGCGCCTGTCGCCGACGATCGACCTGGTCGCCTTCGTCGACGATGCCGAGCGCGCACAGGTGCATGCCCAGCTCGTGCATGACCTCGACGCGCGCCTCGTCTTCCTCGAGCCGGGGTCGCCGGCGCACGATCGCGCGCTGGCCTACCGCGACCTGCTCGATGCCGCGCCCGATGCCAACGCGACCCGCGGAGGATGCTGAACATGCAGTGGCAGGAGCTCGTCGTGATCGTCGGCGGCCTCGGCGCCGGGTACTGGATCATGCGCAAGTACCTCGAAGCACCCCGACGCAACTCCGACGATAAAGGAGCCGACGGCGGTGGGTCGTGGCGCGACCGCGACGCATCTTCGACCGACGCCGCCCCACCGGCTCGCGACCCGGCGATAATCGCGCGCCTGCCATCCCCGGAGTCCCGCATGCCCACTCCCGCCTCGCGCAACGATCCATCGCGCGTCATCCGTGCCCCGCGTGGCAACGCCTTGACCTGCCGCAGCTGGTTGACCGAGGCGCCGTTCCGCATGCTGCAGAACAACCTCGACGCCGACGTCGCCGAAAATCCGGCCGAACTCGTCGTCTACGGCGGCATCGGCCGCGCGGCGCGCGACTGGGCCTGCTACGACGCGATCCTCGCCGCGCTGAAGACGCTCGGCGACGACGAGACCCTGCTCGTGCAATCCGGCAAGCCGGTCGGCGTGTTCCCGACCCATGCCGATGCGCCGCGCGTGCTGATCGCGAATTCCAACCTCGTACCGCACTGGGCGACCTGGGAGCACTTCAACGAACTCGACCGCAAGGGCCTCATGATGTACGGCCAGATGACGGCCGGTTCGTGGATCTACATCGGCTCGCAGGGCATCGTGCAGGGCACCTACGAGACCTTCGTCGAGATGGGTCGCCAGCATTTCGGCGGCAGCCTCGCCGGCAAGTGGATCCTGACCGCCGGCCTCGGCGGCATGGGCGGCGCGCAGCCGCTCGCGGCGAGCCTCGCCGGGGCCTGTTCGCTGACCATCGAATGCCGCCAGTCGAGCATCGATTTCCGCCTCAAGACGCGCTACGTCGACGAGCAGGCAAGCGATCTCGACGACGCGCTCGCGCGCATCGCGAAGTACACGCAGGTCGGCGCGGCGAAGTCGATCGCGCTGCTCGGCAACGCAGCCGAGATCCTGCCCGAACTCGTGCGCCGCGGCGTGCGGCCCGATGCGGTCACCGACCAGACCAGCGCGCACGATCCCGTGCACGGCTACCTGCCGATCGGCTGGAGCGTCGAGCGCTGGCTCGAGGCGCAGAAAGCCGATCCGGACGGCGTGCGCGATGCGGCCAAGAAGTCGATGCGCGTGCACGTCGAGGCGATGCTCGCGTTCCATGCGCGGGGCATCCCGACCGTCGACTACGGCAACAACATCCGCCAGATGGCCAAAGACGAAGGCTGCGCGAACGCGTTCGACTTCCCGGGCTTCGTGCCGGCCTACGTGCGGCCGCTGTTCTGCCGCGGCGTCGGTCCGTTCCGCTGGGTTGCCCTGTCCGGCGACCCCGAGGACATCTACAGGACCGATGCGAAGGTCAAGGAACTGATTCCGGACGATCCGCACCTGCACCGCTGGCTCGATATGGCGCGCGAACGGATCGCGTTCCAGGGTCTGCCGGCGCGCATCTGCTGGGTCGGCCTCGGCCAGCGCCATCGCCTCGGCCTCGCCTTCAACGAGATGGTGCGCACCGGCGAACTGAAGGCGCCGGTCGTGATCGGCCGCGATCACCTCGATTCGGGCAGCGTGGCCTCGCCGAACCGCGAGACCGAAGCGATGCGCGACGGCAGCGACGCGGTCAGCGACTGGCCGCTGCTCAATGCGATGCTCAACGTCGCCGGCGGCGCGACCTGGGTCAGCCTGCACCACGGCGGCGGCGTCGGCATGGGCTTTTCGCAGCACTCCGGCGTGGTCATCGTCTGCGACGGTACGCCCGAAGCCGACAAGCGCATCGCGCGCGTGCTGTGGAACGACCCCGGCACCGGCGTCATGCGCCACGCCGATGCCGGCTACGACATCGCGAAGGCCTGCGCGAAGGAGCAGGGGCTCAAGCTGCCGATGGCTTGACGGGCAGAGGTCGGCGCAACGACTGCCCCTGAAGCGTATCGGGCGAGTGAGAGTTGCGTCCGGACCAAGGATCGGACCGGCTTCGCCACCATCAGCCAGAAAATCCCGATGACGCTGCGGGCGGTCGATCCGGGCACGAGCCACGCGTGGAGCGTGGGTGCTGTCTGCTGGCGTGGTGTGTCGGTACTCGCCGCCGCCGCGGCGAGGTCGCACGTGGACGAGGCGAGGATCGGTGCTGGCATGTCCCGGCAGGTCGCACGCCGCGTTTGCCGCATCGACGATTATCGCGCCGCTCGCGATCGGGTAGCTTGGCGTGTTCATGCCGCTGCGCCAGCCATCCTGGCGCTCAGGAACGGCGTCGGGATTCCTGCGGGACGATGCGGTAGGCAATCGCTTTCGTGCGCACGCACCCTGTACGATGGCGCATCGCCTTCGACCGGACCCGCGCATGACCGATCCTTCTGGCCGTGCACCGATCCCGCGCAACGAGTCGGCGCGACTCGCCGCGCTGCACTCCTACGCGATCCTCGACACGGCCGCGGAAGGTGCGTTCGACGACATCACGCGCATCGCGCGGATGGTCTGCGGCACGCCGATCGCCGTGGTCAACCTCATCGATGCCGAACGCCAGTGGTTCAAGAGCGAGATCGGCCTCGGCGTGCGCGAGACGCCGCTCGATCCGTCGATCTGCGCGCATGCGATCCTGCAGGATGATCTGTTCGTCGTGCCGGACACGCGCCTCGACGAGCGCTTCCGTCGCAACCCGCTCGTCACCGGCGATCCGAAGCTGCGCTTCTACGCAGGCGCCCCGCTGTTGACACCCGACGGGCACGCACTCGGCACGGTCTGCGTGCTCGACCTCGAACCACGCACGCTCGACGAGGCGCAGCTCGCGACGTTGAAGGCGCTCGCGCGCCAGGTCATGGCCCAGCTCGAGTTGCGCAGGGCGCTGCTCCGCTCGGAGCGCGCGCACGAGTTTCGCAACCAGCTGCTCGCGATCGTCGGCCACGACCTCAAGTCGCCGTTGCGCAGCGCCGCCTATGCGATCGAGCGTGCGCGTGCCGAATGCGGAGAGGCCGGTGTGGCCCGGCTTGATGCTGCGGCGGCTGCGATCGGCCAGATCGACCGCGATCTCAATCAGTTGCTTGTGCTGGCGACCTCCGACGAGTCGAGGGGAGGCCCGCGCATCGAGCGCTTCGCCCTGGCCGAGGTGCTCGACCCGCTCGTCGCGACCTGGCGAGCGGCGGCCGCGCGCAAGGGCCTCGAACTCGACTACGTGCGATCGTCGCTGGCCGTCGACAGCCACCGCGACCTGCTCGCCACGATCATAGGCAACCTGCTCAGCAACGCGGTCAAGTACACGCGACAGGGCCGTATCCTGATCGGCGTGCGTCGTCGCGGCGAGCAGGCGTCCATCGAGGTCATCGATACCGGCATCGGCATTGCGGAGGGCCAGCGTGAGGCGATGTTCGAGGCATTCGCGCAGGTCGACCCGGCCAGCGACGGCCTCGGCCTCGGCCTGTGGATCGTCGCGCGCAGCACCGCGATGCTCGGCCATGCCGTCGACGTGCACGCGCGCGCCGGCGGCGGAACACGGTTCCGCATCACGCTCGCGCGCGCCTGATCGAGTGCCACGGCGCTTCGTCGGGCGCGCGCCGATCCGGTCAGGACCCGATTTCGAACACGGGCATGAAGCCGCCGAAGATCATGCGCTTGCCGTCGAACGGCATCGGATTCTCCTTCGGATCCATGCGCGGGTCTTCCATCATCTTCTTGACGGCGGCGTCGCGCGTCGCCTTGTCCGGCCATTCCACCCACGAGAACATGACGGTCTCCTCGGCCGTGGCCTGCACGGCGCGGGCGAAGTCGGTGACCTTGCCGGCCGGTACGTCGTCACCCCAGCACTCGACCACGCGGGTCGCGCCGAACTCGATGAACACCGGGTCGAGCAGGCGCGCATGGTCGATGAACTTCTGCTTGTTGGCCGTCGGCACGGCGATCACGAATCCGTCGATGTAGCTCATGGTCGGTCTCCCGAGGGTGGGTGATTGCAGTGTCCGCGGGTTCGGCTGAACACCGCCCACCCGCATCGCGGCGACGAACGAGGGGCGCCCGGATCGACATCGGCTGCGCGTGGCCGCGCCCGATTCCGTATCATGCGCGCCCTTTTTCGTTGAATGCAGTGATCGCGCATGGCCACGGACCCGACGAGCCCGACGACGACCACCCCGCCGATCGACACCGACGAAGCGGTCGCCCGCGCGGGCATCGCCCTGCTCGAGGCGATCGTCGCCGACCGCTCGCTGGCTGATCGCCTGCCGGGCGATCTGCGCGAACGCCTGTTCCGTGCGGTCGCTTCGATCTACGAGCCCGATCCGAAACAGCGGCGCCATCGCCTCAAGGCCGCCGAGCGCCGACGTGCCGCCGATCGCGTCGCGAAGGAGGAATCGGTGCTGCACGCGACCGGCATCCGCGAGCTGCGCCGCAAGCCCGTGTTCACGACGCCGAACGTGTTCCCGCCGGAGGGCTTCGTCGCCGATGACATCGAGGACAACGAACCGGAGCAGCGCGAGACGATCGAGCCGCAGCACTGCTACGTCTGCAAGCGCAAGTATTCGCTGATCCACCACTTCTACGACCAGCTCTGTCCCGAGTGCGCCGCGTTCAACTTCGCCAAGCGCAGCGAGAGTGCCGACCTGCGCGGTCGCGTCGCCCTGCTCACGGGCGGGCGCGTCAAGATCGGCTACCAGGCCGGCATCAAGCTGCTTCGCGCGGGCGCGCGCCTGATCGTCACGACGCGCTTCCCGCGCGACTCGGCGTTGCGCTATGCGGCCGAGCCGGATTTCGCCGAGTGGGCCGATCGCCTCGAGATCTTCGGCCTCGACCTGCGCCACACGCCGAGCGTCGAGGCGTTCTGCCGCGAACTGCTGGCCACGCGCGAGCGCCTCGACTTCATCATCAACAATGCCTGCCAGACCGTGCGTCGGCCGCCGGATTTCTACGCGCACATGATGGAACTCGAGACGGCTGCCGAGGCCGGCTTGCCGGTGCACGTGCGCGGCTTGCTCGGCCGATACGAGGGCCTGCGCCGCTACGACATGCTGCCCGAGGGCGCGGCGTCGAATGCAATGACGCGTGATGAAGTCGCCAGCGATCTGGCCGGCATCGCGCGCTCGGCGGAACTTTCCCAGGTCCCGCTGCTGGCCGGTGAGCGCGAGGCGCAGCCGCAGCTGTTCCCGCAGGGCCGGCTCGACCAGGACCTGCAGCAGGTCGACCTGCGCGAGAAGAACTCGTGGCGCATGCTGATGGCCGAGGTGCCGGTGGTCGAGCTGCTCGAGGTCCAGCTGGTCAATGCGGTCGCGCCGTTCATCCTCAACGCGCGCCTGAAGCCGCTCATGCTGCGCACGCCGGAACGCGACAAGCACATCGTCAACGTGTCGGCCGTCGAGGGCCAGTTCTACCGCAACTTCAAGACCTCGCGGCATCCCCACACGAACATGGCCAAGGCCGCGCTCAACATGATGACGCGCACGGCGGCGACCGATTACCACAACGACGGCATCCACATGAACGCGGTCGACACCGGTTGGGTCACCGACGAGGACCCGGCCCACATCGCCGCGCGCAAGGTCGTCGAGGAACGCTTCCATCCGCCGCTCGACATCGTCGACGGCGCCGCCCGCATCGTCGACCCGATCATCGACGGCATCAACACCGGTGCCCACATCTGGGGCAAGTTCCTCAAGGACTACAAGCCGACCGACTGGTAGAGCGCAGCGTAGACTGACCGTTGCGGCTCGCCATCCGCGCCGTCGATCCGAGCGGGAGGGAATTCATTCGTGCTGTCGACGCTCGCCATCGCCGGGTACCGCTCGCTGCGCGATCTCGTCGTGCCGACCGGACGCATCACCGTCGTCACCGGCGCGAACGGCAGCGGCAAGTCGAACCTGTATCGGGCCCTGCGGCTGATCGCCGAGACCGCGCGCGGTGGCGTCGTGCCGGCGCTCGCGCGCGAAGGTGGCCTTCAGTCCGTCCTCTGGGGCGGGGCGGAGAATCCGTCGCGCGGCATGCGCGCGGGAACGGCGCCGATCGAAGGGACGACGCGGCACGGGCCGGTGGCGCTGCGCCTCGGTTTCGCCGGCGACGACTTCGGCTATTCGATCGATCTCGGCCTGCCGGTTCCGGGCAATGCCGGGCCGACCCTGTTCGCGCACGATCCCGAGGTCAAGCGCGAGGCGATCTGGAGCGGGCCGTTCCTGCGCGCGGCGAACACGCTGGTCGATCGCCGGGGACCGTTGCTGCGCGTGCGCGAGAAGCGCGATTGGCACGTAGCCGCGCAGCATCTCGATCCGTTCGAGAGCCTGTTCACCCAGGTGCCTCCCACCGCAGAGATCACCAAACTGCGCGAAACGATCCGGCGCTGGCGCTTCTACGATCATTTCCGCGCCGATGCCACGGCGCCCGCACGCCAGGCCATGCCGGGGTCGCGTACGCCGGTCATGCACGCCGACGGACGCGATCTTGCGGCCGCATGGCGAACGATCGTCGAGATCGGTGACGCGCAGGCACTCCACGCCGCGGTCGACGATGCCTTTCCGGGTGCGTCCGTTTCGATCCGCGTCGACGCCGGACGATTCACCCTGCTGTTCGACCAGCACGGATTGCTGCGGCCGCTGTCCGCAGCGGAACTCTCCGACGGCACGTTGCGCTACCTGTTGTGGATCGCCGCCCTGCTGACCCCGCGCCCACCGCCGTTGATCGTGCTCAACGAGCCCGAGACGAGCCTGCATCCGGACCTGCTGCCATCGCTGGCGCGGCTGATCCGTCGCGCCGCGCGCTCGACCCAGGTCTGGGTCGTGTCGCATGCGCCGCGCCTCATCGCCGGACTCGAGGAAGACGAGGCCTGCATTCCGGTGCATCTCGAGAAGACGCTCGGCGAGACGCGGGTGGCCGGGCAGGGCCTGCTCGACGCGCCGGCCTGGCATTGGCCGGAGCGCTGACGGCGTCGACACATCGATTGTGCGGTCGCGTTGCGCCGCCGATCCCGCCGGATCGCTTCGGCGCGCGGGAATGGTGCGACCATGCACGCCCGACTTCCTGGAAACGCCCGACATGCCGATGCACCTGCATGCGCTCGCGCTCGTCGTGCGCGACTACGACGAAGCGATCGACTGGTACACGCGCGTGCTCGGATTCGAGGTGCGCGAGGACACGCCGCTCGGCGATGGCAAGCGCTGGGTGCGCGTAGCGCCGTCCGGTTCGGAAGAAACCTCGTTCCTGCTCGCACGCGCGGCCAATCCGGAGCAGCAGGCCGCCATCGGCCGCCAGGCTGGCGGCCGCGTGTTCCTGTTCCTGCACACCGACAACTTCGCGCGCGACCATGCGCGCATGCAGACGCTCGGCGTGCGCTTCGTCGAGTCGCCGCGCCACGAGCCGTACGGCACGGTCGTCGTGTTCGAGGATCTCTACGGCAACCGCTGGGACCTGATCGAGCCGAACCGCTGAGACCTCAGCGCGCGCGTTGCGCGAGCCAGCGGTCGAGCGCGTTCGCAAAGGCCTGGCGGTCGCGCGCATGCAGGGCCGGCGGACCGCCGGTGGCGATGCCCGCACCGCGCAGTTCGTCCATGAAATTGCGCATCGACAGGCGCTGCGCGATGGTGTCGGCCGTGTACAGCTCGCCGCGCGGATTGAGCGCGAGCGCGCCCTTTTCGAGAGCGCGCGCGGCGAGCGGAATGTCGGCCGTGACGACGAGGTCGCCGGCCGCGCAACGTTCCGCGATCGCGTCGTCGGCTGCATCGAGCCCGCCGGCAACCTGCAGCGCGCGCAGGTAGGGGGATGCCGGCACGCGCACCCACTGGTTCGCGATCAGGGTGACCATCACGCGTGCGCGGTCCGCCGCGCGGAACAGGATGTCCTTGATCACGTTCGGGCAGGCGTCGGCATCGACGAAGATGCGCGAGGGCGACGTCGGCCCCGCCTCAGCCGACATGCTTGGCCTCGGCGGTCGCGAGGGTCTCCGCGGCCTCGATGCGACGGGGCGGGTTGAGCAGCGGGTGCACGAACACGGCGCCGAGGATGATCGCCACGCCGGCGTAGAACAGCGGCGTCAGTTCGCGCTGCTCGCCGAGCAGGAGAATGGCCAGAAAGATCGCGTAGACCGGCTCGAGATTGACCGCGAGCTGGGCGGCGAACGCGCTCATGTGGCGCAGCGCGACGAGTGACAGCGCGAACGGCAGCAGCGTGCAGCCCAGCGCGAGCGCGAGCAGCCAGGCGATGTCGTGCGCATCGGGCACGGCGAACGGGTTGCCGGCGAAGGCCGGGAACACGAACGGCATGAGCGGGGCGAGCACGGTCAGCGCGAGCGTTCCGGCGCCTAGCTCGATCGCGGTCACGGTCAGGGCGTCGCCGTGATCGACGAGGCGCTTGTTGAGCGACGAGAAGATCGCGACGAGCAATGCGGACAGTGCACCGACGACGATGCCCGCACGCATGCCTTCGGGCACGCCGCCGACGACGAGGGCGACGCCGGGCAGCACGGCGAGGCCGAGCGCGAGTTCGCCGCGGGCGAAGCGGCTGCCGGCCAGCCATGGTTCGAGCAGGGCGGTGAACACGGTGGCGAGCGCGATGCAGGTCGCCGCCACCGAGGCGTTGGCGAGCTTGATCGCGCCGTAGAACGTGAGCCAATGCAGGGCGACCAGCACGCCGATGCCGGCGTAGGCGAGCACGAGGCGCGCCGGCATCGCGCGCAGGCCGCGCCAGACCCGCGGCAGCAGCGCGAGCACGGCGACCACGATCAGCATGCGCCACCAGACCAGCGGCAATGCGGGCAGGGTGATGAGCTTGCCGAGGATCGCGGTGAAACCCCACAGCAGCACGCAGAAGTGGATCTGCCATTGCGCTCGGGCGCGGTCGGAAAGGGCGGTCAGGACACGATGCTCGGGCACACGGGGTGCGCAGCATGCCAGCGTCGCCGCGCGCTGCCTACCTGGCCCGGCAGCACGGCGCTCGATCCCGCCGCTCGATCGTCGCGCGTTACCATCTCCACGCCTGCAGCCACCCCTCGCCGGACGCATGACGCCACGCATCGAGATCAACGGCCTGCCGGCCGACGCGCCCGCGTTGGCCTTCCTCGCGCAGGTCAACTACGGGCATTTCACCTCGATGCAGGTGCGCGACGGTCGCGTGCAAGGCATCGAATGGCATCTCGATCGGCTCGAGCGGGGCACGCGTCGGCTGTTCGGCATCGCGCTCGACCGCGACTGCGTGCGCGCCTGGATGCGCCAGGCCGTCGGCGGCGGGTCGGCCTCGCTGCGCGTGACCGTATTCTCGCGTCATCTCGATCGCGCGCGCCTCGAGCGGCCGGTCGAGATTGATGTGCTCGTCGCCGCGCAGCCGGCGCGCGCGCCCGAGCGCTCGCCGCTGCGTGCACGCAGCGTGGTGCACGAGCGCGCTCTGCCCGAGGTCAAGCACGTCGGCACATTCGATCTGCTGCATCACTGGCGCGAGGCGCGTCTGGCCGGGTTCGACGATGTCGTGTTCACCACGCGCACGGGCGCGATCGCGGAAGGTTCGATCTGGAACATCGGCTTCTGGGACGGCGAGGCGGTGATCCTGCCCGATGCACCGTCGTTGCATGGCGTGACCTCGCGACTCGTCGAGGCCGGTCTCGCGACGCTCGGCGTGCCGTGCCGGCGCCGCGAGGTGCGTGCCGGCGCCTACACGGGCCTTGTCGCCGCGTTCGCGATGAACTCGGGCAGTGCCTACCGACCGATCGTCGCCATCGACGAATGCCCGTTCGCCGACGACCCGCGGTTGGCGGCGCTGATCGACGCGGCGTGCGCGACGCAGCCATGGGAAGCGCTGTAAAGACATCGCCGTGGCACGGCGCCGCGCGCCAGCCGCACGATCCCGGGTTCTGCTAACGTGCAGCCCCGCCTGCTGTTGCCACCGATCCGATGTTCGACGGGTTGATCACGCTGGCACGAGCCATCACTGGCAGCGTGCTGGTCCTCGCCAGCACGCTGCTGCATGCCACGCTGCTGTTCGCGCTCGCCGCGCTCAAGCTGCTGATGCCGCTGCCGGTGCTGCGGGGTTCGCTCTCGCGCGTTCTCGCGGCAATCGGCGAAAGCTGGATCGCGGTCAATTCATGGCTGATCCGGCGCCTCGCCGGCACTCGCATCACCGTCAATACCGTCGAAGGGTTGCGCCGCGACGGCTGGTACCTGGTGGTGAGCAATCACCAGAGCTGGGTCGACATCCCGGTGCTGCAGGCGGTGTTCAATCGTCGCATTCCGCTGCTGCGCTTCTTCCTCAAGCAGCAGCTGATCTGGGTGCCCGTGCTCGGACTGGCCTGGTGGGCGCTCGATTTTCCTTTCATGAAGCGCTATTCGAAGGAGACCCTGGACCGGCACCCGCAACTGCGCGGCAAGGACATCGAGGCGACGCGCCGCGCCTGCGAGAAGTATCGCAGCCTGCCGGTGTCGGTCATGAACTTCGTCGAAGGCACGCGCTTCACGGCGCAGAAGCAGGCGTCACAGGGCTCGCCGTACCGGCACCTGCTGCTGCCGCGTGCCGGCGGCATCGCGTTCGTGCTCGGAGCGATGGACCGGCTGATCGAAGCCGTGGTCGACGTGACGATCGTGTATCCCGCAGGTCGCCCGAGCGTGGCCGACCTGTTCTGCGGCCGCGTGCGTGAAGTCCGCGTCGACGTCAGGGTTCTGCCGCCGCCGGCGGTGGGCGACTACGAGAATGATGCGGCCAGCCGCGAGGCATTCCAGGCGTGGCTCAACGCGCTGTGGGCCGACAAGGATCGTGCGATCGAGCGCATGTCGGATGCCCCCGGGACGCCTCGTCAGGGCGCTGCGGGCGGCGTGCGCTGACGGCGCGTATCGGCCGCGAGCAGGGCGTCGTCGGCGATCGCGGCATCATCGCCGCCGAGCATGCGATTGGCTTTCAGCAGGGTCGGGCAGGCACCGGTCAGGGTGTCGATCACGGCGCGCTGCAGGCGCGTGTAGAACGGCTGGCGATGGAACTGCAGCAGCACCGGCACCTCGAACGGCCGGTAGCCCTCGACCGCGCGCACCGCATGCTCGGGTCGCACGAGATGCACCGGCACGACCGCACGGCCGATGCCTTCCGAGACGGCGTCGATCAGGCCGTAGATGTCGTCGAAGTAGGCGCGGCGCATCTTCGGCACGGTCGAGCCGGTTTGGCTCAGGAAGAAGCGCTCGGTGAAGTTGTCACGTGGTTCGTGGTCGATGCAGCAGTCGCTGCGGGTGGCGTGGCGCGTCGATTCGATCAGCACGTTGCGCTCGATGCCGATCTGCACGTTGGCCACGCCCATGCGCTCGCATTCGGCCAGGGAAAGCACGAAATCGACCTTGCCGTCGATCAGTAGGTCGTGCAGGTCGCCGGCCTCGGCCTTGAGGGCATGGCAGGTCAGGCGCGGGTTCGCGCGCAGCAACTGGCCGAGCGCGGGAAGGACGACCGAGCGCAGGGCCGACGAGAACGCGGCGAGGCGGAAGAAACCGGCCACGCCGCCGGGGTCGGCCGAGTCGCCGACCAGACTGTCCAGCAGTTCCTGCTCCTGGTGTTCGACGCTCACGGCGTAACGCTGCAGGATGCGCCCGGACTCGGTCAGTTCGAGGCCGCCACGAAGGCGCAGGAACAGGACCTGGCCGAGCACTTCCTCGAGGTTCTGGATGCGTTTGGTCAGGGCGGGCTGGCTGATGTGGAGGCGCTCCGCGGCGCGCGCGAACTTGAGCTCGCGGGCGAGCACCATGAACGATTCGAGCTGGGCGGATGACAGTCGGGAGGGCATCGGCACCACCGGGGGTATCGCCACTATAACCTGGAGTTATCGACTGGTCGCGACGATCAATTGTCATGCAATCCGGCTATCGACACGTCACGAGCTTTGATTGGACGGAGGGCTGGCGGCCGCGGCAGGGTGGCGGTGTCGACCCTCGTGGAGTTTCCGATGCCGATCGTCGCGCCCCGCAGCACGCAAGCCGACCGCACGCGCGTCCACGATCCGCATGCGCGGACCCAGCGACTCGCGCTGCAGCGCTGGATCGACGACCGCCGTCCGCTCGATCGCGAAGTGACTCGTGTGGCCGACATCGGCCCGGATGCCGTCGCCGCCGCTGTGCTCGACAGCGTGACGCCGTCTGCGCCTGGGGAAAGCCTGTTGTTGCGCTGCCGCGACTGCCTGCTCGACTCGCCTGCGACCGTGCCATTGGCGGTCGGCCGGCACTCGAGCCGCATTGCCATGCTGCTCGGCGATGAACACCAGGCCGGCTACGAGCGCGCGCTGGCGAGTTTGCCGATCCGCCTGCGCGGGCTGGTCATCCTGCGCATCGAGTTCGGCCTCGATCCGTCGGCCATGGCGACCGAGCTGGGGCAGCCGGAACACGCGACGCGCAAGGCGACCCTTGAGGCGCTCGGTGCACTCGCGATGGCATTGTCGCCGACGCGCCGACGCGCCGCCTGATCGCACGGCTGTTCGCGCATCGTCTGCCGGACGCGCATCGGCTCACGTGGCGGAGTCGATACGCGCCTGCAAAGCCAGCGCCGCGTGTGGTGCGCGTGCCTTGGCGCCGTTGATGAAATAGACGAAGACGTCGCGCGGCTTGGCCGACGCGGGCGCCGCAGCGCGGATGCGTGGCAGGTCGTCCGGCTCGCCGCCGGCGCGCCAGCGCACTGCGCGGTCCGCCCATGCATCGAGTTCGGCCGGCGGGTATCCGGAGGCTTCGTTCGCGCGTGCGCACATGAGGCGCAGGTAGACGAAATCGCCGGTGACATCGGCGAACGACGGATACTCGGGCGAGTCGGTGAAGACGATCGGTCGGCGCTCGCGGCGCGCGAGCGCAACGAAGGTGTCCGTCATGAAGCTGGCGTGCCGCACTTCGAGCACGTGGCGCAGGCGCTGGCCGTCGAGCGCGTCGGGCAATCGGTCGAGGAACGCGGCGAAATCGTCGGCATCGAAGACGCGCGAGGGCTCGAACTGCCAGAGGATCGGACCGAGACGGTCACCGAGTGCGGCAAGGTCGCCGATGAAGTCCGCGATCGCGTTGCCGGCGGTGGCGAGTCGCCGCACCGCGGTCAAGGTACGTGGCGCCTTGAGCGAGAACACGAAACCCGGCGGCGTCTGCTCACGCCACTTCGCGTAGGTCGCCGGCGTCTGTGCCCGATAGCCGGTCCCGTTGATCTCGATCGTGGCGAGGCGGCGGCTCGCATGCACGAGTTCGCGCCGTTGCACGAGTCCGGCCGGATAGAAGTTGTCGCGCCACGGTGCGTAGGTCCAGCCGCCGATGCCGGTGCGGATCTGCGCCTGCGTCGGATCGAGCGGCGTCGGATCGGGCAGCAGCGGTGCGTCGCGAGGCATGGCGGGATTCCGCGGGACAACGATGCGAGTCTGCCATCGTTCGGCGGCGTCGGTCGCGTCGCGCCCGGATCAGTTCTCGAACGCGCCCACGAAGATCTCGTCCTCGAACGCGATCGGCGTGCAGGCGCCGGCGGCGGTCTCGGCGTCGATCGCCGCGAGCATCTGCCGGTAGACGGGCAATGCGCTGTCGTTGATGCCTGGCGCGCCGCGGATCATGAAGACGCCGTACAGGCCGCGCAGGCGATCGATCCACGGGAAGAAGCCGAATGCACCGAGGCTGTGCAGGAATGTCGCCTCGTCGTGACCGGGATCGCTCTCGAGCCAGGCACCGATGCCGTAGCGGATCGGCGGCGCGGCATTGTCCGGGGCCGATGCAATCGGCAGGTCGCCGACGTTGTCGACGAACAACTGCTCGACCGTGCTCGCGCGCAGGATGCGCAGGTTGTTGCCACGCCCGCCGTTGGCGAGCATGTGCAGCAGGCGTCCGTAGTCGGCGAGGCTGGACTGTGCACCCCCGGCGATGCGGTAGTTGAGCGTCGCACCGAGGCCTTGCCAGTCGATCGATGTGATGCCGAGCGGTGCGCCGATCTCCGATTTCCAGCGCTGCTCCCAGTCGCCGCCACCGACGACTTCGGCGAGGCGACCCGCGACGTGCATCGAGACCCCGCCGTAGGCGAACTGGCCGCCGACCGTGTAGCCCGGATTGAGCGGACGGCAGCAGGCGATCAGGTCGACCGCCTGGGCGAGCGTGATGCTGTCGTCGTTGATCACGCCGGCCGCGGAGTCGCCGCCGTACCCGGCCGTGTGGCTGAACATCTGGCGCAGGTTCATCGTGCCTTTCTCGCCGGTGAACTGCGGCAGCCACGTCGAAACCGGCGCCTCGAGCGTTGCCTCGCCGCGCTCGACGACCTGCAGGATGCGCACGCCCGACAGGAGCTTGCTGGCCGAGGCAACCGGCACGACGGTGTTCGCGTCGTAGCCACCGAAATAGTGTTCGGCGAGCACGCCTTGCGGCGTGCCGACCAGAAAGCCGCCGCCGGGCAGGCCCGCTTCGACGAGGAAGGCGGCGAACGTGCTGCGGGCGTCGGCGAACGTGCAGGCAGCGGCATCAACGTCGGTGCCGGCGGCGAGCAGGGCAACGGCGAGCAGGACGAGTCTCTTCATGGGCGCGATCCTCGGGTCGTGTCATCCATCAACGCGCTCGCGTGTCCGCGGTTGACCGGCGCATGCGCAGCGCCTCGGGTACCATGCCGACCCCCGAAGCCGCCGGACCCATCCGATGACGCGAATGCGCCTGCTCGCCTGCCTTGCCGCCTGCGCGCTGTTGGGCGCCTGCGCGACCACGTCGCCGCCGGGGCCGGCGCGACCGCTCAAGATCGCCGCATGGAACCTCGAGCACCTCGCCGAACATGACGGCAGCGGTTGCCGCGCGCGCAGCGAGGCCGACTACGCCGCGATGCGCGCCGCGGTCGCGCGCCTCGACGCCGATGTCGTCGCCTTCGCCGAGGTCGAGTCGGCCAGGGCCGCCGAGCGCGTGTTCCCGCCGTCCGAATACGCGATCGTGATGTCGACGCGACCGCCGAGCGCGCGCGACTCGTTCTGTCGCCGTGACGCGACCTCGGGTCCGAAGATCAACCGGCAGGATGTCGGCTTCGCGATCCGCCACGGCGTGAAGTTCACGCGCCACGCTGATGTCGACGCACTCGGCCTTGGCGATCCCGATCTGCGCTGGGGCGTCGACATAAGCCTCGACGGCGCCCGGCCATTGCGCCTGCTCGCCGTGCATCTCAAGAGCGGCTGTTCGAGCGGGGACGATCGCGAAGCCTGCCCGATCCTTTTCCAGCAGGTGCCCGTGCTCGAACGCTGGGTTGCCGCGCGCCACGCCGAAGGCGTCGACTTCGCTGTGCTCGGCGACTGGAACCGGCGTCTCGCCGTGGCCGGCGATCCGGTCTGGCGCCAGCTCAACGACGATGGAATCACCCTCGTCGACGCGGCGGGCGGCGAGCGCTCGCGCTGCGTCGAGCGCTACCCCGATTTCATCGACCACATCGTGTTCGACCCGGGTGCCGCCGCGCGCATGATCGCGGGGTCGTTCGAACAGTTCGACTACGGCGTTCCCGAGGCCGAACACCTGTCGGATCATTGCCCGATCGCCGTGCGCGTGCAGGGCCTGCGCTGACCGACCGCGTGCGGCTAGAATGCGCGGTCCCGACCGCCGCCGCGAGCGGCGGTGCACCCCGAAACGGCAGGAAATCCCATGGGCAGAGGCCCCAGCATCGAAGGCCGCAAGAACGCCGAAGACGCCCGGCGCGGCAAGATCTTCACCAAGCTGATCCGCGAGATCACGGTCGCCGCGCGCAACGGCGCCGATCCGGCCGGCAATGCGCGCCTGCGCATCGCGATCGACAAGGCGCTGTCGTCGAACATGTCGAAGGACACGATCGAGCGCGCGGTGCGGCGCGGCTCGGGCGCCGACGGCGCGGACAACATGCAGGAGCTGCGCTACGAGGGGTATGGCCCGTCCGGCGTCGCCCTCATCATCGACGCGATGACCGACAACCCGGTGCGTACGGTGGCCGACGTTCGCCACGCGCTGACCAAGCACGGCGGCAATCTCGGCACGAGCGGCTCGGTCGCGTTCCAGTTCGCCCGCGTCGGCGAGGTCGTCATCGACACGAGCGCGCCGGGCAGCGAGGACACGGTGCTCGAACTGGCCCTCGATGCCGGTGCCGACGACGTCGCCGGTGACGCCGGCCGGACCACGATCGTCTGCGCCCCGGATGCTTTCGAGGCGGTCAGGAAGGCGCTGTCCGCTGCGGGCTTCGAGGCCAGCAGTGCCGACATCGTCATGCGTCCGGCCAACCGCGTCGCGGTCAGCGGCGAGGTCGAGGAGACCCTGCGCGACCTGCTCGACTGGCTCGACGAGCTCGATGACGTGCAGGACGTCTACCACAACGCGATCCTGACCGACTGACCGCAGCGCGCGGACCGGACCCGCGCGATCCCCCTTTCGCCGACGCCGCATTCGTCGCACCATGCGTGCAGGCAAGGGCAGGGGTCGGATCATGGCGAACGAAGGCATCGGCGGCGTGCTGCGCGACCTGCGCGGAGCGATCGGCGGCTTGTTCTCGGGCGGTGCGTTCGACGAGAGCCAGCGCGTACCTGTCGAGGTGTCGTTCGGACTGATCGGCTGGCTGGCCAAGGCGGACGGCGTCGTGACGAGCCACGAAGCCGAGTTCGCCAACCGGCTTATGGATGAACTCGACCTTCCGGCGCGTGGCAAGGCGGTTGCGCATGCGGCCTTCATCCGCGGCCAGAAGCGCGAGATCGATGTCGCCGCCGAGGTCGCGCGCTTCCTCGCCGTGTACCCGAAAGGCAGCCCCGAGATCGCGCGCCTGTACGACACCCTGCTGCGCCTCGTCGCCTCCGACGGCCGCGTATTCTCGCGCGAGCGTGCCGCGCTCGAAACGCTGACCGATGCCTTCGGACTGCCGCGCGCCACGATCGATGCGAGGCTGAAGGCCGTGCGCGGCGAAGGTGGTGATTGATGAGCGGCTACTCTCCCCTCCCGCAGGGACTTTGAATGAACCGGATCCGAGTCACGTTCGTGCTGGCCGTGCTTGCGCTCGTTTCCAGTTGCGCGAGCATTCCGTACATGCCGCTCGGTGAAGAGTCGGCGAGTCTTGATCGCTCGAAGCCGCTGTTCCTGATGTCGGTCGCAGTCAGGAATGACTACAAACCTCGTTGGCAACCGCGCATCTTGACGGTCGTCCTCGAGAAGCCGGGAGCCACCGGCAATGCGGAAAGATTCGCGTTCCGCATGGACAGCGCCGGTACGATCCCTTCCGAGTCGGGCGGATCCATCCACCTGGTCCGCTTCCCGGCGGATGCAGCGTCCACGATTGTCCGCGGCTTCAACGCCATGGCAAGCGCCTTCCCGATCCATGGGTTCTATTTCCTTCCCGTGCATGCCGAACTGACCGATGTCGGCAGCGGTGTCCACTACCTCGGCTCGATCAAGGCCGCGGTGCGGGAGCGCGGGGACGACGAGTTTCGCGCGGGTGCGGTCATTCCCCTGATCGACCAGGCGATAGCGGGAGCCTCCACCGGCACGTTCGATGTCGAGATCGTCGATGCGTACGACACCGACGTTGCGCTGTTCCGCAATGCGTTTCCCGCGCTGCGCGACGTCGAGATCAGGCGATCGGTACTGCCCCGATGGGATCGCGCCAGGGCGCAGCTGTTCTGGGATCAGAACTAGCGCACGACAGCGCGGCAGCAGGTCTTTCCTGCAAGCGATCGCGCCGGCCGGAGTCGGATCGTGCATCCCGTCGACGGAGTGGGGCGGACGTCGACCATCAGCCATTGTGCACCGTGTCTTTTTTCCCTGCGGGCGCGTGTCTAGACTCGCCGCCGACCGAACCGTCGGCGCGTCGCGCCGGCTGCGCCGGGAAACCGGCACGTCGCGCAGCGAGGGAATGAGGTGGAGCCCACCGACGTCCGTGTAGCCAGCTACTTCCACAAGGTTGTCGATTGCCAATGGGCCTGCCCGGCCCACACCCCGGTCCCCGAATACATCCGCCTGATCGCCGCGGGCCGGCACGCCGACGCCTACCTCGTCAACTGGGAATCGAACGTCTTCCCCGGAATCCTCGGGCGCACCTGCGACCGGCCGTGCGAACCGGCCTGCCGGCGCGGGCGCGTCGAGGAGAACAACGGCGACAAGCCCGAGCCGGTCGCGATCTGCCGGCTCAAGCGCGTCGCCGCCGACCACAAGGGCGACATCCGCGCGCGCCTGCCGAAACCGGCG
>JAFLDX010000151.1 GCA_017302215.1 Lysobacterales bacterium
CGGCTGCTCGACCGCGGCCCGCGCACGCGTCGCGCGGGCGGCGGGCGCGCGTGGAACATCGCCCTGCTGCTTTCGGCAGGACGCCTGTTCGCGATGCTCGACGAGGATTTCTGCCTGCCGCTGCGCCGGCATGCCGATACGCGGCCCGGCATCGATCCCAATCCGGCGCAGGCCGCCTCGGCACGCTTCTACCGGCGCCTCGACGACGCGCTTGCCGCGGGGGAGGAAGACCCGTCCGACCCGTTCGAACTGCACCTCGAAGTCTGTGGCGAACGACTCGGTGCGACACTGGCCAGGTCGCGCTACGCCCTCGACCGCGAGAGCCTGCGCGGCATCAACCTCGGCCGACTCGAACACCTGAGCGGCGACGCGCGCGTCCTCTATTCCCTGAACGGGACGCTCGGCGCATCCGGCACCGAGAGTGCGCTGTGGCTCTACCAGCTCGATGACGACAGCCGTGCCGAGTTCTGGGCCGACCGCGACAGCTATGTGCGCAACATCGAGGCACAAAACATCTGGTACGGCTGGCTGCGCGCGAAGCCGTCGGCACTCGCCTATTTCACGCCGTTCGTGTTCGACAATCGCGAACTGCTGCCGTGCACGAATCCGGACGGTCGAGGGGAGGACGGTCTCGCCAGCGCCGCCAGCCAGTTCGTCCATCCCGGCTCGCTGGCCATGCATCTTCCGACCGCGATCGGCCATGTCCAGGAGGCGGCACGCAAGCGGTCGGAAGTCACGATGAACGCGCATACCCCGCGCTTCAACCATTTCCTGCGCGACTACGTCGTCCGGCAGACGGGCGGATTCAAGTCGAACGACCCGGCCCGGCGACTGGTCCTGCTCGGCGAGATCATCGGCGATCTCGCGGCCGCCGATGCCGCCGTGCTGCGATCGACGCTCGACGAGTATCTGAGCTTCGTGCGCGCCGACGTCGTCGAGCGCCTGCAGAACCAGTTCGAGTTGCACTCCGACGCGCCGGTCTACTGGCAGGCCGACGTTCGCGCAATCGTCCAGAACAACGGCAATGCCCTGCTCAAGCCGGCGCCGCCACGCCTGGGCGACTGGGACGCCGGCACCGACGCGAACGATTGCGCAGAACTCGCGCGGGCCGAATTGCTCGACGTCGCCGCCGCCTGGCGCGACTGGCCACGCATCTGGAACGCCGCGCGCGAACAGGGCGATCGCCTGCTGTCCGGGCTGTGAACGAGCGCGTCGCCGCGCGCCGCTTGATGCCGGGACTGGACAGCGTCGTCATCGTGACCGCCGACAGCGGCCCGATCGTCATCGATTGCGTGGCGCGGGTGCTGGCATCGGAGAGCGAGGTCGAGGTCATCGTCGTCGACAATGCCTCCAGCGACGACACGATGGAAGCCTTGCGCGGCCGCCACGCGGGCGAGCCGCGCCTGCGCATCCTGCGCAACGCGACGAATCTCGGATTCGGTCGCGCCTGCAACCGGGGTGCCGGCGTGGCGGCGGGCGATGCGCTGTTGTTCCTCAATCCGGACTGCCTCGTGGAGGCCGATACGCTGGTGCGGCTGCGCGGGATCGCCGCCGGTGAGGCATGCACGGGTCTCGTCGGCGTTCGCGTCGAGGATGCCGATGGCCGCGTCGAACGCGCGGCGCGGCGGCGCGAGCCGACCTTGCGTCGTGCGCTGATGACCCTGTCTGGACTGGCGCGCTTCGAGGGTCGCTGTCCGGCCCTGGCCGGCATTGCCGTGCGCGCGGCGCCCGCATCGGGCATGACCGGGCCGGTCGAGGCGGTTTCGGGTGCCTGCCTGTACCTGCCTCGCGCCGCGTTCGACGCCGTGCGCGGGTTCGACGAAGACTATTTCCTGCACTGCGAGGATCTCGACCTGTGTCGCCGCCTGCGCGACAGCGGTCGTTCGATCCTCTATGCCGACGGCATCCGCGTGCGCCACGAGCAGGGCAGTTCGAGCCATCACCGCGCGAGCTTCGTGGCACGCCACAAGCACCGCGGCATGTGGCGCTACTTCGTGCGCTTCGATCCGGCCGCACGCAATCCGCTGTTGCGCGCGCTCGTCTGGATCGGCATCTGGTCCCACTACCTCGCGCAGGCGCCGCTGCGTGCGCTGCGCGGGAAGCGCCGGCGCAGCGGCGGGCGCGTTACTTGATGCGTTTCACCGCGACGCGGCACTGGCAGTGCTCGACCACAAGCAACCAGCTGCCGAACGACTTCGGCTTGACCGTGACTTCGGCGTTCTCGATGCGCTGGCCGTCGTAGGCGCCCGGTTCGACCTGCTGCCATTCCTGGCCGTTGTCGAGCTTGAAGATCGTGCTGCCGCTCCAGCCGCTGAACGTGCCGACGAGGCGCGCCTGCACCTCGTCGCGGTCGGTCGGCTTCGGCCGGAAACCGAGCGAGCGGTCCTGGTCGGCCACCGGCGCGGCGGCGGCGACCCGCGCGGCCACGTCCCCGCCGAGCCAGCGGTTGAACGCGGCAAGCTCCTCGGGCGTGAGCTTGTCGAGGCCGAACGAGCGGAACTGCGCTTCGCTGAGGCGCTCCTCGAGGGTCGGTGGCTGCTGCGCGCCGGCAGGGGACGACAGGACCACCGCGAGGACGGCGCCGAGGATGTACGGAAAAACGAAGCGCATGTCTGGGCTCTCCGGAAGAATGGGGGCGTCAGCCGATCCGCCTGACGCGAACGCTGCAGTTGCAACCCTTGACGACGATCAGCCAGCTGCCCATCGACATCGGCTTGATCGTCACGGCGGGCCCGGTCATGTTGACGTCGCCGCGACTGCCGGATTCGCTCTGCTGCCACTTCTGACCGTTCTCGAGCGTCACGACGGTCTTGCCGCGCCAGCCCTCGAACGGGCCGACGATGCGCGATTCGATGAGCTCGCGGTCACTGTCGTCAGGGTAGTACTCGAGGGTTCCATCGCGCTTCTTGAGCGGCGCAACCGAGGCGACGATGCCCTTGTTGCCGAGCCAGTCGTTCAGGAAGCGCAGCTGCTCGGGCGTCAGTCGGTCGAGACCGGCCGACGTGAATTCGTCCGGGGACATGCGCTGTTCGAGCGTCGATGGCTCGACGGCCGCGGCGGTCGTGGACGCGAAAAGGGCGAACAGCGCAGCCAGCGGAAGGAGCGTTCGTGGGGGCGACATGGGCAGGATCCGGCGGAGGGAGCTTCCTCGCGTGGTCCGCGATCTTATATGGAGCAGGCGAGACTGCGCCACGACCCCAGGTTATGCGCAGCCATTGGCTTCTGCTATGCTTGCCCCAAAGGTTGAGCTATCCACCTGATTCTGAACACAGAGACGACAGCACAAACGTGTCCGCGCTGCCCTCCGCGGGGTCTTGTCGCCACCTCTAGCACTTCCGGAGAGATTCGCTCCATATGCTCACGAACAAGTTCCTGACGGTCATCGCCGTGGCCGGCTTGGTTGCGGCCTGCCAGTATGCCGAAGCCGCAACCTCGGTCGTCGTCGGCGATGCCCCGCCGATGCCCGCGGAGTCCGCCGGCGTCGGCTACACGTACGAGGGTGGCGTACTCACCCTGAACGCGCCCTTGGGCGGACCGGTCTTCTGCGGCAATCCCCTGCTGTCGGGAGAGAACCCGTCGTACAGCCAGGTGCGCTTCGCGCCATCGCATGGCAACTGGATCCTGCCGACGGCGCTCGATATCGCCACCGTGAGCTATGGCAACAGCGGTGAGATCCTGAGCATCAATGCGCCGCCGGCCAGCACCTCGCTGCTCTGCTACGGCGCATCGTCGGCCGGATGGCCGCTGACCCCGTTCCGCGGCGGTCTGTTCTACCACGGTTTCGAGGACGGGCTGCCGGCCAATCCGTACGCCGCCGACGTCGGCATGGCGTCGGTCACCGGCATCGACGAGTCGCTGGCCGATGGTCCGCGCATGCTGACCCAGATCGACCCGAACGGGAACGTCTACATGTACATGTTCCGCCTGCGTGCCGGCGCGGTCGGAGGCTCTGACGTGCGCGTGCTGGTTCGCGACGGGTATGACGCGTCGGTGCTGGGCGATGCGGTCTGGCACTGCGAGGTGACCACGCTCCCGAGCGGTACCATCGACCTGCGCGCGCTCTGTGCAAACAACCCGAGCACGATCTCCGAAGTGGGTCCGCTCAAGCGCCAGTACCTGATCAATGGCTTCAGCACGGATCGCTACATCATCGTGCACCGCTTCCTGACGGGTTCTACGGGACGCCGACCGGTCGTCGCTGGAGCCGCCGTGTTCGTGCGCCCCGGCCCGGCGATGGATCGGTACATCGGCGACAACGTCGTGTTCAGCGTGCCGCCGTTGAGTGCGCAATGACGCGCTGCGGTTGCAGCCGTTAGACGCAGGCGCGGAACAAGCCGCGGGGACTTCCCCGCATCGGTGCGGAAATGGACCGGGCGAGGCCCGCTGACGCCACCGCGGGCACAGACCCGTGGTTGCGCGCACAGCATCTCCTGGCAGAGCGGCTCGCGACCGATGCCGCATTCACCGCGCGCTGGCACGCCGCGCATGCGGCCGAGGTCGACCTCTCGATCACGCGGCTCGAACAGCTTCAGGCCGGTACCGAAGCGATGGCGGCCTGCCAGTTGCACGCGATGGTTCGCGTCGGGGGCATCTCGGCTTCCGATCTGGCCGGTTTCGGGCCGGCCGTGCTCGGCCTGATCGACGGTCAGCAGGCCGCCGAAAAGGTCTGGCAGCTGCACGCCGGCAATCGCCGCGCAGGCGCCGAGGGTCTGCGCCGACTACTGCTCTCGATCGTGGGCGACCTGCGCGTCGTGTTCATCCTGCTCGCCGTGCAGGTGGCGCGCCTGCACCGGGCGGCCGGCTGGACCGACCCGGAGCGCCGGGACCTGGCGGAACTCACCGTCGACATCCACGCCCCGCTCGCCAATCGCCTGGGCATCTGGCAGCTGAAGTGGGAGCTCGAGGATCTGGCCTTCCGCTACCTGCAGCCGGACACCTATCGGCGCATCGCCGAACTGCTCGACGAGCGGCGCGGCGACCGCGAAGACTGGATCGCGCGTGCGCGTTCCGAGCTCGAGGCGGCGCTCGCCGACGCAGGCGTCGTCGCCGAGGTCGCCGGTCGCCCGAAACACATCCATTCGATCTGGCGCAAGATGCAGCGCAAGGGCCTCGATTTCTCGGAGTTGTACGACATCCGCGCCCTGCGCGTGCTGGTTGCCGATGTGCCGAACTGCTATGCCGCACTCGGCATCACCCACCAGCTGTGGTCGTTCATCCCCGGAGAGTTCGACGACTACATCGCGAACCCGAAGGGCAACCACTACCAGTCCCTGCACACGGCTGTCATCGGCCCGGATGGCCGCGCGCTCGAAGTGCAGATCCGCACGCACGAGATGCATGCGCACGCCGAGCTCGGTTTCGCCGCGCATTGGCGCTACAAGGAGGGAGGAGCGTCGGCCGGGGCGAGCTTCGAGCGCAAGATCGCCTGGATGCGCCAGCTGCTCGAGAGCCGTGACGAGACCGATGACGATGCCGCGTTGCTGGCCGGCTTCCGCACCGACGTCGTCGAAGACCGCGTCTATCTGCTGACGCCGAAGGGCCAGGTCATCGATCTGCCGCGCGCGGCGACGGTGCTCGATTTCGCCTACGCCATCCATACCGATGTCGGCCACCGTTGCCGCGGCGCGAAAGTCAACGCGCGCATCGTGCCGCTGTCGTTCCAGCCGGCCAGTGGCGATCGCGTGGAGATCCTGACCGGAAAGGTGCCGGAGCCGCGCCGCGACTGGCTGTCGACCCAGCATGCCGTCCTCAGCACGGCGCGCGCGAGGGAGAAGGTGCGGGCATGGTTCAAGCGCATCGATTTCGAGCAGAACGTCGCTGCCGGCCGAGCGCTGTTCGAGCGCGAAGTGCGTCGTCTCGCGCTGCCCGCCGGCAGCCTCGATCAGCTGCCCGCGCAGTTGCACCTTCAGACCATCGACGAGGTCTACGTCGCCCTGGCGCTCGGCGATGTCACCGCGACCCAGCTCGCACGCGTCCTGCACGAGCAGGTGGCGCCACGCGAGCGGACGTCGAAGCCGGTGCGCGCCCCGGACCCGAGCCGGGACGCGCTGGTGATCGAAGGCGTCGGCAACCTCATGACTTCGCTGGCACGCTGCTGCCAGCCGCTGCCGGGCGATCGCGTTGCCGGCTTCATCACGCGCGGGCGAGGGGTCAGCGTGCATCGCGAGGACTGCGCGCAGCTGGGGCGCCTGCGCGCTCTCGATCCGGACCGCGTGATCGAGGTGACGTGGGGCGGCGCCCACGTCCGCCAGGTCTACGAGGTCAACATCGTCGTGCGCGGCTACGACCGCAAGGGGCTGCACAAGGACGTCGCCAATGCCATCGCCGCGGCCAGCGTGTACCTGGTGGCGGGGAACGCCCGCGCCGATCCGGCCAGCGGCGAAGTCGACATGGACTTCGCCCTGCGCGTCAGCGATTTCGGCCAGTTGTCGAACCTGCTCGGTCGCATTCTTGCCGTGCCGAACGTGATCGAGGCCCGCCGCCTGGCCTGAGCGGCGCCGCGTCGCGCGGAATGGCCCTGATATGCTACGCGGCCTGCCGGCGCGCGGTTGCGTCGGCGCGCGCTCCTGGACCCCACGTGATCGAGATCCCCGGATACCGCCTGCTGCGCCAGCTCGGACGCGGCGGCATGGCCACCGTCTACCTCGCGGTCCAGGAATCCGTGGACCGTGAAGTCGCGCTCAAGGTCATGTCGCCGGCGCTGCTCGCCGATCCGAATTTCGGCGAGCGATTCCTGCGCGAGGCGAAGATCGCGGCGCGCCTGCACCATCGCCACGTGGTCGGCATCCACGACGTCGGTCGAGCCGGCGACTGCCACTACATCGCGATGGAATACCTCGCCGGTGGCCCCGTGCTGAGCAAGGACGGTCAGCCGCGACCGGTGCCGTTCGCGCTGCGCGTGGTCCGCGAGATCGCCGCGGCGATCAACTACGCCCAGCAGAAGGGTTTCATCCACCGCGACATCAAGCCCGACAACATCCTGCTGCGCGATGACGGTTCGGCGGCACTGACCGATTTCGGCATCGCGCGCGCCAGCGATTCGGCGACGCGCATGACGCGCACCGGCGCGGTGGTCGGCACGCCGCACTACATGAGCCCCGAACAGGCGCGCGGCAAGCAGGTCGACGGCCGCTCAGACCTCTACAGCCTCGGCATCGTGCTCTACGAGATGCTGGTCGGGCGCGTCCCGTATCACGCCGAAGACTCGCTCGCGGTCGGCATCATGCACATCACCCAGCCGGTGCCGCGCCTGCCGGAGGCACTGGCCGTGCTGCAACCGCTGGTCGACGGCCTGCTGGCGAAGGAGCCGCACGAGCGCTTCCAGACCGGCAACGAGGCCGCGGTAGCCGTCGCGCGGTTCGAGCAGGCGATCGAATCCGGCGAGTTGCCGGGCCTTGCCGGACCACCGGCCGGTTTCCGCCGCGAGGATCGCACGGTCGACACCGAGGTGTCGGCGCCGCCGTCACCGCGCCCTGCGCCGGCCGAAGCGCAGGCCTGGCACCGCGCGGAACCGGCGCTCGGTCGTCTGGAGGAGATCGCTGCCGCCACCGACGACCACATCATGCGCGCGAGCCGCTCGGGTCCGCGCCGCGTTGCACGCGCGCCGAAGCGCGCGCGCACCGGACTGTGGATCCTCGCCGGCGCGCTCGTGGTCGGCATCGCGGCCTTCGCGACCTGGAAGTACCAGGATCGCCTGCGCGCGTTCCTGCCGAACACCGAACTGAACGACATCCTCGCGCGCGCGCAGCGCGCGCTCGATGCCGACCGACTCGACGCCAGCGACGGCAGCAGCGCGCGCGAACTGTTCCAGAGCGCACGTTCGATCGATCCCGACAACGACATCGCGCGGCGCGGGCTCGGCAAAGTCGGCGGCAAGCTGCTCGAGCGCGCGCGCGCCGCGCTCGCCGGCGGCGACGTGGACGGTGCCCGCGCCGCGGCCGCGGCCGCGCGCGACCTGCTCGGCGGTGGCGTCGCGGTCGACGATGTCGATCGCGCGATCGCCGCGGCACGGGTACGCGGCGACGAAACCGGCCCGTTGCTCGAGGCCGCGCGCGCCGCCCTCGAAGGCGGTCGCGTGCTCGAGGACGACGGCGCGGTCGCGTTGTACCGGCGCGTCCTCGCGGCCGATGCCGGC
>JAFLDX010000152.1 GCA_017302215.1 Lysobacterales bacterium
GGCGTCGCCGTGGCCGTGCTCGCGATCGCGGCCATGGCCTTCGGCCTCGGCATCGCGGTCTGGCAGGCACGCCTCGCGCGCGCCGAGGCCGCGCGCGCCGATGCGCAGTCGGCGCGCGCCACGCGGATCGCCGAATTCCTGACCGGGCTCGTGCGCGAACAGGATCCGCTGCGGCGTGATCGCGCGCAGGCGCGCTCGGCGCGCGAGCTCGTCGGCGAGGGCGTGTTGCGCGCGCGCAGCGAGTTCGCCGACGTTTCCGATCTGCGCGCGTCGATGCTCGGCGTGCTCGGCGAGGCGATGACCGGACTCGGCGAACTCGAGCAGGGGCGACGGCTGCTGGAAGAGGCGCGCGCATCGCTGCCGGACGGCTCGGGCGAGGCTGCGCGCCTCGACGGCCTGCTCGGCGGCATCGCCATCGACCAGGGTCGCCAGGTCGAAGGCAAGGCCCTGCTCGACGCGGCATTGGCGACCTTGCGCGCGGGCAGCGCCGACGACCGGCGTGCGGCCGCACGCATCGCCGTGCGTCGCGCGTTCGTGCAGCACAACGAGGGCAAGCCCGAGGCGGCACTGGCCGAACTGCGGGCGGCCGGTTCCGAGTTGAACGAGGTGCTCGGTGCGGATCACCCGGACAGCCTCGAGGTCGAGACCGGCATTCTCGCGATCCTCAGCCAGATGCGCCGCGACGACGAGGCCGCACCGCTCGCCGACGCGCTCGTGGCGCGCATCGAGCGCGTCGGCGGCGACCACAGCGCGCGCCTCATCGACCCGCTCAACTACGCCGCCCAGATCGCCAAGCGGCGCGCCGACTTCGCGCGCTCGCGCACGCTGTTCGAGCGAGCGATAGCGCTCGCTCGCGAGCACAAGGGCGAGCGCAACGAGACCCTGGCCGGACTGTACTCGCGCATCGCGAACCTGCAGCAGGAGGCCGGGCATGCCGACGAGGCGCTGGCGTCGCTCGATGCGGCGGCGCGAGCCCTGCCGGCGGGCGCGAACCTCGAGCGCGCGCAGATGCTCGCGACCCGCGGCGACATCCTGGTCGATCTCGGGCGCTTCGGCGAAGCCGAGCCGGCCTTGCGCGAGGCGCTGCGCCTGCGTCGCGAGTCGAGCGGCGATGGCGACGGCCAGGTGTGGTACTCGCAGAGCGAGTGGGCGCGTGCGCTGAACGGCCTCGGCCGCCATGCCGAAGCGCTCGCGGCGCAACGCGAGGCGCTCGCGCGCATGCAGTCGATCATGGGCGGGCAGGCCTACCAGCTCACCTTCGTGCTGCGCGCACTCGCCGAGACATGCGAAGCGATCGGCCGGGTCGACGAGTCGGCGCGCCTGTTCGCGCGCGCGGCAGAGCTTGCTGGCGCGCGTTACGGCCCGTTCCATACGGTCACGCTGCAGTACCGCACGAGCCTGGCCAGTGCCCTGCGCCACTCCGGCGATGCGGCCGGCGCGCTCGCCGAGGCCGACGCGATCCTCGCCCGGCGTGACGGCCATGCCGAACTCGGCGTGCATCTCGCGCGCGCGGCGCTGATCAAGGCGCGCGTGCTCGACGGGCGCGGCGAACACCTCGCTGCTCGCGCGCTCGCGCGGCAAGGCCTCGGCGATCTCGATGCGGCCCCGGTGGACAACGCCGACACGCGCCGCGACCTGCTCGAGCTCGCCGGTCCGCGGCACTGAGGGCCGATTCCGGTTCCCCGCGCGCGCCTTGCACAGGCGCGCCGATTCGCCGATCGTTGGTGGCCATCCGGCCCGACGCAGGGGATGTCCATGCCGCGCGTGTTCCGTCGCCTCTCGGGCTTCGCGCTGGCGCTCGCCGCGCTCTACCTCGTCGGCGCAAACCTGTTCCTCAACAGCCCGCTCGGCGCGTGGACGGTGAACCGCCAGCCGGAACGCTTCCAGCTCGCCTGGTCATGGGGCCTGAGCGCCTGGCCGGGCCACGTCATGCTGTGGAACGTCGAGGCGAAGGGGCACGTGCGCCACGTGCAGTGGTCGGTACGATCCGGGCACGCGAGCGGACGCATCGCCCTGCTGCCGCTGCTCACGCGCGAGTTGCGCCTGCCATGGATCGACGCCGATGAGGTCAGCGCGACGATAGATCGCGTCGAACAGGAAATGCCGCCACCGCCGGCGCGCGACGGTGGCTGGCTGCTGCGCTTCGAACGCATCGCCACCGACACGCCGCGCCGGCTGCGATTCGGCGCGTTCGAGGCCGAGCTTGGCGGCAGCGCCCACGTCGGCTTCACCAAGCAGTTGCGCGGCGGTCCGCTCGAGATCCTGCCGTCCGCGACCGCACTGACCGACCTCGTCATCCGCGCGGGTGACCAGGTCCTGCTGCGCGACGGCCAGCTCGACGGCACGTTCGCGATCGCGCGCCACCGACGCGAGGAGGCCGCCGGCATCGCGCGGCTCGACTTCGCCGATGCCGACATCCACCTGCGTGGACGCACGCCGGCGCTGGCGGTCGACCTCGATGAAGGCAAGCCGTGGCACGGGGCGGTCGTGGACGATGCCGAGGGGGGCCGGCTCGACGCGAAACTGCGCCTCGCGCGGGGCGTGTTCGCGCCGGACGGGGTGGTCGACCTTCGCCTGCCGCTGCGTGCGATGCGTGACGGCGCGCGCTTCGACGACACCGCCATGCTGCGCATCGGCGTCGTCGACTCCGCGCTGCACGTCGACCTCGCGTTGCCGCCGCCGCCCGGCGACAGCGGTCGCATCCAGGGTCGCTTCGAGATCGCCGCGACGCGCCTGCGCGACCTCGTCGCCATCGAGGAGGTGCTGGCGAGGACGTCGGGAACGCTCGACATCGACTGGAGGTTCACCTCGCTCGGCTGGCTCACGCCGTTGCTGGTGAAGGCGCCGTGGCTCGAGCTCGAAGGCGCGGGTCGCGTCGTCGCCGCGCTCGAGCTGGCGCACGGCCGGCTCGAGCCGGGTTCGCGCGCGAGCGTGCCCGAAGTCGACCTCGTCGCCACCGTCGCCGGACACCGCTTCAGCGGCGGTGCGCGTGCCGAGGGCTCGCTGGTCGAGGGCGACGCCGGACCTCGCGCGACCGTGGCACTCGTGCTCGCGCGCTACGACGTCGTCGACGTCGAAGCTCCCGGCGTGCGCCTCGTGCAGGGCAAGGACCTGCGCATCGATCTCGATGCGGCCGGCGACCTTACGGATTTCCGCGAATCGGCGAAAGCGCGCCTGCGCTTCACCGATGCCGGCGTTCCCGATCTCAGGCCGCTCAATGCGTGGCTGCCGGCTGCGGCGATCGAGCTCGTCGGCGGCAACGCGCGGGTCGGCGCCGACCTCGAACTCGACGCCGAAGGCCGCGTCGCACGCGGGCGCGTCGGCCTGGCCGGCCGGGCGATGAAGGCCCGTTTCGGCACCACCCGCCTGGCTGGCGACTTCGACCTCGATGCGCGCATCGGCGGCAGCGACCTCAAGACGGGCCGTTTCGATCTCGGCGGCTCGAGCCTCAAGCTGCGCAACCTCAGCCTGCCCGACGACGAGCGCGCCGCGGGTCGGCGTTGGTGGATCGATCTGGCCACCGAACGCGCGCGCATCGACGCGAAGCGACCGTTCGCGCTCGACGGCGACGCGCGCGTCGGCATGCAGGACCTCGGCCTGCTGCTCGCCCTGTATGCACGCCATCGCGACTACCCGCGCTGGGTGTTCGGCCTGCTCGACGCCGGACGCGCCGAAGCGCGTGGCCGGCTGCGTTTCGACGCGCGCGGCCTGCTCGTCGACGATGTCGAGGCGAGCAACGACCGCTTCGAGGTCAAGGCACGCATGCAGGTCGATGGCGCGAAGCCGAAGGGTGACCTGCTGCTCGTCTGGCGCAAGCTCGCGCTCGGGGTCGAGCTCGACCAGGGCCGCCACGAGTTCCATGTCCTTGGCGCACGCGACTGGTACGCCGCACAGCCTGCGCTGCTGGCGCATTGACCATCCGCATTCCCCACGAACGCAGGAGACGCCGCATGCATCGAATCATCCTCGCCATCACCAGCCTCGCCGCCTGCACCGTCGCCCTGGCGAAGACCCCGCTCGACGCCGAGACGATGTGGCGCCTGCAACGCATCGGCGCGCCGAGCGTGTCGCCGGACGGCACCCGCGTGGTTGCCCCGGTCACGCGCTACGACCTCAAGGAGAACAAGGCGCGCACGCTGCTGTGGCTGTTCCCGCTCGACCGCGGCGAGGCGCGTGCGCTCACCGCCGAGGGCAGCGATGCGGCATCGCCGGTCTACAGTCCCGACGGGCGCTGGATCGCGTTCACCTCCAAGCGCGACGGCGACGACGTCGCCCAGCTCTACGTGTTGCCGATGGCCGGTGGTGGCGAGGCGCGGCGCCTGACCACGGTGCCGACCGGCGTCGGCGGCATCCGCTGGTTCGCCGACTCGCGCAGGATCGCCTTCGTCTCGCGCGTATGGGCCGACAGGGACTGGAAGGCCGCCGCCGAGGAACTCAAGAGGCGCAAGGACAGCAAGGTCAGTGCGACGGCCTGGGACAAGGCGCCGATCCGCTACTGGGACCAGTGGATCGACGATCGCCAGGCGCACGTGTTCGCGATCGGCCTTGACGGCGGCGAGCCGCAGGCATTGACCCTCGCAGCCGGTCGCGAGTTGCCGCGTTCCGAGGCCGGCACCGCCTCGTACGACCTCTCGCCGGATGGCCGGCGCATCGCCTACGTGTCGAACACGACGCGCAACGAAGTCGATGCGAACCCCGACGTCTGGCTGCTCGAGATCGGTGCGAACGAAGCCCGCAACCTGACCGCCGACAATCCCGGCAACGATCTCGCGCCGCAGTTCAGCCCGGACGGCAAGCGCATCGCGTTCGCCCGCCAGACCATCCGCGGCTTCTACGGCGACACGCGCCGGCTCGTCGTGCACGACCTCGCCGCCGGCACCAACCGCGTCGTCGGCGCCGGCTGGGACCGCTCGGTCGACGCACCGCGCTGGAAGGCCGACGGGCGCGCGATGATCGCGGCCGTCGACGATGCGGGCACCTCGCGCCTCTACGAGATCCCGCTCGACGGCGGCAAGCCGCGCGCGATCACCGGCGAGACCGACTTCGGTTCGATCGACCTCGGTCGCGACGGCACCCTCGTCGCGCTGAACCAGAGTTTCGTGTCACCGCCTCGCCTCGTGCGCGTCGATGTGCGCAGCGGCAGGGCGAGCGTGCTCGACCGCATCAACGACGCCGTGCTCGACGGCATCGACTGGGGCAGCTACGAAAGCGTGACCTATGCCGGTGCACGCGGCGAACCCGTGCAGATGTGGGTGAACTACCCGCCCGGCTTCGACCGCACGCAGCGCCATCCGCTGTTCGTGCTGCTGCACGGCGGTCCGCACAACGGCATCACCAATGCATTCGCCTGGCGCTGGAATGCACAGGTGTTCTCGGCCTGGGGCTATGTGACGGCATGGCCGAACTTCCACGGCTCGAGCGGCTTCGGCCAGGCCTTCACCGATTCGATCAATCCCGACCAGGACGTGCTGCCGTATGAGGACGTCATCAAGGCGACCGCGATGCTGGCGGCCAGGCCCTACATCGATCCGCAGCGCATGGTCGCCGGCGGCGGCAGCTACGGCGGCTACCTGACCGCGATCGTGCTCGGCCGCGACCATCCGTTCAAGGCGCTCGTCGCGCACGCGGCGGTCTACAACTGGTACAGCCAGGTCGCGTCCGACTACGGTGCTTCGAAGGTGCGCGACGGACGCGAGTTCTGGAACGCGCCGGACTTGTACCAGCGCAGTTCGCCGCATTTCGGCGCAGCGCACTTCGACACGCCGACCCTCGTCATCCACGGCGCGCAGGATTTCCGCGTGCCGGTCAACCAGGGCATCGAGCTGTTCAACGCGCTGCAGAATCGCGGCGTCGAGAGCCGCCTGATCCATTTCCCGGACGAGAACCACTGGGTCCTGAAACCGGCCAACTCGCTGTACTGGTACGGCGAGGTGCGCCGGTGGATCGATCGCCACACGATCCCGGCCTCGCCGTGAGCGTGGCAGCTTCCCGTCATGCTGCGATGCGCAATGATCGATGCTGCGCCGCGGCGTGGCATTCCCTAACGAATCATTAATATCGCGGCCTCGAGCGAATTCGACTCGTGGGGAGGGAGAACCCGCCGTGGCAGCGATGCCCGGCGGGTTTTTTTATGTCCGCTCCACCGCGCCACGGCGTCGCGTCCCTGCTCGGCCGGTGGTTCGATGGCCAGTGGCCGTCTCGGGTTCGCCTCGATGGCGCGGCGGACCGAGAGCGTGCAAATCCTCCCCTGCCGTGCCGGCGAGCGCGTCGGCGCCCGTCGCGACGCGCGCGCAGGACGCGTGCGCGCCCGCGCGGGCAACGCCTCGCCGGTCGCGGACCATCCCGCGCCTCGATCGATGATCGGGCGAACCATCGCGCAGCGTCGCGAGTGGATGCGCGGCGCGCGGCACGCGCCGCGCTGGTCGCGCGCACCGCGCTGCTGCGAGAATCGGTGCATGCCCTTCGCTTCGTGGCCGCGTCCCGTCGCCAGCCTGCTCGATTCACGCCTGTCGCGGCTCGAGGTGGCCTCGCGCGCCGCCGGCGTGCCGTTCTACGACGACGCCGGCGTGACCAGCCATCTCGACCGCGTCCTGCTCGCCAGCGACTTCGCGTTCGAGTGCTTCCTCAAGGATCCGGCCCTGCTCGGCGCCGAACTCGTCCGCCTGATGAACGATCCGCGCCATGCCGACGCGCGCGGCGGAGAGCTGGCGACGCCGATGGCCGATGCGGAGTTCCGCGCCGCGATCCGCCGCTTCCGCCGACGCGAGTCGTTGCGCCTGGTCTGGCGCGACGTCAACGACATCGACGGCGTCGAGACCACGCTCGCCGGGGCCAGCGTGCTGGCCGAAGTCTGCCTCGAGATGGCGCTGCGTCACGCCGAACGCAGCGTCGCCGAGCGCCATGGCCTCATGCGCACGGCCGACGGCGAGGTGCAGCGGCTGGTCGTGCTCGCGCTCGGCAAGCTCGGCGGCAGCGAACTGAACTTCTCCTCGGACGTCGACCTCGTGCTCGCCTACGCCGAGCCGGCGACGAGCGACGGCGCGCGGCCGCTCGATGCCGAGACCGGCTATTCGCGCATCAGCCAGCACCTCGTCTCGCTGCTCGCCGACCGCACTGCGGACGGCTACGTGCATCGCGTCGACCTGCGCCTGCGCCCGTTCGGCAACGTCGGACGCATCGCGCTGTCGTTCGCGGCGATGGAGCAGTACTACCAGCGCGAAGGGCGCGACTGGGAACGGTATGCCTGGATCAAGGCACGCCCCGTCGCCGGCGACCGCCTGGCCGGCGCACGCCTGCTCGAGACGCTGCGCCCGTTCGTGTTCCGCCGCTACTTCGACTACACGGCCTATGCCGGCCTGCGCGAGATGAAGGCGCTGATCGACGCCGAGGTCGCGCGCAAGGACCTGGCGGAACACCTCAAACTCGGTCCCGGCGGCATCCGCGAGATCGAATTCATCGTGCAGCTCGTGCAGCTGATCCGCGGTGGACGCGAGCCGGCCTTGCGCGTGCGCGGACTGTTGCCGGCGCTCGCAGCGGCCGAGCAGCTCGGCCTGATCCCGACAGCGCGCGCGCGCCGCCTCGCCGAGGCCTACCGTTTCCTGCGTCGCCTCGAGAATCGCGTGCAGATGTTCGCCGACCAGCAGACCCACGACCTGCCCGCGGACGCGCTCGTGCGCGAGCGCATCGCGCTCGCGCTCGGTCATGCCGACTGGACCGTGCTGATGGACCGGCTGGATGCGCACCGCCGCATCGTCAGCGAGGAGTTCGATGCGGTCATGGCACCGGCACGCGCGGCGCGCGACAGCCTGAAGGAGGCAGGCTGGTCGGCGTTGTGGCAGCGGCTCGTCAGCGACGGCGTCGATGCCGGCGCGCTCGCAGCGGCCGGTTTCGAACCGGTCGAGCCGGTGGCCGCCGCGCTCGAGGGCCTGCTCGGCAGCCCGATCCTGCGCGCTGCCTCGGTGCGCGCGCGCGAACGCCTC
>JAFLDX010000153.1 GCA_017302215.1 Lysobacterales bacterium
GCGGTCGAGCAGCCGTTCGAGGCTCGCTGCCGCGCCCGGCACGGCCTTCAGGAGCCGCTCGCGCAGGCGCACGCGCTCGGCGGGACCGATGTAACTGACCGGGTTGCCGACCGCGCGTGCGAACTCGCGCAACAGGTCGCGATTGCGGTCGCGGTGCACATCCTCGGTTGAATCGTCGAGCACGACGACCGGGCGCGCGACACGGAACCGACGCTCGTACTCGGCCAGCGAATCGAGCAGGCGCTGCAGCTGGCGCGGGCGATCGCAGGCGCGGATGTAGACCGCGTGCAGGCTGCGCTGGGCCCGCTCGGCCGGGCGTTCGAGACCTTCGAGGAATTCGCGGTCGGAGACCAGCAGGCGGCTGCGCGCGAGCCCCTCGAGACCCTTGCGGATGCGCTCGGGCTGGTTCAGCCCCTGCACGACCGAGACGACGCGGGCAACGTGTTCGTCGAGCGGGCGGAACTCGCGGCACTGGTCGAGTGACTGCAGGACATGGTGGCTGAGCACGTGACGCTCGCCCGAATCCCGGGTGATGAAGGCGAACTCGTCGCTCGACAGCGGGGCGACGAGCGCATCGACGGCGGCATACAGCGGGGCATCGGCACTGTTGCGCGGGGCTGGCGTCGCCACGTTCATGCTGCCGTAGTTGATCTGGAAATCGGGAATGCCGTTCATGCGTGGAGTCGTGTGTCCGTTTCAGCGCCCGGACCAGCGGCGCCACCATGGCGCGCGCTTCGCGGGCGGACGACGGGCGGCAGCGAGCTCGGCCTCGAGCTCGGCGATGCGCGCACCAGCGCCCATGTTCTTGCGTATCTCGCCATTGTAGTGGGCATAGACCGATTCTTCGCGGTCGCCGAACAACGACACGGCCGGCAGCATCGACGGCAACGGTTGCCGCGAGCAGACCGCGATGTAGTACATCGGCGCGTACGCCAGGCCCGGCTCGACCGACGCACCGACGCCGGTCGCCGTGCTCGCGACGGCCGCGCCGGGCGCCTCGTCGAGTGCCCACAGCACGGACTGGAACAGCAGCTTCTGCGCGTACAGTCGCACGTGCGCGAAGTGGCGCGCGAGCAGGACCTCGAGTTCCTCGCGATACAGTTCGCGGACATGGAACTCGTTGCGGAAGCCGGCCTGCTCGCTGTAGGTGCGCTTGTCGGGCGACGAGATCAGCAGCAGACCGTCGTCGGCGAGCACGCGTGCGAAGCCGGCGAGCAGTTGTTCGTGCGCAGCAAGGTGCTCGAGCGTCTCGAACGAGATGATCGCATCGAAGCGCGCATCGGCGAAGCCGAGATCGCTCGCATCGCCCTGCTCGAAGCGCAGGTTCGCCGACCCGCCGTAGCGTGCGCGCGCGTGGGCGATCGCCTCGGCCGAAATGTCGACACCGGTCACCTCGGCGGCATGGCGGGCCAGCAGGTGCGATCCGTAACCCTCGCCGCACGCCGCATCGAGCACGCGCTTGCCGGCGACGAGCGGCGCGGCGAACGCGTAGCGGTGCCAGTGCTCGTACCAGATCTCGCGCACGCACTCGGGCGTGAAGCGCTCGCCGGTGAACTCGAGCGCCGGCTCAGCCATGCCCGCGCTCCTGCGTGGCCGCCCAGCGGTGATCGAGGCGCACGAGCCCGAACTCGCGCGATTCGCCACGCACGACAAGGCCGCGTTCCTGCGTGTCGAACAGGCGCACGCCTTCGGGGTCGAGCACGTGCAGGCGCACCGTGTAGCTGCCGGGCAGCACGGGAAGACCCTCGAAGGCGACATCGGCGACATAGCGGCCATCGGCGTCGGCGCGCAAGGTCACCCCATCCATCTCGGTGCTGACCCCGTAGACCGGCGTGCCATCGGCGCGCACGAGGCCGACCATCGCGATCGGCACGCGTCCGTCGCGCGACACGATCGGCGCTCGCACGTGCAGGCGGCCGCCGCAGGCGATGCTCGCCGGCGCCTCGCCGCCCTCGCCGTTGAGCTCGATCGTGCCGAGACTGAACTCGAGGCCCGCCCGCGCCGTCGCCGCCTCACCTGCGGTCGCCGAGTTGCGCTCGTGCCAGGCGAGGTAGGCCTGGGTGATCTCGTGGACGTCGCCGTAGCCCGCCACGGTGCCGTCGCGCAGCCACAGCGCACGCCGGCACAGCTTCTGGATGTGATACATGCTGTGCGACACGAGCAGCAAGGTGCCGCCGCCGGCGAGGTATCGTTCCATCCAGCGCACGCATTTGCGCTGGAACGATTCGTCACCGACCGCGAGCACCTCGTCGGTGATCAGCAGGTCCGGCGCCAGCGAGGCGACCACGGCGAAACCGAGGCGGACCACCATGCCCGACGAATAGTGCTTCACCGGTTCGTCGATGTAGTCGCCGATGTCGGCGAAGGCGATGATGTCCGGAAGGCGCGCCTCGAGCTCGCGCGCCGACAGTCCGCGCAACGCGGCGGCCATCGCGATGTTGTCGCGTCCGCTGTACTCGAGGTGGAAGCCGGCGCCGAGTTCGAGCAGGGCACCGACGTCGCCGTGCACCTCGACCGTGCCGCGCGTCGGCGTCAGCACGCCGGTGATGAGCTTGAGCAGGGTCGACTTGCCGGCACCGTTGGCGCCGATGATGCCGACCGACTCGCCGCGATGCACGTCGAGCGTGACATCGTGCAGCACGACGTGGGCATCCGGATCGGCACGCCCGCCGAGCAGGCGGCCGAGCGCACGCAGGCGATCCGCGGAGCGATGCGAGCGCGGGTAGGACTTGCCGAGGCCGTGCGTGCGGACGAGCAGGCGACTCACAGGAAGTCCTCGAAATGCGGATCGAGCCGGCGGAACAGCCAATGGCCGGCAGCCAGCGCGACGAGCGCGATGGCGCAGGCGACGAGCAATCGATGCAGGTCGAAATCGCCGTAGCCGAGCAGCAGGCTGCGGAACGATTCGGCGTAGAACGTGAAGGGATTGAGGTCGAGCGCGCCCTGCCAGTCCGCAGGCAGGTTCGCGCGCGTGTAGAACACCGGCGACAGGAACATCATCAGCATCAATGCCTGGCCAATCACCTGGGCAAGGTCGCGCACGAACACCTGGAGTGCAGCCAGGGCCAATGCGAACCCGAAGGCGAGCACGAACAACGGCACGTACAGCAGCAGTGCCACCGGAAGCCAGGCAAGGAGGATGCCTTTCCCGGCGAGCGCGAGCGCAACGACGATGGCGACGAAACCGGCCATGTGCAGCAGGAAGCTCGCGGCACACGGGGCCAGCACGAGAACCGCTCGCGGCAGGGCGACCTTGCCGATCAATCCGGCATTGTCCTGGATCGACGACGTCGCCCTCGCGATCGCGTCCGAGAACGCGGCCCACGGCCATAGTCCGACGACGAGGAACGGAACGTAGCCAGGAGCGTCCGCGCCGGGCAGGCGTGCCTTGAACACCTGCACGAACACGAAACTGTAGATCGCCAGTTGCAGCAGGGGCTGCAACAGGGCCCAGCCGAAGCCGGTGAAACTGCCCCGATAGCGTTCGCGCAACTCGCGGGCGATGAAGTGCGGGGCGAGCTTGGCGACGTTCATCCAGCGGGCCGGGAACCGTAAACCCGCGATTCTACCGGTGGAGGAATCGCCATGCCGAACGGCATGGCGGTGGACCTCGTTACTTTGCGTTCGTCGGACCGGAACCCGAAGGCGCGACCGGCGCGGCGGCGTAGCGCGTGCGCAGCGACGAGACGGCATCCGGGTTCGCGTCGAGCGCCATTCCGCGCAGCTGGTCGACGTGATCCTTCACGCGCGCCTCGATCATGCGCGTGCGCGTGTCGTCGATCACGCCGGCGCTGATCTCGCTCCAGGCACGCTGGCGCGGTTCGCTGCGGCTGACGAGCTTGATCACGTGATAGCCGAACTGCGACTTCGTGAGCGGCGCGAACTCGCCCGGCGTGCGCAGCGCGCCCGAGGCGCTCGCGAAGTGCTGGTCCATGCGTCCCGAACTGGCCTGTTCGATCACGCCCTTGTTGGTCGCCTTCGACGGGTCGTCCGAGAACTCCATGACAAGCGCATCGAAGTCTTCGCCCTTGGTGGCCCGCTCGAGCACGCGCGTGGCCAGCGTCAATGCCTCGTTGTCGCTGCGATGCTGCATGTCGATCAGGATGTGCTGGACGACGACATCTTCCGGGATCGCATAGGCGGCCGGATCGGCGTCGAATCGCTCCTTCGCGAGTTGCGCGACGTCGCCGATGTCGACCGTCGAGCGGTAGTGGATGACGGCCAATCCGCCGAGCGCGTTCTCCCTGGCCAGCTCGAGGGCGTGCTGCACGAGCGGATCGCGCTCGAGGCCGGCGGCCTTGCCTTCGTTGGAAAGCTGGCGCGTCAGCAGCAACTGGCTGACCAGTTCCTCGATGCGCTTCGGGCTGTTCATCATGTCGCCGCGCTGGCTGGCCGGAACGCGCTGCAGCGACGCGTCAACGTCGCGCAACGTGACGGTCGCTCCGCCGCGGCTCGCCACGACGGTGGAATCGGGAAGGCGCTCGTCGGCATGCGCCGCGAGGCACGCGCCGAGGGCGCAGGCCAGCGCCGCGAGGCGCGGGACGATCGAAAGCAATCGGGAATGGATCATGTGCGGCTCCAGGAAAAGGGGGCGAGACCGGTGCGGCGAGTCAGACCGGTGTCGTTCTGCAGAGTTCAATCCACACAAATGCAAAGGCCGCCTCTCGTTGTAGAGAGGCGGCCTTCGCGATCTCCAGCGTGAGGCTTCTAGTTGTAACCCGGAAGCAGTGACAGCGGCAGGCGTCCCATCCGGACCGAGCACGACGACGCGTTCGGGCACCAGGAGTTCTGGACGGCATCGTTTGGATTGAGATGTCCGGGCAAGGCAGGGTCAACCGCCATGATGTTGAGGTAATAGCTCTTGCCCATCTCGATCGGGCACGCCGCCGTGCCGGTGTACGGGTTCGCCGGATCGGAGATAACGGTCTTGACACCACCACTCTCTGTGCTCTGCGTATTATTGAAGCAGGCGGCTGGCAGCGGCGCGAGCGAGGCCGACCGGAACTGGCCCGGGCACGGCGCGATCGACCAGGACACGGGCGTGGAGTTGCCTCCGGACGGGCTGAACGGATACACCCACGCGGAAACCCCCTTCCACTCGGGCGAGGACGGGGCGCGGAACTTCAGTGCGACGAACTTGCCGGTCTGCATGAGCCACGTGAAGTTGCTGCCGTAGGACCCCGGATAGCCGTAGCCTTCGGTTGTCGAGCCCGCGCTCGGCAAAGTGCGTCCGTCGACGAGGCCACCCGGGTGGGCGGAGAACAGCGACGAGTACTGCGTTCCATCCTTGATGCCGGGGCCACCGAAGCCGTTCGCGGTAACCGTGACTTGGGTCTGGCGACTCGCGAGGCTCAAGCCATCGTGGTTGTCGGTCGGGACACTGTCACCGTACGGACAATCGCCCGGCGCGACCACGGCCGGCGGCACGCTGATATCGGCACTCGACTTGACTGGCCCGGACACGGCGAAACCGTCCTGGGTCAGGATCGAGCACTGCGCGTTGAGCCGCAGTACCCAGCCGGTCGTCGAGGCGTTCAGCACGAGCGACCGCGACACCGATGTCGCGCAGGCCGTGCACAGCACCCCGCCGTCGGTCCAGCCGTCACCGGCGACGCCACCGCCGCCGCTGACCGTCGTGATTCCACGCATCGTGCAGGTTGCTCCGGCGGGAATGCTTCCGACCGTGGCGAGCACCGTGTCGCCACTGGCCGCGGGATTCGCCGGCGTCGTCGTGACGGTGATGTTGGCGAGTCCGGCGGCACCGCCGGGCAGGCCACCGCTCAAGCCCTCGACGCCCTCGAGCGTCACGCGACCCGAGGCCGGTTCGATGCTCATGTGGGTGGCTGTCGTGTTGCTGCTTTCGCAGGTGCTCGAACCGGTGCGCTTGAGGCATACCGGGAACGTTTGCGCCTGCACGACAACGGCACTCGAAGCGACGCAGAGCAGCGCCGCCGCGCCAACCACTTTCAGCAAGTATCTGATCACGCGAATTCCAGAAGCAGAGGATCCAAGTGCTTACCATAGTCCGCACTGGCCCAAAAGAAAAGCCCCGCCGAAGCGGGGCCCTTCCGTACTCGTGTTGCTGCAGCGTATCAGGAGCACGCCGCCGTGGCGGTCGCCGCGCAAGAGCGGGAGCCCTTGTGCTTCCACAGGCCAGCGTAGTTCGCCAGCTTGCCGGCCACGTTGTTGTTGACGAAGTTCGTCGCCGCGAAGCCCGTTACCGGCAGGCCGTAGAAGACCACGCCTTCGGCCGACGTGTAGAGCGCGTGCGGCTCGTCGGTCGGGGTCAGGCCGATCTGCATCCAGCCAGCGGACAGGTTGTCGGCGCGGACGTCGACGTTCTCGGCCAGAGCCGAACCGAGGACCGGCGAAGTGCGGTTCGCGACGAAATCATCCGCGTCCTGGAACGAGATGATCTGCGTCTCGTAGCGGAGCACCGGCAGCAGTTCTTCCGGGTTTTCGCACGGCGAGAAGCAGATGTCGCACGCCGGGTTGCCGGCGTCCGAACCCGTACAGGCGCCCGGGCCACGCTCTTCACGATCGAACGGGGTCAGGTCGACGCGAACGCGCGAACCGACCGACGTGAACAGCTCGACGAACGGCGCACGCACCGTGCCGGTCGCGCCGAGGCGGTACGGACGGTCGACGTAGAAGCCCTTGGTCGGGAACGTCACGGCCCAATCGGTCGACGCGGCGGCGATGCCACCGAGCACGAACTCGTTGAAGATCGCGTCGTACGTGAACAGCGCGCTGAACGCGTCGATCGGGCGCGACGGAGCCGCACCGTAGGTCGCCGTGATCACCTGGCCGTTGCGGAACACGTAGGCCGTGGCCGTGGTGTTCGGGAAGCCGACGTTCTCGAGCGACGGACGCGTGTCGCCCGGAGCCGAGTGGAAGAAGCCGCCGGCGGCGTAGAAGCCGTCGACCGCATCCGGCGAGTAGGCGAGCATCGTGCCGTTGTCGACGTCGACGATCGACGCGCTGCCGAACAGGCCGCCGCTGGCCGCGCTCATGTCGACCGTGTCATCGGCCGTCCAGTAGCCCGGAGTCGGGTACGCGTTCCACGCGTTGAGGACCTTCTGGCAGTTCGCCGGAACGCCCGTCGTGGTGATGTGCGTGATCGCGGCGATCGAGTTCTGCGGGAGGCCGCCGTTCTGGCCGGCGTTGTTGCCGACGACGCCCATCTCGATCAGCTCGAAGTGGCCTTCACGCGTGTTGGCGAGGCTGCGACCCGGGCCGCCTGCGGCACCGTAGTTCGAGTCCGACGCGAACAGCTGGTTCGTGAAGCGCACGAACTTGCGGCCGTCCGGAAGCTGGCCGATCGCGCCACCCGAGCCACCGACGGTGGCGGTGCGGATGAACGGCACCGTGCACGAGGTGTCTTCGGTCACGAGGTTGGCCTGCTCTTCGGCCGGCAGCTTGAACACCGCGGCGGACCAGACGTCATACGGCGACAGGTACAGGTTGAAGTCGCGCACTTCGCGGCTGTTGCGGCCTTCGAGGAAGCGCACCTTGACGGCCTTGCCCTGGTCCGTGGTGTTGATCACCGAGAACTGGGTCACGAGGTTGGCCGAGCTGCCGTTGTTCGGCTTGTTGACCGTGTAGTACGGGTAGACCAGCACCTGACCCAGGCCATCCGGGTTCAGCGTGGCCGCGTTGACCAGGTTAGCGATGCCAACCGTGCCGGCGATACCGGCGACGACGGCGGTCGTCAAGCTGTTTCTTTTCATTGCAACACTCCTAATTTTGACCACAGGGCTTTGCTTACGGTTTTGCTTTACGGCTAACCCCACTCCGCAGCGGTGGTGCGCCTTGTATAGGGCAAGGTTAGGCAACAGCGCCGCAATCGTACGGCAAGGTTCGGGGCGGTGCAATCCCCGTGGAACGAGGGGGTGCGCGAGCTCCGCCCGGGGCCGCCTTGCGGCCTCCGGCCCGGTCCCGGC
>JAFLDX010000154.1 GCA_017302215.1 Lysobacterales bacterium
AGCAGCGCCTGCAGCAGGTTCGCGCTGCCGCGCAAGGCGGCCTCGATCGCATTGCCCGAGCCCTGCGCCTCGGCCCAGGGGAACGGTGACGGTTCGCCGTAGCGGAACCAGGCATGCACCCACGGCGCCGACAGCCACTCGAAGCCGACCATCAGGTTCGCCACCGGCGCGAACGAGAGCGAATTGCGCACGCCCGAATCGCCGGGCATGCCGACGAGGTAAAGACCGAGCGCGCAAGCGAACATCAGCATCGGTGCGAGCCAGGCACGCCATCGAACGCGCGCGACCCAGGCCATGGCGAACACGGCGATGAAGGCGGCCATGCCGGAGCCGAAACTGAAGACGGCCGCGAGCGCGCACAGGCCGGCGATCGCCATCCAGCCGACCGCATGCGGCCCGGTCGCCGCGTGCACCGACCACAGCGCGGCGACCGTGAAACCGGTGACGAGATAGACGGCGAGAATCTCGTTGCCGTGGATCAGCATGCGCGCGTTGGCGAGCCAGAGCACGGCGAGAACGACGAGCAGCCAGGTGGTGCCGCCCTGAAGAGCGGAGCGGCCATCGCGTCGTCCGGCCAGCGCGATCAGCACGACCGTGAGCACGACGCAGACGAGGCCGACGCCGATCTGCAGCATCTGGCCGGCACCCGTCCACGCCACCTCGGCCATGCGGACCAGACCGGGCAGCACCGGCCGATGTCCATTCTCGAGTTCGAAGGCGGCGCGCGGGAACGGCGAGCCGAGATACCCCGGATAGAAGTGGTACTGGTCGAACGCCGGATAGCGCAGTCCGGAGTCGAGGATCACGTCGATCGACCAGACGGCCCACACCGCAGCCAGCACGGCGACTGCAAAGGCCATCAGGCGCGAGCAGCGGCGTTGCGCGGGTGTTCGGTGGTCGATCGAATCCATTCGGGTGCCGTTCGCGCAGGGGACGTCGAGACGTGTGCCGGCGGCGGTCATGCCGAGCGCCGCACCACGACGAGGACGCGCAAGGATACGACGGCGTCACGGCGGAACGCCGGCCACCGATCATCGCGGCTCGGCGCCGCGATGCCAAGCGGAGATCGCGGCCACGCGCGCAATGAAGCGTGATGGGCCGCGATACGATCGGTACTGCGACGTCGGAGGTGGCTGTAGGGCGCGCGTCCCGCCATGCAGCAGGCAAAGGATGTCACCCCGCAATTGAGCCCCCGCGCGCGCTTCGGCTATGCTGCCGCGCCGCATCCGCGGCCCTGATGGCAGCGCGTTTCCGTTGAGCAGCAGCCGCGAACCCGTGACGAAATCGACCTGGCGTGCGGCCCTGCTCGCGCTCGTCGTCGCCGCGTCGAACTTCGGCCTGTGGGCCTTTCTCAACCGGCCCGTGCAGATCGCCGACTGGACCGGCCGAGTCGAGGGTTTCGCTTTCAGCGCATTCCAACGCTACCAGGACCCGACCAAGGCGCTGTTTCCGAGCGAGGCCGAACTGGCCAGCGACATCCGGCTGCTGTCCAAGTACGCCAAGCGCCTGCGCACGTACTCGTCGATCGAAAGCCCGCAGATCCCGCGCATCGCCGACTTCTACGGCATGGAGGTCATGTCAGGCGCCTGGCTCGACCGCCGCCTGGGCAAGAACGACGAGGAGGTCGAGGGCCTCATCGCGCTCTCGCGCAAGCACGCCAACATCACCCGGGCGATGGTCGGCAACGAGACCATCCTGCGCGGCGACCTGACGATCGAGCAGCTGATCGGCTACATCGACCGTGCACGCGCGCAGCTCGACATCCCGGTCTCGACCGCCGAGCCGTTCTTCGTCTGGGAGCGCAATCCCGAACTGGCCCGCCACGTCGATTTCATCAGCGTGCACCTGCTGCCGTACTGGGAACACATCCCGCGCAAGGACGCGATCAACTTCACGCTCGGCCAGTACAAGCGCCTCAAGGAGCTGTTCCCGGACAAGCCCGTGATCATCGGCGAGGTCGGCTGGCCGTCGAACGGCGACCGCAAGACCTACGCGCAACCCTCGATCGCCAACGAAGCGCAGTTCCTGCGCGAATGGTTCGAGGTCGCCGAGCGCGAGCGCATCGACTACTACATCATGGAAGCGATCGACCAGCCGTGGAAGGAAGCGCACGGCGGTCGGGCCGAAGCCTACTGGGGCGTGTTCAACGCCGCGCGCGAACCGAAGTTCGCGTTCACCGGCAAGGTCGTCGAAGACCCGACCTGGCCGATCAAGGCACTGGCCGCCTCGCTCCTCGCCCTGCTGCCGATGTTCTGGTTCGCCCGCCACTTCATCCGCTTCTACACGACCGGCCTCGTGTTCTTCCTCGGCCTCATGCAGCTGTCGGCCTCGGTGATCGTCTGGTCGATCAGCGTGCCGCTCGCGTTCTACCTCAGCCCGCTCGACTGGGCGATGCTGCTGCTGCTGTTCCCGGCCCAGATCGCCATCATCCTGGTCCTGCTGATCAACGGCTTCGAGTTCACCGAAGTGCTGTGGCGACCGCGCTGGCTGCGCCATTTCGGCCTGCTCGAGGCGAGCGAGCCCGCTGCGCAGCCGTTCGTGTCGATCCACCTCGCCTGCTGCAACGAGCCGCCCGAGATGGTCATCCTCACGCTCGATTCGCTGGCCGCGCTCGATTACGCGAACTACGAAGTGCTCGTCATCGACAACAACACGAAACGCGAGGAAGTCTGGCGGCCGGTCGAGGAGTACTGCGCGAAGCTGGGCCCGCGGTTCCGCTTCTTCCACCTCGACCCGTGGCCAGGGTTCAAGGCGGGAGCACTCAACTTCGGAATCGAGCAGACCGACGAGCGCGCCGAGATCATCGCCGTGGTCGATGCCGACTACGTCGTGCGCAAGGATTGGTTGAGCGCGCTGACCGGCTACTTCGCCGATCCGAACGTGTCGGTCGTGCAGTGTCCGCAGGCGCACCGCGATTTCGAGCACAACCGCTTCCGGCGCATGACCGCGTGGGAGTACGACGGCTTCTTCCGCATCGGCATGCATCATCGCAACGAGCGCAACGCGATCATCCAGCACGGCACGATGACGATGGTGCGCAAGGACATGCTGGTCGACACCGGCTCGTGGTCGGAGTGGACGATCTGCGAGGACGCCGAGCTCGGCCTGCGCCTCATGCACAAGGGCTACGACCTCGTCTACGTCGACGAACTGATGGGCAAGGGCCTGACGCCGGCCGATTTCACCGCCTACAAGTCGCAGCGCTACCGCTGGGCGTTCGGCGCGATGCAGATCATGAAGGCGCGCTTCGGCTGGATGGTGCGCAGGGACAGCCCGCTCAGCCGCGGCCAGAAGTTCCACTTCCTGACCGGCTGGTTCTCGTGGTTCGCCGACGCGCTGCATCTCGTGTTCACGATGATGGCGATTGCGTGGACGATCGGCATGGTCGGCTGGCCGACCGTATTCACGCTGCCGATGGAACTGTTCCTGATCCCGATCATCGGCTTCTTCATCAGCAAGGCCGTGTTCGGCATCGTGCTCTACCGCAAGCGCGTGCCGTGCGGCTGGTACGACACGGTCATGGCCTCGATCGCGAGCATGGGCCTGTCGCACGCGATCGCGCGCGGCATCTTCCTCGGCCTGTGGAAGAAGAAGGGCGAGTTCGTGCGCACGGCCAAGAGCCGCCGCCTCAACGCCAAGCCGAGTGCGTTCTCGTCGGTGCGCGAGGAACTGCTGATGGCGATCGCCCTGCTCGCCTGCATCGTCGGCATGATCCACTCCACCGGCATCCACTACACCGAAGGCAAGCTCTGGGTCGGCATTCTCGCCGCGCAGGCGATTCCGTACGTGTCGGCGCTGATCGGCGCCTGGGTCGCGCACCGCTCCGGGGACGCGGTCGGCTGAACGCGCGTTCATGACAGTGAACAATGACGTCGGCGCAGCGCCCGGGCGCATCGCGAGAGCACCTGCGCGGGGCGCGTCCTGCTATAACGCCTGACAAGCCCCTGCTCTCCCCGCATGACTTCGATCCGAGTTCCCGCCCACGCGCGCCTGCTGGCCGCCGTCCTCGCGCTGTTCGTCGCGGCGCCGGCCGAGGCCGCTCGCATCCGCGTCGAGCTCGAAGGCATCGACGGCGACCTGCGCGCGGTCGCGCTCGCGTCGCTCGAACTGCAGCAGTACGCGAACCGGGACGTCAGCCCGGCCCAGGCGCGACGCCTCTACCGGCGCGCGGAGGAGCAGATCCAGTCCGCCCTCGAGCCCTACGGCTACTACAACGCCAAGGTCGACGGCGAGCTGCGCGAGGAAGGCGCCGATTTCGTTGCCGTGCTGCGCCTCGCGGTCGGCCCCCCGGTGAAGGTGAGCGCGGTCGAGCTCGAGTTCGAGGGCGATGTCGCCGGCATCCGCTCGATCGACCAGGCACGTGCGGCCTTCGCACCGCGCCAGAACGATGCGCTCGACCACGTCGCCTACGAACGCAGCAAGGCCGCCATACACGCCGCCCTGTTCAGCGCAGGATTCCTCGACGCACGGCTCGCCGTGCACCGTGTCGAGGTCAAGCGCGCCGAGAACACCGCGCGCATCCAGCTCAAGTGGCAGGTCGGCGAACGCTACCGGTTCGGCGAGACGCAATTCGAGGGCGCGCAGTTCCCCGACCGCTTCCTCGAGCGCTACATACCGTGGAGTGCGGACGACTACTACTCGCAGGACGAGGTCCTCGTCCTGCAGCAACGTCTCGTCGACGCCAACTACTTCTCGATCGCGCAGGTTTCGCCGGACACCGAGAAGGCGGCCGACGGCCACGTGCCGATCGCGGTCATGCTGGCCCCGGCCAAGCGCACGGTCTACACCGGCGGCGTCTTCGTCGGCACCGACACCGGTCCCGGCGTGCGCGGCGGCGTCGAACGGCGCTGGATCAACGCGCGCGGCCACAAGCTCAAGTTCGAGACGATCCTGGCCCAGCGCTTGAAGACCTTGTCGACGCTATACCAGATTCCGCTGCCCGGGCCGGACAACCACAGCCTCAATTTCGGCATCGCCTATCGCGACGAGAACACCGACACGAGCCAGTCGAAGACCTTGCGCCTCGCGGCGACCGACTCGCGCGTCTGGCACGGCTGGACGCGCACGCTCGGCCTGCAGTTCCTGACCGGCGATTTCGAGGTGGCGGACCAGAAGGGCACGACCACCCTGCTCTACCCGGAAGTCTCGTTGACGAAGAAGCGTGCCGACGACCCGAATTTCCCGCGCCGCGGCTGGTCGCTGACGCTGGCCGCGCGCGCCGGACAGGAAGGCCTGCTGTCCGACACGAGCTTCGCCCAGGTCACCGCCGACGCGAAATGGATCCGCGGCATCGGCGACGACAGCCGCTTCATCGCGCGCGGATCGGTCGGTTACACCCGGGTCGACGACTTCGACAAGCTGCCGCCGGAGCTGCGCTTCTTCGCCGGCGGTGACCGCTCGATCCGCGGCTATGCCTTCCAGACCGTCGGCCCGCGCGAGGTCGTACCGGACCACGACGACCCGCAGGTGATCGGCGGCGAGCAGCTGGTCGTCGCCAGCGCGGAGTACGAATACTACTTTTCGCCGAGGTGGGGTGGTGCCGCCTTCGTCGACGCCGGCGACGCATTCAGCGGCAGCAACTTCGACCTCAAGATCGGCGCGGGCTTCGGCCTGCGCTGGCGCTCGCCGGTCGGGCTCGTGCGCGTCGACCTCGGTACGCCGATCGGCGACGACTACGCGAGCGGTGTCGAACTGCACATCATCATCGGGCCCGACCTGTGAAGCGCGCGCTGAAATGGATCGGCCTGGTGCTGCTGGCGCTGCTGCTCGTCGTCGCGGTCGTGCTCGCCTGGGCATTGCGCAGCGAAGCCGGCGCGCGCTTCGTGCTCGCGCGCGTGCAGGGCGCCATGGACGGCAAGCTGTCGATCGAGCGATCGAGCGGTGCCGTGTCCGGTCCGCTCGTGCTCGAAGGCATTCGCTGGAACGATCCGGCCAGCGGCGTCGACGCGCGCATCGGCCGCATCACGGTCGATCCCGGCATCGCCGCGCTGTTCGCGCGCCGCGTGCAGGTCGACGACCTCGCCATCGACGACGTCGAGGTCGACCTCGCGACCGTACCTCGGCAACCGCAGGAGTCCGCGCCGTTCTCGCTCGAGGCACCGGTCGACATCGTCGTCGACAAGCTCGCCCTTCGGCACGCGCGGGTCCGCCAGGACGGCAAGGACGTGTTCGTCGCCGATCGGCTCGATGCCGCCGCGGCGTGGACCGGCAGCGGCATTGCCGTGCGCGGGTTCGCGCTGAAATCACCTGATGGCGAAGTCGACCTCGAAGGCACGCTGGCGACGGCGGATGGCTGGTCGGGGCGCGGCCGGACGAACTTCCGCTGGCGTGTCGGCGGGAACGAGTACCGCGGCGTGCTCGACAGCACGAGCGATGGCCGGCGTGCGGTGCTCGCGCTGGAGCTCGCCGCGCCGTTCGTGGCCCGCCTCGATGCCACGCTCGGCCAGCAGGACGCGCTGCCGTGGACGCTCAAGCTCGCTGCGCCGGCCTTCGACCTGCGCGCCCTGGCGAAGGACAGCGCGCCGCACCAGCTCGCGCTTGCACTCGAAGGCAGCGGCGACCGCGAACGCGGCGCGCTCGGAGGCCTCGTCACGCTGGACGGCCATCGCGTCGCGATCGAGCCCCTGCGCTTCGCGCTCGCCGGCGACGTGCTGAAGATCGAAACGCTCGCGCTGCGCTCACCGGACGCGCAAGGCACGCTTGAAGCGCATGGCGACGTGTTCTTCAGGGAGACGCCGGCGCGCGCGACCGTCGATGTCGCCTGGCAGGACGTCGTGCTGCCGGCCGACCTGGTCGGACAGGAACTCGCTACGCACGGAAAGCTTGCCGTCGCCGGCAGCGTCGAGCGGTTCGGCGCCGAGGGCCGGCTGGCCCTAGGCCCGCCCGGACAGCCGAGCGACCTGCGCCTCAAGCTCAACGGTACGCCCGCGCAGATCGCGCTCGAGACGCTCGCCCTCGTGCAACCGAACGGCGGCCTCGATGCGAACGGCACGATCACGCTCGAACCAACGCTCGGCTGGCAGCTCAAGGCGATAGCGAAGGCGCTCGATCCCGGCGCTTTCGCGAGCGGGTGGCCCGGCGCGCTCGACTTCGATCTCGACACGCGCGGCACGTTCGGCGACGACGGCCCCGATGCGACCCTCGTCATCAACCGCCTCGGCGGGACACTGCGCGAGCGCCGCGTGTCGGGCAAGGCCGATCTCGCCTTCAAGCCCGGCTGGATCGTCGACGGCACGCTCGATCTCGCTTCCGGCCAGAGCACGCTCGCCGTGCGCGGCCAGGGCGGCAATGCCACCGACGTTTCCGCTCGCTTCGACATCGCCTCGCTCGGCGACTGGCTGCCCGATGCCGGCGGTCGCGCCAACGGCAGCGTGCGCGTGCACGGACGCTGGCCTGCACTCGACGTCGAAGCGAGTGCGCAAGCGCGCGACCTCGCGCGCGGCGACCTGCGCGTGACCTCGCTCGATCTCGCCGCCAGCGTCAAGGACATCGGGAAGCCGGCCGGCGCACTGACTGTCAAGGCGATCGGCGTGCACCAGGGCGATGCGGGTTTCGATACCGTCACGCTCGAGGCGAACGGCAACGAGGCGATGCACGAACTCGCGATCGACGCGGACGGCACGCCGGCCTCGCTGCGCCTGGGCCTCGCCGGGTCGGCGAAGGACGGCCGCTGGAACGGCACGCTGAAGTCGCTCGAACTCGATCCGCGCCAGCGCAGCCTGCCCGACTTCGCCCTCGATGCGCCGATGACGCTCGCCTGGGACGGCACGCGCTTCACTGCCGGCGAACGCTGCCTCGTCGGCACCGTGGCGCGCCGTGGCAATGCCGATGCCGATGCGGTCGCCGACGGCGATGACGGGAATCCTGCGCTCGCCGCCGAAGCGCGAGAGGTCCAGGCCG
>JAFLDX010000155.1 GCA_017302215.1 Lysobacterales bacterium
AGGAAATTCGCAACAAGATCAAGAGCGTCGAAAACACGGCGTCCGCCGCGCCCTGCGCGCGCGCGGCGAGCTTCTCGAAGGCCGATTCGCGATCGACCTCGCCGTCGTACTTGCCGCCGACCGGAGACCGCGAGCGGATCGTCGCGCGTTCGGCATCGGTGATCGTGCCGATCCGGCAGCCGGGCGAGGCGATCAGCGTGCGCTGCACGGGCAGCGGGATGCCGCCCTCCTGCAGCGTCGTCACGAGTGCTTCGCCGACGCCGAGCTGGGTGATCACCTCGACGACCTTGACCTTCGGGTTCGGCGGGAATGTCTCGGCCGCCGCGCGCACGGCCTTCTGGTCGCGCGGCGTGAACGCGCGCAGCGCATGCTGCACGCGGTTGCCCATCTGGCCGAGCACGACTTGCGGCACGTCGTCGGGGTTCTGCGAGCAGAAGTAGACACCGACGCCCTTCGAGCGGATAAGGCGCACGACCTGCTCGATGCGCTGCACGAGCGCCGGCGGCGCGTCGTCGAACAGCAGGTGCGCCTCGTCGAAGAAGAACACGAGCTTCGGGCGGTCGAGGTCGCCGGCTTCGGGCAGGTTCTCGAACAGTTCGGACAGCATCCACAGCAGGAAGGTCGAATACAGCTTGGGCTTCAGGATCAGCTGGTCGGCGGCGAGGATGTTGACGATGCCGCGCCCGGACATGTCCTGGCGCATGAAATCGGCGAGGTCGAGCGCCGGTTCGCCGAAGAAATGATCGGCACCGGCCTGCTCGAGCGCGAGCAGGGCGCGCTGGATGGCCGCGAGCGATGCCGGACTGACCAGGCCGTACTGCGCCGAGATCGCCTTCGCGTTCTCCGCGGCGAAGTTCAGCATCGAGCGCAGGTCCTTGAGGTCGAGCAGGAGCAGGCCGTCGTCGTCGGCGCACTTGAACACGACCTCGAGCACGCCCTGCTGGGTGTCGTTGAGTTCGAGCAGGCGGCCGAGCAGGGTGGGGCCCATTTCGGAGACCGTCGCGCGCACCGGGTGGCCGAGCTTGCCGTAGATGTCCCAGAACACGACCGGGTTCGCGTTCGGGGTCCAGTCGAGCTTGAGCTGGTCGATGCGCGCCTTCAGGCGGTCGTTCATCGCGCCGGCCTGGCAGAGCCCGGCGAGGTCGCCCTTGACGTCGGCGAGGAACACCGGCACGCCGAGTTTCGAGAATCCTTCGGCGAGCAGCATCAGGGTCACCGACTTGCCGGTGCCGGTGGCGCCGGCGACCATGCCGTGCCGGTTCGCGTAACGCGCACGCAGCCACACGTCGATGTCGCTCTTGCCGATCAGGATGTCGTCCACGTCGCGGTTCCTCGTTGCCGGGGCGGCGCACGGATTGTAGTCGCTCGCGCCGCGCATTTGCCCGCGCGTGGCGCGTCGGTTACCGTGCCGCGTCGTTCTTCCCGGAGTGTTGCCGAACATGCGTTTGCCGATGCGTTGCCTGCCGATCGCCCTCGGATTCGTTCTCGCGGCCTGCGCGGGCGCGCCCGCGAAGCCCACGGCGAGCGCCGCGGCCAGGCCCGGTGGCAAGGTCGACGAAACCGCGGTCAACGCGTTGTACGGCGAGCTCGACGTGGCGAGCCGGCGCTATGCGGCCGCGCTCGAACTCGCCGACGACGGTGAAGCGGCGCGTGCGCGCACCGAGATGAAGGCGGCGCTCGACGAACTGCAGGCGATCGCCGTGCGCTGTGCGGGCGTGCCCGGTTGTGACGGCGCGCGCTTCTACTCGACTTACGATCGCCTGCTGCGCGCAGGCCTCGAGGCACCGGTCGACGCCGAGGGCGAGGCGCCGGCGGTGTCCGGCGACGAGGTCGCTCCGCGTGCCGACGCCGAGAGTCCCCTCGTCGCCGCGCTGCCGGCGATGGAGCGCACGATCACGCTGCTCAAGGGCCGCGAGCTCGCCGACATCCTGATGCTCAACGATCCGGTCAAGGCCGGCATCGAACAGTGGCTGACCCAGTACCGGCCGAACCTCGTGACCGCGTACGTGAACTACCAGATCATGCGCTATCGCATGTGGCCCGAGTACCACAAGGCCGGCCTGCCCGAGGCGCTGCTGTTCGGCATCCTCGCCAAGGAGTCCGGTGGTCGCGTGCACGCCGTGTCGCGCGCGGGCGCGTCGGGCCCGCTGCAGTTCATGTATGCGACCGGCCTGCGCTTCGGCCTGTCTAAGCAGGGTGGCTTCGACCAGCGCTTCGACCCGGGCCTGTCCGCGCGCGCGAACGCGGCCTACATCAATGAACAGCTCGCGATCTTCAACGGCAACCTCGAACTCGTCGTCGCCGCCTACAACGGCGGCGAGGGCCGCATGCAGCGCATCGCCGGACGCGGCGGCCAGAAGAGCTTCTGGGACCCCGAGATCTATGCCGCGCTGCCCGACGAGACGCGCGACTACGTGCCGATGGTGCTCGCGGCCGCGTGGCTGTTCCTGCATCCGGAACGCTACAACCTGCAGTTCCCGAAGATCGACGGTCGTCCGGGCAGCATCGTGCTGAAGGAACCTGCCACGCTGGCCGAGCTGACCGTCTGCCTCGGCAACGACGGCATCTCGACCGACGGCTGGTTCCGCGCGCTGCGCAATCTCAACCCGGCGCTCGATCCGGCCGAACGCCAACCGGTCGGGGCACGCATCGAACTGCCGGTGCAACTCGAAGCGGTCTACCAGAAGTCCTGCATCGACGGTCGCTGGGGCAAGCTGGCCGCCGAACTGCACGCGGCCACGGTGACGACGGTTGCCGTGAAGCCTGCACCGTCGGCGGCCACGCGCGTGGCCGCGGCCAAGCGCGGCACGGGCGGTGGCAGGACGCTCAACTATGTCGTGCGCAAGGGCGACAACCTCGCCGCGATCGCGCGCCGTTCCGGGTGCGCGCGCACCGAGGAGATCGCGCGCATGAATGGCCTGCGCGGTCCGCGCTACGCGATCCGCGCGGGCCAGACGCTCAAGCTGCCGTCCTGCTCGCGCTGAGGCGGCGTGATCGCGCCGATCACGGTCCGGGTTGTCGGGTCGGCGAACGTCAGAGCGGATCGAGCCGTGGCGTGAAGGGTTTCGTCCGCGCGCTGCGGCGAGACGTGCATCCCGCGTGATCCACTCGCATGCGCCGGCAGGGGACCGACGCGGCGGGTGGGGGGATTCCGGGCTGATGGCCGCGCCGGATGCGGCGATGCCGCCTGATGCGCGAGGCTTCAGGCGGCGCGCGAACTGCTCGTGGTGAAGTATTCGCTCGCACCGTCGCCGCTGCCGGCGTTTTCCTTGAGCGTGCGCAGCATGCGCATGACCTGGCGATGGACCTCGCGCTGGTCGGCGTACGGCGAATCCTTGGTCTCGTGGAAACTGACGATCAACCACAGGGCGAGGCCGCGCAGGCGCACCTGCAGGCTGTCGGACTTCAGGCGCTCGATGCCGATCGCGGTGCCGGTTCCCCACGGCGCGTACTTCTCGTCGGGCGGCGTCGCATAGAGATGCGGGAACTCGGTCTTCGCGGCGGCCGAGAATTCGCGCATGGCGATCGCGGCGAGCTGGCGGCGCGCGTTCGGCGCGAGCTGCTCGAGCGCCTTCTCGATGTCCTTGAACTGGCGCTTGAGCTGCATGCCGCGGGTCAGCGCGATCAAGCGGGTGAGGATCTGCATGGACGCCCCCTGATGGTCGTTTTCGAAAGCCGGACCGGCGATGACCGGGAGGGGATTGTAGACAGGTCGAATGGAGAATTGGTCACTAGTTGCCAATTTTCGTCACATTTTCGCGGAGTCGATCACGCTCCTTCGGCCCGCATTCAGGCTGAGCCGATGCGCTGCCCCATGCGCACGGGCTGCTCGGGCGACAGGGCGTCGAGGTGCGGGCCGCCGGGCGGGAGCAAGAGGATCACCGTCGAGCCCATGTTGAACCGGGCCATCTCGGCGCCGCGGGCCAGGTGCACGCCGCGTGCGCGCAGGTCGCGGGTGGAGATCTTGCGCGCGTACGGCGGGATCTCGAGCCCGTCCCATACGCTCGAGACGCTCGAGACGAGCATGGCCCCGACCATCACCACCGTGAACGGACCGTGCTCGCCCTCGAAGTGGCAGACCAGGCGTTCGTTGCGCGCGAACAGGCGCGGGATCGCCTGCACCGCGAATGGAGCGACGCTGAACAGGCGGCCCGGCACGTGCACGCTCGCGACGAGCGTGCCGGCCAGCGGCATGTGCACGCGATGGTAGTCGCGCGGTGAAAGATAGATCGTCGCGAACATGCCGTCCGCATACTTCCCGGCCGCCGCCTCGTCGCCGAGCAGCTCGGCGGCGCTGTAGTCCTGGCCCTTGGCCTGGAAGATCCGGCCCGCGCGGATCGGACCGGCCTGGCTTACGCGCCCGTCGGCCGGACACAGCACGGCGGCCGGGTCTCCATCGAGCGGTCGCGCGCCAGGTTTCAAGGCACGCGTGAAGAACGCGTTGAAGTGCACATAGGCATCTGGATCGGCTTCGACGGCCTCGTCGAGATCGACGTGGTAGCGCGTGCTGATCTGGCGGATCAGGAAATTTTTCCAGGGTCGCCAGGTCCAGCGCGTGGCCCAGTACACGAGGCGCGACAGCAGGCGGTGCGGCAGCGCGTACTGCAGGGCGACGGCGGGACGCATCAGCGGCTCCCGGCGAGGGTGGCGAGATCGGCGGCGATCGCTTCGGCCTCGAATGGCGGGCGGAACAGGCCGACCACGTGGCCCGACGGATCGACGATGACGACCGAGGCGCTGTGGTCGACCGTGTAGCCACCCTTGTCATCGGGCACGCGCGCATAGACCAGGCCGAGTGCGCGCGTGAACCGCGTCAGCTCCTCGTCACTGCCGGTCGCGGCGGTGAAATCCTTGTGGAAGAAGCCGGTGTACTCGGCAAGGCGCGCGCCACTGTCGCGCCCAGGATCGACCGAGACGAAATCGAAGCGCAGGCGCGCGGCGAGACCCTGCGCCTCGAGTCGGTTCCAGACCTGCTTGAACACCGCGAGCGTGTTCGGGCAGACGTCGGGGCAGTGCGTGAAGCCGATGAAGACGAGGTTCCAGCGCCCCTTCCAGTCCGCCGGTGTGAGCGGCCTGCCATCGGCCTGCTCGAGCCGAAAATCCGGCAGTGCGCGCGGCGCGGGATACATGACGGCCGTCCTGGTCGCGACGGCCGCCGGTGCACCGAAGTAGCGCGAGCCGGCGAAGAAGCCGATGGCGACGGCGATCGCGGTGAGCAGGATCAGCGAGGTCGCGCCGAAGCGCGCGCGAGGGCGGGATGCAGTCATCCGGCAAGTATAGCGACGCGCGCCCGCGCAGTCGGCAGCGTACGGCGGCTGCCGCTACACTAGCCGGGCTTCGGGCCCGGCTCGTCGCGCCCCGAACCGTGCCGCCGCGAGCGATGTCCGCGACGGCGTTTCCCCGTACGCGCAGCCCAACCATGACTTCCGAACTCGCCACCATCATCGACCACATCCGCTATGGGGCGAGCCGCTTCGGCGAGGCCGGCCTGACTTTCGGTCACAGCTACGACAATGCGCTCGACGAAGCGACCCACCTCGTCCTGCAGGCCCTGCACCTGCCCCACGACCTCTCGCCGGCCTACGGCCAGGCACGCCTGACCGCGAGCGAACGGCAACGCGTGCTCGACCTGTTCGATCGGCGCGTGCGCGAACGCGCGCCGGTCGCCTACCTGACCGGTCGGGCCTGGTTCGCCGGCCTCGAGTTCATCTCCGACCGCCGCGCATTGGTGCCGCGCTCGCCGATCGCCGAACTGATCCAGGCCGGATTCTCGCCGTGGCTCGACGACCGCGAGGTGACGCGCGCGCTCGACCTGTGCACCGGTTCGGGTTGCATCGGCATCGCGATGGCAGCGTACAACCCGGACTGGCAGGTCGACCTGGTCGACGTCAGCGAGGAGGCGTTGTCGCTCGCGCGCGAGAACATCGATCACCAGGATGTCGGCGCGCGCGTTCACGCGATCCGTTCGGACCTGTTCGCCGGCGTCGCCGGCCGGACCTACGACCTCATCGTCAGCAATCCGCCGTATGTGACCGAGGACGAGTTCGCCGCGCTGCCGGCCGAGTATGCGCACGAGCCGAAACTCGGCCTGACCGCCGGCGAGGACGGTCTCGACTTCGCCCTGCGCATCCTCGTCGAAGCACCGGCCCATCTCTCGGCCGACGGCGTGCTGATCGTCGAGGTCGGCGAGAGCGAGCGGGCCCTCGTCGAGCGGCTGCCCGACGTGCCGTTCAACTGGGTCGAGTTCAAGGTCGGCGCGATGGGCGTGTTCGTGCTCGACCGCGCGGATCTGGTTGCCCACGCCGCCGCGATCCGCGCCGCGGCGCAGGGCAGGGCCTAGCGCTCGAGGGCGTCGCTGCGACACAAGACCCGCATTCGCTGCAAGAACTGCCGCCGCCATCACGACCATGACCTCACGCGATCCTCGCCCCTCGCCCCTCTACTCCCAATGAGCAACTCGTTCGGAAAGCTCTTCACCGTGACCACCTTCGGCGAGAGCCACGGGCCGGCGATCGGATGCGTCATCGACGGCTGCCCGCCCGGGCTCGCGATCGCAGCCGGGGATTTTCGCGCCGACCTCGATCGCCGCGCCACCGGTCGCTCGCGCTTCACCTCGCAGCGCCATGAGCCCGACGCCGTCGAGATCCTCTCGGGCGTGTTCGAGGGACGATCGACCGGCACGCCGATCGCGCTCCTCATCCGCAACACCGACGCGCGCTCGAAGGACTACGGTGAGCTGCTCGACACGTTCCGGCCGGGCCATGCCGACTACACCTACTGGCAGAAGTACGGCATCCGCGATCCGCGCGGCGGCGGCCGCTCGTCGGCACGCGAGACGACGATGCGCGTCGCCGCCGGCGTCGTCGCGAAGAAGTGGCTCGCCGAGCACCACGGCATCCGCGTGCGCGCTCACGTCGCGCAGATCGGTGGTCTGGTGCCGCGCGCGTTCGATGCGGCGGCGATCGAGGGCAACCCGTTCTTCTGGCCCGATGCAACGATGCTCGACGAGGTGGAAGCCGCGATCGACGCGCTGCGCAAGGCCGGTGATTCGGTCGGCGCGCGCATCGATGTCGTGGCCGAGGGTGTTCCGCCCGGTTGGGGCGAGCCGATCTACGGCAAGCTGGACGGCGATCTCGCCGCCGCGCTGATGTCGATCAACGCGGTCAAGGCGGTCGGCATCGGCGACGGCTTCGACGTGGTCACGCAGAAGGGCACGCAGCACCGCGACGAGCTGGCACCGGACGGCTTCCTGTCGAACCATGCAGGCGGCATCCTCGGCGGCATCAGCAGCGGGCAGGCGGTCACGGCCAGCGTCGCCTTCAAGCCGACCTCGAGCATCCTCGTGCACGGGCGCAGCGTGAACCTCGCCGGCGACGCGGTCGAGGTGCGCACGAAAGGCCGTCACGATCCGTGCGTCGGCCTGCGCGCCGTACCGATCGTCGAGGCGATGGTCGCGCTCGTGCTGATCGACCATGCCCTGCGCCATCGCGCGCAATGCGGTGACGTCGGCCGCGTGGAACCGCGCATCGCGGGCGCCGCTCCACGGTGAGGCGACCGCGCATCTGGGTCTCGCAGCCGCTGTTCGGCGATCTCGTCGCCCGGCTCGCCGAGCACGCGGACGTGCACGCACCGGAGCAGGTGACGCAGCATGCGCCGGCGGCGATCGCGACCGGCCTGCGCGAGGCCGATGGCGCCCTGGTCACGCTGAACGAGTGCATCGGCGCGGCCGAGGTCGCCGGCCGCGATGTCTGGCTGATCCACCCCTGGGCGCTGG
>JAFLDX010000156.1 GCA_017302215.1 Lysobacterales bacterium
GTCCGTCTTTTTGGCGGCACTTGCAATGTAGCGATACGCATCAGAAGGGAAGTCTTGGCCCTCGGTATAACCCGTTTTGGTTTGCGAAGATTGGAAGGAGGTTCCGAGGGTGGCATCTAAAGCGTGGAGGCCCGGGCCGATCGCGACGACATCGGCTCGCGTCAGCGCGCCTTCGATCGATTGCGGCCCGTCGGCGGCGCGCACGATCAATTCGGGGCGGGCCGCGTGGATCATGCCGGCATGCACCGCGCGCGTCGCCACGCTGACAAGGCCGGCGCCGACGCGCAGGGCCGCCTCTCCGGCGAGGCGCACGGCGCCCCCCATGCCGTCATCACCGCCGATCACGAGGACGTGACCGAAACTGCCCTTGTTGACGTTGGCTCGACGAGGCGGCAGGGCACCGGCGCGTGCGTCGAGCAGGACCCCGTCGGCCTCGACGCGTTCACGCGCCGTGGCCGGGATGTCGAGGCTCGCGAGCTCCAGGGTTCCGCAGTGATCGGGGCCGTCCGCGGTGAACAGTCCGCGTTTCCAGCCGATGAAGGTAACCGTCGCGGCTGCGCGCATGGCCGTTCCGGGCGCAACGCCGGTGTCGGCATCGAGGCCTGACGGAACGTCGAGGGCGAGCACGGGAACACCTGCCGGCAGGGTCGCGACGAGACGAGCCGCATCACCCTCGAGCGCACGCGCGAAGCCGGTGCCGAACAGGCCATCGACCACGACATCGACGTCGTTCCACGCTGCGCCGACGGCGCGGTCCGCGTCGGCGGCGAGTGTCACGACACTGCCGCCATCGATCCATTGCGCGCGCGCGCGCGCCGCGTCGGCGCCACGCGAGGACGCTGCGAGCGCGACAACCGAGACCGCGCATCCGTACGCGCGCGCGCGGACGGCGAGCAGGAATGCATCCCCGCCGTTGTTGCCGTCGCCGGCAAGCACGAGCAACCGACGCGCCTGCGGCCAGCGCCGGCGCAATGAAGCGAAAGCGGCTTCGGCGGCACGCTGCATCAGCTCGAATCCGCCGATGCCGCACGACCCGATGACGAACCGCTCGAGCTGCCGGACCTGCTCGACGGTGTAGAGGGCTTGGGCGGGTGCCGGATTCATCGCACGATTATACGGAGCGCGCCGTGGCACTACGGGGCGTGCAGGTATCCTGTCGACGCCCACACGCCTTTCCCGCCCGAGGCACATGCAAGCGATCGATCCCGCGCAACTCGTCGCCGACATCCGCACGTGGGCGAGCGAGCTCGGCTTCGAGCAGGTCGGCATCGGCGGCATCGAGCTCGGCGACGACGAGGCCTGGCTGCTCGACTGGCTCGCTGCCGGCCATCACGGCGAAATGGCGTACATGCAGCGTCACGGCACGCGGCGCAGCCGTCCGGCCGACCTGCGCCCCGGCACGCGGTCGGTTATTTCGGTACGCATGGATTACCTGCCGGCCGATGCGCGCGACGGCTGGGACGTGCTCGCCGACGGCAATGCGGCGTATGTCGCGCGCTACGCGCTCGGCCGCGACTACCACAAGCTGCTGCGCAACCGCCTGCAGAAACTGGCCGATCGCATCGGCCTCGTGACCGGCCCGTTCGGCTACCGGGCCTTCGTCGACTCGGCACCCGTCCTCGAACGTGCGCTCGCTCGCAACGGCGGGCTCGGCTGGATCGGCAAGCACACGTGCCTGATCAACCGCGATGCCGGATCGTGGTTCTTCCTCGGCGAGATCTACACCGACCTCGACCTGCCGCCCGATGCGCCGGTCGGTGCCCACTGCGGCACCTGCACGCGTTGCCTCGACGTCTGCCCTACGCAGGCGATCATCGCGCCGTACCGGCTCGACGCACGGCGCTGCATCTCGTACCTGACGATCGAGCTCGATGGTCCGATCCCGCGCGATCTGCGTCGACCGATCGGCAATCGCATCTTCGGCTGCGACGATTGCCAGCTCGTGTGCCCGTGGAACAAGTTCGCGCGGCCGACGCGCGAGGGCGATTTCGCGGTGCGCCATGGTCTCGACGACAGCGCCCTCGTCGACCTGTTCGCCTGGAGTGAAGCCGAGTTCCTCGCGCGCACGGAGGGCTCGGCGATCCGCCGCAGCGGTTACGTGCGTTGGTTGCGCAACCTCGCAGTCGCACTCGGCAATGCGCCGGGATCGACCAGCGTCATCGCCGCCCTCGAGGCGCGGCGCGACGATCCATCGCCGCTCGTGCGCGAGCACGTCGCCTGGGCGCTCGCGGAACAGCACGCGCGCCACGCCGTCGCGGCGCCGACGGACTAGCCGTTCACGCGGCCTGCGGCGGGATCGCTTCGCTGGTATGGGTCAGGCGATTGTGTCGGTCGACGTAGACGAGGGTCGGCTTGAATGCGGCCAGCTCGGCTTCGGCCAGCACGGCATACGCGCAGATGATGATGATGTCGCCCGGTCCGGCGCGATGCGCCGCTGCACCGTTGATCGAGATCGTGCCGGAGCCTTCCTGCGCACGGATCGCATAGGTGCTGAAGCGCGCGCCGTTGTTGACGTTGTAGAGGTGGATCTGCTCGTACTCGCGGATGCCCGACACGTCGAGCAGGCGCCCGTCGATCGCGCAGGAACCTTCGTAGTGCAGTTCGGCCTGGGTCACGGTGGCGCGGTGGATCTTGGCCTTGAGCATGTTGAGCTGCACGGGCACTCCCTCGGATGCGATGTTGCGAAAAAGCAACTCTACTGCGGGCTTGGATCGCACTGCAACATGGCGGGCGCCGCACGCGCACCGGATCGGCTCATGGGCGCACCCGTCGAGGTGCTGAAAGAATCATTCAAGTAAATGATTCTTATCGAAAATCTCGGCGTCATTGCAAGCGGTTGGGCAAAAAAAACCCTCGCTGCGATTCCGCGCGAGGGTTCAGATTGGAGTGACGACTACCTGCAATGCGCCCTGGTGCACCGGGTTTCCGAACGACAGGCGTTGCGAAAAACCCCAGTACGGTTGCCACAATACCACACGCTGTTGCGAAGTGCCATACACATCACACAAATTTCTTCGGCCTATCGACCGGATCCGGATCGCCGTCGATTTCGATGTTGTCGATGAGGCGCACGCCGCCCAGTCGGGCGGCGCCCAGCACGACCAGGCCGTCACGGTCGCCGTCGCCGGGCTCCAGAAGATCGCCGGCCTGCCGGATCACCGCATAGTCGGGATCGAATCCGGCCTCGCGCAGGCGCTGCATCGCCGTGGCCTCGATCGCCGGCAACGGCTCGGCGGTCTCGCGAACGGCAGCCGCCATCCCGGAAAGCGTTTCGAACAGCGCGGCGGCGCGTGCCCGAAGTTGCGGATCGAGGAACTGGTTGCGAGAACTCATCGCGAGGCCGTTCGCCTCGCGCACGATCGGCGCAGCGATGATGTCGATCGGAAAGGCGAGATCGCGCACGAGCGCCCGCACGACGAGCAGCTGCTGGAAGTCCTTGCGCCCGAACACCGCGTCGTCGGGCTGGACAAGATTGAACAGTCGCGTCACGACGGTCGCCACGCCGTCGAAATGGCCCGGCCGGCTGGCACCGTCCAGAACCGCGGTGATGCCGGGCACCGACACGCGCACGGCATGCGCGGTGCCGTTCGGATACATCGTCGCGACGTCGGGCAGGAACATCAGGTCGCAGCCGCTCCCGGCGAGGCGCTCCGCATCGTGCTGCGGCGTGCGCGGGTAACGCGCCAAATCCTCGTTCGGCCCGAACTGGGTCGGATTCACGAACACGCTGGCGACGACGAACTGCGCCCGCTCGCGCGCAAGTCGCACGAGCGAAGCGTGCCCGTCGTGCAGGTTGCCCATGGTCGGCACGAAGCCGACACGTCGGCCGTCCCGTCGTGCGCCGGCGACGGCGGCGCGAAGCTCGTCGACGGCCGTGGCGATGCGCATCAGTAGGCGTGCTCTGCTGACGGGAACTCGCCGCTCCGCACGGCGTCCCGGTAGGCCGCGAGGGCCGCGATGACCGACCCGCTGCCGGCGAGGAAGTCCCTGGTGAAGCGCGGCCGTCGCCCTGGCGTGACGCCGAGCACGTCGTGCAGGACGAGGATCTGGCCGTCGCACGCAGCACCGGCGCCGATGCCGATCGTGGGGATCGCGATCGCGCGCGTGATCTGCGCCGCGAGTTCGGCGGGCATGCATTCGAGCACGAGCAGATCGGCGCCGGCATCCGCCACCGCGCGGGCATCGGCGAGCAGGCGCTCGGCGTCGACGCTGGAACGCCCCTGAACGCGGAAGCCGCCGAAGCGGTGCACCGACTGCGGCGTGAGACCGAGATGCGCACAAACCGGGATGTGCCGGCGCGCGAGCGCGTCGATGATCTCGAGCACCCAGTCGGCGCCCTCGAGCTTGACCATCGCGGCGTCGCCCTCCGCCATCAGGCGCGTCGCCGTAGCGAGAGCAGTCGGTACGTCGCGATAGCTCATGAACGGCATGTCCGCGACGAGCAGGGTCGCGTCGAGGCCGCGCGCGACCGCACGCGAGTGGTAAACGATGTCGTCGAGCGTGACCGCCAGCGTGCTGGCCCGCCCTTGCACGACCATGCCGAGCGAATCGCCCACCAGGGCCAGGTCGATCGAGGCGGACTCGAGGCAGGTGGCGAAGCCGGCGTCGTAGCAGGTCAGCGCGACGATGCGGTCGCCACCCTGCTTGCGTTCGCGCAGGCCGGGCACGCTGACCGGCACACGCGTGCTGCCACCGGGTCCGGAAGCTGGAGTCATGCGGGATCGTCTTCGGCAACGCGGCGAACGCGGTCCGTCATCTTAACCATCCCTGCAAGGCGCAACGATCACGCACGTCACAACGGCTCGCAACCGCCTGCACCGATGGCCGCGGCCAGATCACCCACGCGGCCGCGACCGGGGATCTGCAGGTCCGGATCGAGATCGGACAACGGCACGAGCACGAAGGCGCGCTCGTGCATGCGCGGATGCGGCAGCTCGAGACCAGGCTCACGGCCGCTGCGCGCGCCGTACAGCAGCAGGTCGAGATCGATGCTGCGCGGACCCCAGCGCACACCGTCGCGCACGCGGCCACCGCGGCGCTCGATCGCGAGCAGTTCGCCCAGCAGCTCGATCGGGGCGAGGCCGGTCTCGACCTCGGCGACCGCATTGACGAACTCGGGCTGCTGCGAAAGCCCCCACGGCGGCGTGCGGAACAGTCGCGAGCGGCGCACCAGTCGCGTCGACGGCATCGCGGCGAGCTCGACGATGGCGCGCTCGACCTGCATCGCGGGTCCATCGAGGTTGCTGCCGAGCCCGACGTGGGCGAGGACCCGATTCACGGCTGGGCGGTTGCGTTGCCCGAACCCTTCGCGGCCGTCGGCTTGCGACGTCGGCGCGGTCGTTTGCGCTTCGCGGCCGGCTCACCCTCGACCGACTCCGCAGGCGGCGCGAGATGGTGGCCGAGTGCGTGCGAATCGAGCTGCTGCACTTCGCTCCACCATTCCACGAGTTCGGCCAGCTCCGGCTCGTCATGCGCGCGCAGCACGAGGAAATCGAACGCCGCGCGGAAGCGCGGATGAGCGAGCAGTCGAACCACGCGCTTCTTCTGCCGCTGTTCGAAGCGCGGCTGCAGCGCCCAGATTTCCTCCATGCCGAGGCCGAAACGGCGCGGGATGGCCACGCGCGTGGCCTGCTGGTGCATGATGCGATCGACCGCGGTCGGCCACGCCACGTCGGCTTCGTTGCCTTCCGCGATGAGGCGTTCGGCGAGGCCGCGAACCGGTTCCCACAGCAGCGCCGCGAACAGGAACGCCGGCGTCACCGGCTTGTCCGCGCGCACGCGCTCGTCGGTGTTCGTGAACGTGTAGCCGAGCAGGCGCCCGAACGCGGCGGAACGCGGACCGGCGAGCGCAGTGGCCGTGGCCGGGAAGATCTCGCCGAGCAGGCCGTGGTTGTGCAGCCGGCGCAGGCTTTCCAGGCCATGCCCCGAGAGGAAAAGCTTCAACGATTCGTCGAACAGCCGGGCCGGCGCGACGTCGGCCAGCAGCGGCGCGAGCTCGGCGAACGGCGCCGCGGCCTCGGGAGCGATCTCGAAGTCGAGCTTCGCGGCGAGCCGGGCGGCACGCAACATGCGCACCGGATCCTCGCGGTAGCGCTGCACGGGATCGCCGATCAGGCGCAGCGTGCGCTGCTGGAGGTCGGCAATGCCGCCGACGTAGTCGCGCACGCTGAAATCCGCGATGTCGTAGTACAGCGCATTGACGGTGAAATCACGGCGCATCGCGTCTTCCTCGATGCTCCCGTAGACGTTGTCGCGCAGGATGCGACCATCAACGATGTGCCGGTCCGCGTTGCCCTCCTCGCCAATGCCGCGAAACGTCGCGACCTCGACGATCTCGCGGCCGAACACGACGTGGGCGAGGCGAAAGCGCCGACCGATCAGGCGGCAGTTGCGGAACAGCGCGCGCGTCTGCTCGGGCGTCGCATCGGTGGCGACGTCGAAATCCTTCGGATGCCCGCCGAGCAACAGGTCACGCACCGCGCCGCCGACGAGAAAGGCCTTGTAGCCCGCTTCGTGGAGTCGATACAGCACGCGCAGCGCGCCGTTGGAGATGTTACGGCGCGAGATGCCGTGATCGGCGCGCGCGATGATGCGGGGCTCGTGGCGCGATGCGGTGACGGGCGATGCGTCCGCGCTCTGCTCGGTCGGCTTCATTCAGTGGTCAAGGCCGCGGCACGGGGCCGCGGGCGATTGTCGGGAGTTAGGTTTCCGTTATACTACGCGCCCCGCGCAGTCCCAAACAGCGCTCCCTTCGTCTAGTGGTCCAGGACACCGCCCTCTCAAGGCGGGAACACGAGTTCGAACCTCGTAGGGAGCGCCAATAACTTGTGCAATCGTCCGTGATTGCCGAGGATGGGAACGAAGGCCGGCTCTGGATGTTTTTTCCTGGTTCGCTCCAGAAGCGGCCATCCATGGCCGCAGCTTTCAACCAGAATCCGCTCCGGAACGGACCTTCAAGAACGGACTTTCCAGCAGGCGGAAGAACCCGGCACATGTTTCCTTGCCGCGATTGGTCCGGACACGACTCCAGAACAACTCATCATGCCCTTCGTCGTCACCGAGAACTGCATCAAGTGCAAGTACACCGACTGCGTCGAAGTCTGTCCGGTCGACTGCTTCCACGAAGGCCCCAACTTCCTCGTCATCGATCCCGAGGAATGCATCGATTGCACGTTGTGCGAGCCGGAATGTCCGGCCAACGCGATCTACCCGGAAGATGACGTGCCGGCGGGGCAGGAAGTATTCATCGCGTTGAACGCCGAACTCGCCAAGGCGTGGCCGGTGCTGACCGAACGCCGGGACTCGCCCGCCGACGCGAAGGACTGGGACGGCAAGCCGGGCAAGCTGCCGCTGCTCGAACGCTGATCTTGGCCGGCGCGTGCGCCGGCCCAAAAGATCAACGCGCTCAGTTCAGGCGCTGGCGCAGCACCTCGAGCAGGTCGCGCGCAGCCTTCGCGCCCTCGGCACCGGCGGGGCCATCGACCGCGACGCGGCTCGCCTCGCCATCGGCGACGACGCGCACGGCAAGGTCGACCGGCTTCGATACGGTCTTGTCGCCCGCACGACCGAACGTGATCGCGCGCTTGAACCAGCCTGGACGTTCGCTGCTCGTCGCGTTCGCCGTCACGTCGTAACGGCGCGCTGCTTCGTCGCGCGCGCGGATCGTCGCCGCTCCCGAGCGTTCGAGGGCGAGGCCGACGCGCGTCCAGGTGCTGGCGACGCCGTCTTCGACACGCAAGCCGTCCGCGTCGAGCGTCGCGCTCGACGGCAGGACGGCGACCGGCGC
>JAFLDX010000157.1 GCA_017302215.1 Lysobacterales bacterium
GCCGGGCGGCGAACCTGCGGCGACGGGCGATGCGCCACCGGCCGCGGCCGGCGGCACGACCCTGGCCGAAGCGATCGCGATGGGTCCTCCCGTGCCGGTCACCAAGGAGGTCGCCGCCTTGCTCAAGAAGGCACGCGCGGCCGAGGAGCAGGACCGCCTGCTCGATCCGCCCGATGCGAGCGCGATCGCGCTGTTTCGCCAGGTGCTCGAGAAGGACCAGAACAACCAGGCGGCCCTGACCGGGCTCGCGCGCATGGGCGGCGCGATGCGCGACTGGGCGATCGCCGCGCTCGAGCGCGGCGACGAGCCCGAAGCTCAACGCTACGCCGCGGCATTCGCCGACCTGCCGCATTCGGACAGCGAACTCGTGGCATTGCGTTCCCGCCTCAAGACCCTGCGCGAAGTGATGCCGCTGCTCGCCACCGCCGCCGAACTGCTCAAGCAGGGGCGGCTGGTCGGCGAAGGCACCGACAACGCGCTCGGCGTCTACCTCAAGGTGCTCGCGATCGATCCGGGCAACCGCATCGCCGACAATGGCCTGGCCCAGATCGAGCGCGGCTTCCTCGACCGCGCGCTCGCCGCGGCGGCGCAGGACGATTTCGCCGCGGCCGACGGCACGCTCGTGGAGGCGGCCGCGATCCGGCCCGGTTCGCAGGCCCAGCTCGATGCGCGTTCGCAGATCGAGGGCATCCGCCGCCAGCGTGCCGAAACGGTGCTCGCGCAGGCGCGCTCCGCGCTCGACGGCGGCAACGCCGACCTCGCCGAACAACTCGTCGCGAATGCGCAGAAGATCAGCCCGGACCTGGCCGGCCTCGACGAGTTCGGCCAGCGCCTGCGCAACGCACGCCTGTACGCGAGCTTCACGCCGGGACAGGTCATCACCGACCGCTTCCTCGACACGACCGGCTCGGCTCCGGCCGTCGTCGTCATCCCCACCGGGCGCTTCGTCATGGGCTCGCCGGCCGACGAGACCGGTCACCGCGACAACGAGGAGCCGCAGCGCACGGTCGCGATCGAGCGCGGTTTCGCGCTCGGCCGGGCCGAGGTGACGGTCGCGCAGTTCCGCGAATTCGTGCGCGCGATCCGCTACCGCAGCGAGGCCGAGCGCGCCGGCACGGGCAGCGTCTACGAGGAAAGCACCGGACGCATGATCGACCGCCGCGGCATCGACTGGGATCGCGACTACAAGGGCGATCGCGCCGGTGATGCGCTGCCCGTGCTGAACGTCTCGTGGAACGACGCCAATGCCTACGTCGAATGGCTCGCGCAGCGCACCGGCAAGCGCTACCGCCTGCCGAGCGAGGCCGAGTTCGAGTATGCGCTGCGCGCCGGCGCGCAGACCGCGTACGGGTGGGGCGACGGCGAACCCAAGAGCGTGCTCGCCAATGTCACCGGCGACGGCGACCGCTCACCCGGCAAGCGCAGCTGGGGGCGTGCCTTCAGCGGTTACGACGACGGCCATTGGGGTCCGGCCCCGGTGCGGACCTATCCGCCCAATCCGTTCGGCCTGCACGACCTCGACGGCAACCTGTCCGAGTGGGTCGACGATTGCTGGCACGACAACTACGTGCGCGCGCCGCGCGACAGCACGGCCTGGGTCAACCCGGGCTGTGCGCGCCGCGTGGTGCGCGGAGGGTCGTGGGGCAGTGCACCGGAACAGGTGCGCTCGGCCTATCGCATCGGCGTGGCCGCCGATGCGCGCAGCGCACGCGTCGGTTTCCGCATAGCGCGCGATCTGTGAGCCCGACCGACATGAACGCCCGCTGCAGCACGCGAGTGAAAGTGCGTCACCGCCATTGCCGTGCGCGCGCATCGCGCTAAGCTGCGCGCATCACGAAGGAGGGGAAACCGATGGGTCCTTACGGCAACCGTTCCGCGCAGGTCGGCCAGGGCGCTCGCCGCGGCCTCAAGCTGTGGCCGATCCTGCTGTTCGGCGCGTATTTCGCCTACTACTACTTCAGCCACAGCAACGAGGCCTCGTTCACCGGACGCAAGCAGCTGCTCGACAGCTCGGCACAGGAAGAAGCCGCGCTCGGCCTGCAGTCCTACCGCGAGATCCTCTCGCAGTCGAACGTCGTGACGGACGGCCCCTTGCCGCAGCAGGTCCGCGAGATCGCCCAGCGTCTCGTCGAGGCCGCGCCGAAAGTCGAGAAGTACCTCGCCGAGTCGGCCGGCGTGCCGGCCTCGACCGACTGGAGCGCGTTCGACTGGCAGGTCAGCGTGATCCAGTCCGACGAGGTCAACGCGTTCTGCCTGCCGGGCGGCAAGATCGCCGTCTACACCGGCATCGTGCCGGTCGCCAAGAATGCCGATGGGCTCGCCGCCGTCATGGGCCACGAGATCGCGCACGCGCTGCTGCGCCACGGCGGCGAGCGCATGGCCCAGCAGAAGCTGGTCCAGATCGGCTCGATCGCGGCGAGCATGTCGACCGGCGACATGGACCCGCAGCAGCGCCAGATGGTCATGGCGGCGATCGGCGCCGGCGCGCAGTACGGCGTGTTGCTGCCGTTCTCGCGCAGCCATGAATCGGAAGCGGACCGCGTCGGCCTGCTGCTTTCCGCAGCCGCCTGTTACGACCCGCAGGAAGCCACCGGCCTGTGGGAGCGCATGGCCGCGCTCGGCAGGCAGAGGCCGCCCGAGTTCATGTCGACCCATCCGGCCGAAGGCACGCGCATCAGCCAGCTGCAGCAGTGGATGCCGGAAGCGCTGCAGGTTCGCCAGCAGCTGTGTCCGGGAGGCGCCGCGGCGGGTGGCGCGCCGCGCAGCTAGCCAGGGCAGCGGAGGAAGCTCCGCCTTGCGCATGCGCCGAGGCGCCGACCCCGTAGAGCCAAGCTTGCTCGACCGAAGCGTTGCGCAAGAGCGAAAGCAGCGGAGCAAGCTCCGCTCTACGGGGGCGCCTGACGGCGGGCTCGTCCACGCACCCTTCGCCCGCTGTGAGAACGGCCGCGCAAGGGCGCCGTGCTGGGTGGCGTTGCGAGCGCGGTGGGTGGGCTATGTCCGGCTCATCCCTGAGCCGGACCCGCGCTTCGCGCGGGCCAGCCTTCGGCTGTCCGGATTCGCTGCCGGCGAATCCGTCGAGCGCGAAGGCATGGATGCCGAAGCGAACAACGCCGCAGGCGATGGCCCGAAGGGCGATGGCGTGGATGGCCCAAGTCACCGCGCGGGTCCGTCCACGCACCGTCTGCGCCAGATGTGAAAACGGCCCCGCAAGGGGGCCGTTTTCACATCTGGCGGAGAGGGTGGGATTCGAACCCACGGTGCGCTTGCACGCACGCCTGATTTCGAGTCAGGTACATTCGACCACTCTGCCACCTCTCCAGAAGCGGTGGGCCGCGCATGATACGGGCGCGGCGCCGGGCTGACAACCCGGGCGCCGCTGGCGTGATCGCCGCGCACGCGCGGTGCCGGTGCCTCACTCGAACCCGCTGGCGAAAAGGCGGTCGGTGATCGTGCGGCAGGCCGCCGGGACGTTGGCCCTCGTCCACGCGCCGTTGGCCTGGCGCACGACGTAGTCGACGGCGTACGCCGTGTGCTCGTAGCCGGTGTTCGATTTCTCGACGAGCTTGTAGGCGTACGGCCGCGCGTTGTAGCGGCAGGTCGCGAGCGTGTTCGGAACCTGGAACCCGCCGATCGCGCCGCCCATGTCGAGCCCGGCACCCCAGAAGCTCGTCGACTGTGTCTCCTCGGTGATGCCCGAGGTGAACTCGTAGGCGCCGCCCGCCTGCACGCTGGCGATGAAGCCGGCCTCGACGTCGAACTCGGCACCGACGCGCACCGAGCTTTCGAACGAGCGCGTCCGCCCCGAGCTGGTCGTCGTCGATTCGCTGAGGCTCCAGCGCACGATGGCCGAGTCGCCGATGTTCGTCGTCACCCAGATCGGGCGTTGCGGCAGGTCGGCCTCGGGTGCATTCGTGCAGCCCTGCGGCCATGTGCCGGTGCCACTGCCGTTCCACAGCAGCATGCCGCGCACGTCGATCGCCTGGAACGCGCCGGTCGGGCCGCTCGCCGGATTCCAGACCAGCGCCTTGAACAGGCCGTCGTCGAGGTTCGGGTCGCACACCGCTTCCGGATAGAACTGCGGTTCGACGTGCACGTCGCCGAACACCTGGATCTCGGCCACGCGCAACGCTGCGCTGCCCGGATGCTGCAGGCGGATGTAGCGCGCCTGCAGCAGCGCGTCGGTGTCGTCGCGGTCGCGCGTCCAGATGTTCCAGCGATCGAGACCCGCATCGTCTTCGGTGTCCGGCGCGAAGATCCGCACCGACGGACCGGACGGCACGCCCGCGCCGGCGAACGGGCTCGCCGAGGCGTACATGCGGAAACCCTTCAACGACGCTGCCTCGCCGGTGGCCGGGAACACGCGGATGCCGGCAATCGCCTTCACCTCACCGAGATCGATCTCGAGATAGGGCGATGCCGCGCTCGCGGCCATCGTGGCGGCCGTGCCGAACAGGCCGTCGGTCGCGTTCGCGGCGACCAGCGATCCACCGACGTTGGTCGTCACGGGCCGGAACAGCGACACGCTGCTCCAGTCGCGGTGCAGCGGTGCCCATTGGGCTGGCGGGTGTTCGTCCGGCGCGGCTGGCACTTCGGTGTCCCAGCGCCGGGCGTCGCTGCCCGAGATGAAGGTCTGCTCGGGCAGGATCTCGCACATGCGCATGCGGCTGGTCGTGTCGACGCCGGTGGCTGCCGACGAGATCGCGTACGAAAAGCAGTTGAACGTGTTGGTCTCGGCGACGACCAGTCCTTCACCGCCGGTCTGGGCGAAACTCTCGCCGATGGTCTGGGTGTTCTCGCTGCCGTGCAACGCGCCGAATGCCGACTGGTAGTTGTAGCCGGCCGTGGCCTTCACCGAGGCCTGGACCGCGCCGACATCGAGCGAGACGCCGACGTAGGCCGAAACGTCGTGCGAGGTGAACGAACCGGCGCGCTTCTCGAATGCGTTGCCACCCGTGCTCGACTGGCCGAACACCGCCTCCTTGTCGGCGCCGGCCTGCAGGCGCGTGAAGTACGGCGGCATCCAGACCACCTGGCGCAGCTGCGGTTCGAGCACGCGGCGGCAGTCGGTGTCGAGCGTCGCCTGCGCCGAATCGCCATCGAAGTCGGCGGCAACGAGATCCATGCCGAGCAGCGTGCCGACCTGGTTGTCGTTCTCGAGACCGTGCCGACCGGCGAAGCTCGATGGCTGAGACGGCGTCGCGAGGCCCCACATCGAGCGCAGCATGGCGCCGCCATTGATCCGCACGCTGGTCATGATTTCGGCCAGGCCGTCCTTGTTCGTGTCGGCCGCGGCGAGGTTGAGGAACGACAGCGATTGCGGGCTGTCGACCGCGTAGGAGGCCTCGTAGGCCGGCGCGGAGGGCAGGTAGTAGAGATAGGCCGAGCTCGCGCCGCCGTTCGAGTTGCCGTTGTTGCTGACCGTGATCGAGCGCGTGAACTCGCGCGTTTCGCCGGTCGTGTAGGTCGCGCGCAAGCGCACCGGATAGGTTCCCGCGGCGGTGAACTCGTGGGTCGGGTTCGGATCGGTATAGGTGCCGGTGCTGTCGCCGAAGGTCCACTCGTAGCGCTGCACCTCGCCCGTGGAGGTATTGCTGAAGCGCACCACGCGGCCGGTCGCGACGTAGGTGTAGCTCGCGTTCGGATCGACGCGCACCTTCCAGGCCGAGACGAGCAGGCGTGGATTGGTGTCGCTGCGGGCGAGGATGATCTCGGCGCCCGGCTTGGGGTCGATGTTGGCGATCGCGGCCTCGAAGGTGGCCGTGCCTTCCCAGCCCTGCTGAATGATGCGGCTCTGGTCCCAAGGCCGGCCGGCGACGCGCGCGCCCATCGCGATCGAGGTGATCGTGTTGTTGTCGTCGCGCGTGGTGGTGAAGCGGTGCAGGCGCTGGCCGATGTAGGACTCGGTCGAGTTCGAGCGGAACTGCAGGTGCACGACGAGTTCGGCCGCGGCGGTGTCGACGAGGTCGCCGGCGTCGGCATCGATGCGCACGATCGACTGCAGGGCCGGATTCTGCGCGTCGTCGGTGACGAAGCTGAAGTCGAACGGCACCGTGAACAGGCGACTGCCGACCGCCGTGCTGCCGCTGCCGATCGGCAACTGGGCGGTGGTCGGCTGGTACTCGAGGATCGCGTAGGCCAGGCCGCGCGTCGCGTTGCTGTTGCCGGTTTCCGCGACCACGATGGCCTGGTCGCGGCCGTCGAGGAGGATGTCGCCGCTCGCCACCGACACCGCGCCGACGGTCGGTTCGGGCCACCACCAGCGCCCGAGCCACTGGCCGATGTCCTGCTGGATGCGTCCCTGCGCGTCGCCGCTCAGGACGTAGACGTAGGCGCCGCTGTTCGGAACGCGCAGCAGCAGCGCGATCTCGCGGCGCTTGTCGGTCGAGCCGTCGAAGTCGCCGGCGACGAGGTCGACCGCATTGGAGGACTGGGTCACTTCCCAGAAGTCGATCATCGAGAATGCGTTGCCCGAACGCGTGAAGACGACGAGGCGGACCACCGTCGTGCTCACGCGGACCGCGGCCACGACCTCGTCGCGACCGTCGCCGTTGAGATCGACCGCGATCGCCTTGAGCAGGGTCGTGCCGGCGATCTGCGCATTGCCGGCGAGGTTGGTGCGGAAGCTGCGCTGCCACGGCGGCGTCTGCGCCGGTGCGGTCGGCTGCAGTTCCTCGGCCTCCCAGATGCTCGAGCCCTGCAGGAAGGCGAGCGCCTCGAACTCGCCGCCGACCTGCACGCTGCGTCCGAACGGGGTGTCGTCGCACGGGATCGGCGTGGCCGGCTGCAGGGCGAACTCGAGCAGAGAGCGCTCGCTCGCCGAGGTCGCGCCGGCGGCGACCACCAGCATGAAGGCGATGCCGCGCGCGGCGCGGGCCAGTATCGGCGTGATCCGGAGTTTCATCGATGTTCCCCTTCGATCCACTGTGTCGAGACGCGGTCCGGGCGGTCCGGTCGTGCGGGACCCGGCGTGCGCGCGCCGGGCCTTCGCACGACAAAACGCGATGCGGTGCCGATTCCTATCAGCCGGGCCGCGGGGCGTTGCAAAATGCATCGGTATACTCGGCGCATGGCCGGTCCCGACGCGGCGATCACCGAAATGCTGAACGCGTGGCGCAGCGGCGACGCCGCGGCCCAGCCGCGCCTCGCCGATGCGCTGTACGCGGAACTGCGCGGGATGGCGCTGCGACGCCTGGCCGGTTCCGGCCAGGGCGGCATCGATCCGACCGAGCTCGTGCACGAGGCCTACCTGCGCCTGTGCGAAGGCGCCGGCGACTGGCGCAATCGCGCGCATTTCTATGCGCTGGCGGCCTTGCACATGCGCAACGTCCTCGTCGACGACGCGCGTGAGCGCGCGACCGCGAAGCGCGGTGGCGGCGCCGCGTTCGTCACCCTGCGCGCGGGCGAACGGCAGCCCGCGGACGCCCAGGTCGACCTGCTGCGCGTCGACGAGGCGCTGCATGTGCTCGCGGCCGAAGACCCGCGTACGGCGCGCCTGCTCGAGATGACCTACTTCGGCGGCATGGACCGCGCCGAGATCGCCTTCGTCGAGTCCGTTTCGGTGCCGACGGTCGACCGCGGCCTGCGCTACGGCCGTGCGCGCCTCAAAACCCTGCTTGAGGAGTGAGCCGGCCGGGCGACGCGTGATCGAGCGCGCGCGCCCATGCCTCCGCCGTGCGCCGCGCCGGCGATGCATCGACCTGGCTCGCGCGCAGCGGTGGCAATGCCTCGCGCAGCAGTCGGCGCGCCTCGTCGTCGTCGCC
>JAFLDX010000158.1 GCA_017302215.1 Lysobacterales bacterium
GGCCGGCGCCGCGCGCGCGCTGGCCAGCGGCAAGCAGGATGACGTCACGTTCGGTGCCCGCGCAGCCTACGCCGCGCGCGCCGACGACGAGGCGCTGCTCGCTGCCCTGTACCGCGAGATGCAGGCCGACAAGGGCGCGCGCAGCGGCAAGCGCCTGCTCCTGCTCGGCCAGGTCGCCGAGGCACTCGAGCGTCCGCTCGAGGCGATCGGCTGGTATCGAGAAGTACCCGAATCCGACGAGCGCTGGTTCAGCGCCGGCATGCGCATCGTCGTTCTTGCCGATGAGCAGGGCGACCTCGCGACTTCGCGCACGCGACTCGACGAACTGCGTGCCACGTCCGGCGCCGACGCGGATCAGGCGGGCGACCTCTATCTGCTCGAGGCCGAGCTGCTGACGCGCAAGTTGCGCAAGGCCGACGCGATGGCGGTCTACGCACGCGGACTCGAGCAGTTGCCGGCCGATCCGCGCCTGCTCTACGCAAAGGCCATGCTCGCGATCGAACTCGACGACATCGCCGGTGCCGAAAGCGACCTGCGCCGCATCATCGCGGAGGACGCCGACAGCGCCGAGGCGCTCAATGCGCTCGGCTACACGCTCGCCGACCGTACCGATCGCATCGACGAGGCATTGGTGCTGATCGAGAAGGCGCTCGAACTGAAGCCGGAAGAGGCCTCGATCATCGACAGCTACGGCTGGGTCCAGTTTCGCCTCGGGCACCTCGATGTGGCCGTGCGCGAGTTGCGGCGTGCGTTCGCGAAGACGCCCGACGCCGAGATCGCCGCGCATCTCGGCGAAGCGTTGTGGGCGAGCGGCGAGCGTGACGAGGCGCGCCGCGTATGGGAAAAGGCCCGCAGGGCCGACCCGGACAACGCGGTGCTGCTCGAGACCATCCGACGGCTGGTGCCATGAGTGAACCGGGCTTGGTGCCATCGCGCGCGCTGCGTGTCGTGGCGCTGGTGCTCGCCTTCGGCCTGCTCGCTGCCTGCGCGGGCCAGCGCCTGCGTCCCGACGCCGCACTGCTGGCGAAGCAGCAACAGCGCGAGAACACGCTCGCCGCCCGGACGACGTGGTCGCTCGAGGGCCGCCTCGCCGTGGCCGGTCCAGCCGATGGCGGCTCCGGAATGCTCGCGTGGAGCGTGCGCGGCGAGGTTTACCGTTTCGAGGTGCAGGCGCCGGTGACCGGAAAGACCTGGATCCTCAGCGGCGACTCGCGGCATGCTCAGGTCGAGGGCCTCGCGCCGAACCCCTTGCGCGACGATGATGCGGCCCGCTTGATCGAACGCGAGCTCGGCTGGAAGCTGCCGGTGACGCGATTCGATGCCTGGGTACGCGGCGTGCGGGCGGCGGGATCGCCCGCCGATCTCGAGTTTCGCGCCGACGGCCTGCCCTCGCTGCTCGTGCAGGACGGCTGGCGGATCGAGTACCTCGATTACGTCGAAGACCACGACCCGCCGCTGCCGCGTCGCGTCTTCGCCAGCCATGGCGGCTACAAGGTGCGGCTCGCCGTGCAGCGCTGGCGAATGCCGTGACCGCTGCGGGCGTCGGCGACGACTGGAGCCACTGGCCTGCACCGGCCAAGCTCAACCTGTTCCTGCACATCATCGGCCGACGGGACGATGGTTATCACCTGTTGCAGACCGTGTTCCAGCTGCTCGACTGGGGCGACGCGATTCACCTCAGGCTGCGTAGCGACGGGGTGATCCGGCGCTCGAGCGCGCTGCAGGGCGTCGCCGAGGCCGACGACCTCACCGTGCGCGCGGCGCACCGGTTGCGTCGACACGCCGGGTGCCCCGACGCCGGGGTCGAGATCGCGGTCGACAAGCGCATCCCGCTCGGGGGAGGGCTCGGCGGCGGAAGTTCCGACGCCGCGACCGTGCTGGTTGCACTGAATCGCCTCTGGGGCTGCGGTCTCGGCGTCGACGAGCTGGCCTTGCTCGGGCTCTCGCTCGGCGCCGATGTGCCGGTGTTCGTGCACGGCCACAGCGCGTTTGCCGAAGGCATCGGCGAGCGCCTGACTCCGCTGCCGATCGCACCCGCACGCTACCTCCTCGTGGACCCGGGAGTCAGCGTGCCGACCCGGGAGTTGTTCGATGCACCGGAATTGACACGCGATGCGCCTGCCATGACAATTCGCGGCTTTGTTCGCGGCGATCCGACCGGCAATGCCTTCGAGCCGGTCGTGCGTGCGCGCTACCCGGCGGTGGAACGCGTCTTCGACTGGCTCGGGCGACACGGCAGGCCGCGCCTGAGCGGCTCCGGTGGCGCCGTATTCATGCCGATCACGGGCGACGTGGCGGAATTGCTGGCCGAGTGCCCCGCGGGCATGCGTGCGTGGACGGCCCATGGCGTGGACCGTTCGCCGCTGCTTCGTGCGCTCGCCGCGCGCGGTGACGGAATGTGAAAGACGGCGGTTGCGCCGGTATCCTGCGCCGCCGGGCATTGTTCGGGTTTTCGGTGGGGCGTCGCCAAGTGGTAAGGCACCGGGTTTTGATCCCGGCATTCGCAGGTTCGAATCCTGCCGCCCCAGCCACGAAGCGGCGTACGGCGTGCGCTTGCGGCGGCAGCCGGCGCATCGTGGCGATTGCGTTGACGGGGTGACCAGTGAACACGGCGGCGAATTCGACAGGCATCCTGGTGTTCAGCGGCAACGCGAACCGCCCGCTCGCTCAGGCGATCTGCGAGGAGCTCGGCATGCCGCTCGGCAAGGCCCAGGTCGGTCGCTTCAGCGACGGCGAGGTCCAGGTCGAGATCGAGGAGAACGTGCGTCGGCAGGAAGTCTTCGTGATCCAGCCGACATCCGCGCCGACGGCAGACAACTTCATGGAGCTGCTCGTCCTCGTCGATGCGCTCAAGCGTGCGTCGGCAGCGAGCGTGACGGCGGTGCTGCCGTACTTCGGCTATGCGCGGCAGGATCGTCGCCAGCGCTCGGCGCGCGTCGCGATCACGGCCAAGGTCGCGGCCAAGATGATCGGCGCGGTCGGCACCGACCGCGTGCTGACGGTCGACCTTCACGCCGACCAGATCCAGGGCTTCTTCGACGTGCCGCTCGACAACGTCTACGCATCGCCGGTGCTGCTGGCCGACATCTGGCGCCATCACGCCAAGGACGACCTGATCGTGGTCAGCCCCGACGTCGGCGGAGTGGTGCGCGCGCGCGCGATCGCCAAGCGCCTCGACGACGCCGACCTCGCCATCATCGACAAGCGCCGGCCGCGCCCGAACGAGTCGACCGTGATGAACATCATCGGCGAGGTGGAAGGCAAATCCTGCGTGCTCGTCGACGACATCGTCGACACGGCCGGCACGCTGTGCGCCGCGGCGGCGGCGCTCAAGCGCAGCGGTGCGCGCAGGGTCGTCGCCTACTGCACGCACCCCGTGCTGTCCGGGCCGGCGATCCAGAACCTCGACGGTTCGCAGCTCGACGAACTCGTCGTCACCGACACGATCGCGCTGTCGCCGGCTGCACAGGCATGCACGAAGATCCGCCAGCTTTCCGTGGCCGAGCTGCTCGCCGAGACGATGCGCCGCATCGCCTACGGCGAATCGGTCAGTTCGCTCTACGTGGATTGAGGCGGCGGCGCGCGAGCGCTCCCACCACGTCCATCCAAGGCTCCCCTGGTCGCGGGGGAGTCGCATCGCCGCCGCGAGGCGGTTCATTCGAAGACAGGTGTTTCATCATGGCAAAGACCCACAACATTTCGGTGCAGCTGCGCAAGGACGAGGGGAAAGGTGCGAGCCGCCGCCTGCGTCGTGCGGGGCGCGTGCCGGCCGTCGTCTACGGCGGCAAGCTCAACCCGGTCAGCATCGAGATCGAGCACGAGGCGGTCTGGCTCGCCTCGCAGAACGAATGGTTCTATTCGGCGATCCTCGATCTCGACCTTAACGGCGACGTGCAGAAGGTGCTCCTGCGCGACATGCAGCGCCATCCGTTCAAGTCGCAGATCAACCACATCGACTTCCAGCGCGTGCTCGACGACCAGGCGATCCGCCTGCGCGTACCGCTGCACTTCCTCAACCAGGAGCAGTCGGTGGCCGGCAAGACCTCGGGCGTGATCATCACGCACGAACTCAACGAGGTGGAGGTTTCGTGCCTGCCGAAGGACCTGCCGGAATTCATCGAGGTCGACCTCGCCGGTCTCGGCGTCGGCGACATCGTCCACCTGTCGCAGGTCCAGCTGCCGGCCGGTGTCGAGATCCCGGAGCTCAAGCTCGGCAAGGAGCACGACATCGCGATCGTCATCGCCAAGGAAGCCAAGGAAGAAGTCGACCCGGTTCCGGTCGAGGGCGAAGCGGCCGCGGCCGCTCCGGCCGATGCGAAGAAGGACGACAAGAAGGACGCGAAGAAGGACGCCAAGAAGTAAGCGTCCGCCGTTCGCGGGAGCGCCGGCATGGCCGGACTGCGTCTGATCGTCGGCCTCGGCAACCCCGGGGCCGAGCACGCCAGGACCCGGCACAACGCCGGGTTCTGGTTCGCCGACGCACTCGCGCTGGCCCAAGGCGTGCGGTTCGGCATCGAGTCGAAACTGCACGCCGAGACGACCAGGGTCGTCATCGCCGGCGAGCCGGTCTGGCTGCTGAAGCCGATCACGTTCATGAATCGCAGTGGTCTCGCCGTGTCCGCAGCCCTGCGCTACTACAAGATCGAACCCGGGCAGATGCTCGTCGCCCACGACGATCTCGACCTTCCGGCCGGAGTTGCCCGCCTCAAGTTCGGTGGCGGCCACGGCGGCCAGAACGGCCTGCGCGACCTGTTCGCGCATGTCGGGCACGGTGGCTTCCACCGCCTGCGCCTCGGCATCGGTCACCCCGGGCACAAGGACCGCGTGCTGTCATGGGTGCTCGGACGCCCGGGCGCGCAGGACGAGCAGGCGATCCTCCGTGGCATCGGCGCGGCACTCGACGTCTTGCCGATGGCGGTCGGCGGCGAGTTCGAGAAGGCGATGCACCGGCTGCACACGAACGGCCGTGATTCGTGACGGCGGGAAGGCGAGTCGGCCTCGCCGGGCGCGAACCGCATCTTCATCGCTTTTCCGAATCACCCATCACGAATCACCCACCACGGATTCCAAGACATGGGCATCAAATGCGGCATCGTCGGCCTGCCGAACGTCGGCAAGTCGACCCTGTTCAACGCGCTGACCAAGGCGGGCATCGCCGCGGCGAACTTCCCGTTCTGCACGATCGATCCGAACGTCGGCGTGGTGCCGGTGCCGGATCCGCGCCTCGATGCGCTCGCCGGCATCGCCAAGCCGCTCAAGATCATCCCGACCACGATGGAGTTCGTCGACATCGCCGGCCTGGTCGCCGGCGCGTCGAAGGGCGAGGGGCTCGGCAACAAGTTCCTCGCGCACATCCGCGAAGTCGACGCGATCGCCCATGTCGTGCGCTGCTTCGAGGACACCGACATCGTCCATGTCGCCGGGCGAATCGATCCGATCTCGGACATCGAGACGATCGACACCGAGCTGGCCTTGGCCGATCTCGAATCGGTCGACAAGGCGCTGGCCCGCGTCGAGAAGTCGGCCAAGGCCAACGACAAGGACGCGCTCGCACGCCGCCCGGTCCTGCAGAAGCTGCGCGCCGCCCTCGACGCCGGCCGAGCCGCGCGCTCGGCCGGCCTCGATGACGAGGAGCGCCAGCTCGTCCGCGACCTGTTCCTGCTGACGCTGAAGCCGCTCATGTACATCGCCAACGTGCGCGAAGACGGTTTCCGCGACAACCCGTTCCTCGAGCGCGTGCGCGAACGTGCGGCGCAGGAGGGTGCCCAGGTCGTGCCCGTGTGCGCCGCGATCGAGGAGGAACTGGCCCAGCTCGACGACTCCGACCGCGACGAGTTCCTGCGTGACATGGGCCTCGACGAGCCGGGCCTGAACCGGGTGATCCGGGCCGGCTACGCGCTGCTCGGCCTGCAGACCTATTTCACCGCCGGCGAGAAGGAAGTGCGGGCCTGGCAGGTGCGGGTCGGCGCAACCGCGCCGCAGGCGGCCGGGGTGATCCATACCGATTTCGAGCGTGGTTTCATCCGCGCCGAGACGATCGCCTACGATGACTACATCCGCTACAAGGGCGAGACCGGTGCGCGCGAAGCCGGCCGCCTGCGCCTCGAGGGCAAGGAGTATGTCGTGAAGGAAGGCGACGTCCTGCATTTCCGCTTCAACGTCTGATCCGTCCGGACGCCCGCCCCGATGCCAGGCCAGCAGCGCGAACTCCAGTTGCGTTTTCTCGCCGAGCCGACCGACGTCAATTTCGGTGGCAAGGTCCATGGCGGCACCGTCATGAAGTGGATCGACCAGGCCGGCTATGCCTGTGCGGTCGGCTGGAGCGGCCGCTACTGCGTGACCGTGGCGCTCGGGGGCATCCGCTTCGTCGCACCGATCCTGATCGGCGACCTGGTGGACGTTCGCTGCAAGCTGGTGCACACCGGCACTTCGAGCATGCACATCGTCGTCGACGTCGTCGCGCGCGATCTCAAGTCGACGCGCGGGCGCGTCGCCACCCATTGCGTGATCACCTTCGTTGCGCTCGACGCGCCCGACGGCAAGCCGGTCGCGGTGCCGGCATGGGTCCCGCAGGCGGACGTCGACGTGGCGCTGGCCCGATACGCGCTCAAGGTGATGGAGGTCGTGCGCCGCGTCGACGAGGAGGCCGCGAGCCTGCGGCCGGATTGAGCGCGGGGTCGCGGCACGTTTCGCGGTGCGTTCGGCGACGCGCCGACAGTTGACACCCCCGGGTCGGTCCGTGAGAATGCGCGGCTCCGTTTTGGAGGGATACCCAAGCGGCCAACGGGGGCAGACTGTAAATCTGCTGGCTCACGCCTTCGGTGGTTCGAATCCACCTCCCTCCACCAGTTCCAAGTGCGTGGAAGCTTCGAAGAGGTGGGTTCGAACCACCGATGAGAATGCCGGTTCGACCGATCCGCAGGAGGCGGATCGGAACGCGACGCGAAAGCGGCGCGGCCCCGGAGGGGCGGAGGGCAGGATGCCCGGAGTCATCCACCTCCCTCCACCAGTTCCAAGTGCGTGGAAGCTTCGAAGAGGTGGGTTCGAACCACCGATGAGAATGCCGGTTCGACCGATCCGCAGGAGGCGGATCGGAACGCGACGCGAAAGCGGCGCGGCCCCGGAGGGGCGGAGGGCAGGATGCCCGGAGTCATCCACCTCCCTCCACCCGTTCAAGCGTCATCCGTTCCACGCCCGCGCCGAGTTGAAAAACCGTTGTGCAGGCAGCAGTTGGAGAAAGATTTCCGCGCCGGGCGGGAGTAGTTCAATGGTAGAACCTCAGCCTTCCAAGCTGATTGTGCGGGTTCGATTCCCGTCTCCCGCTCCACTGAACTGCCCGCGAGGCCCGTGCGTCAACCGTCGTCTAGAGTCCAGCATGGAGGCTGGTGTGTGAATCGCAGTCGCGGACGACTGCCGAGACAAGCGCTCACGTAGCTCAGTCGGTAGAGCACTTCCTTGGTAAGGAAGAGGTCGATGGTTCGATTCCATTCGTGAGCACCATGCTTTTCCCCCTCCTTTCATCGATATCCTGAGAAGAACGCCGCCATGTCGAAAGAGAAGTTCGAGCGCAAGAAGCCGCACGTGAACGTGGGCACGATCGGCCATGTTGACCATGGCAAGACGACGCTGACGGCGGCGCTGACGAAGATCGGCGCGGAGCGGTTTGGCG
>JAFLDX010000159.1 GCA_017302215.1 Lysobacterales bacterium
GTCCGGGTGCCCACGGCTTTCGTCACATGCGCCGCGGCCGGCGACGCGTGACGATGCGCCAGCCACTTCGCGGAGGGTGCCATGCAACGACGTGATTTCATCAAGGCCGCCGGCATCGGCGCCGGTGCCCTGCTCGTGCCGGCCTGGAGCCGTGCGATCGCCGCCGAAGCCCTGCTCGTGAAGCTCGATGTCGCGGTCAAGAAGCGCCTCGCCGACGTCGCCCTCGACGCGGCGCGCGAAGCCGGCGCGAGCTACTGCGACGTGCGCATCGGACGTTACCTCAACCAGTTCGTCATCACGCGCGAGGACAAGGTCGAGAACGTCGTCAACACCGAATCGACCGGCATCGGCGTGCGCGTGATCGCCGATGGAACCTGGGGCTTCGCGGCCACCAGCGACCTCGCCAGCGAGGCCGTGGCCCGCGCGGCCAGGCAGGCGGTCGCGATCGCCAAGGCCAACGCGAGGCTCGGCGGCGAGCGCGTCCAGCTGGCCGGGACGAAAGGCGTCGGCGAGGTGGCATGGTCGACGCCGATCGAACGCAACGCGATGGAGGTGCCGGTCAAGGAAAAGGTCGACCTCCTGCTCGGCGTGAACGCCGCGGCGATGCAGGCCGGCGCGAACTTCGTCAATTCGATGCTGTTCCTCGTCAACGAGCAGAAATACTTCGCCTCGACCGACGGCAGCTACATCGACCAGGACATCCATCGCATCTGGGCGCCGCTGTCGATCACCGCAGTCGACCAGGCCAGCGGCAAGTTCCGCACGCGCGACGGCCTGTCCGCGCCGATGGGCATGGGTTACGAGTACCTCGCGCCGAAGAAGGAGCACCGCATCGAGCTGCCGGGCGGGGCGGTCGCCTACAGCCAGTCGTACGACATGCGCGAGGACGCGGTCGCGGCGGCGAAGCAGGCCCGTGAAAAGCTCAAGGCGCCGTCGGTCAAGCCCGGCAAATACGACCTCGTGCTCGATCCCTCGCATCTGTGGCTGACGATCCACGAGTCGGTCGGGCATCCACTCGAGCTCGACCGCGTGCTCGGCTACGAGGCCAACTTCGCCGGCACGAGCTTCGCCACGCTCGACAAGTGGAAGTCGAAGGACTTCAAGTACGGCAGCGACAAGGTCACGCTGTTCGCCGACAAGGTGCAGCCGCATTCGCTCGGCGCGGTTGGCTACGACGACGAAGGGATCAAGACGAAACGCTGGGACCTGGTCAAGGACGGCGTCCTCGTCAACTACCAGGCGATCCGCGACCAGGTGCACATCCTCGGCGAGAAGGAATCGCAGGGCTGCTGCTACGCGGACTCGTGGCGCAGCGTGCAGTTCCAGCGCATGGCCAACGTCTCGCTGGCTGCCGGCAAGGCGCCGCTGACGCCGGCCGAGATGGTCAAGGACGTCGAGAACGGCATCTACATCATCGGCGACGGCTCGTTCTCGATCGACCAGCAGCGCTACAACGCGCAGTTCGGCGGCCAGCTGTTCTACGAGATCAAGGACGGCAAGGTCACGCGCATGCTCGAGGACGTGGCCTACCAGATCCGCACGCCCGAGTTCTGGAACGCCTGCTCGGCGGTGTGCGGCGATGGCGACTACCGTTTCGGCGGCTCGTTCTTCGACGGCAAGGGCCAGCCGATGCAGACCTCGGCGGTCTCGCACGGATCGAGCACGGCCCGCTTCGACGGCATCAATGTCATCAACACCGCACGCAGCATCGGATGAGCGCGGCAGGCAAGCCATGCCATTTGCCACATGACGCCCGCCGGTGCCGGGGCGAGCATCGTGGCTGCGCCGCATGGCCCGCAGCCGGCATCTCCCAGGGAGGGTCTGGACAAGGGTCGTCGTGGCTGAAGCCGCTCCCACGGAGTCGACGCCCTGTGGGAGCGGCCTCAGCCGCGATCGGGTCTGACCGGATTTCCCGAACGCGCGTGTCCCCATTCCAACCTGGCCGTGACTGGAGTCGATGATGGAAAGACGTGATTTTCTCAAGGCGACAGGCGCAGGCCTCGGCATCGCCCTGCTGCCGGCGTGGGGTCGCGTGGTCGCGGCGGACGTGCTGACCACGAAGATCGATGTCGCGCTCAAGAAGCGCCTCGCCGATACCGCGCTCGCCGCGGCGAAGGACGGCGGCGCGACCTACTGCGACGTGCGCATCGGGCGTTACCTGCGCCAGTTCATCGTCACGCGCGAGGACCGCGTGCAGAACGTTGTCAACACCGAATCGACCGGCATCGGCGTGCGCGTGATCGCCAACGGAACCTGGGGCTTCGCCGCCAGCGGCGACCTCTCTGCCGATTCAGTCGCGCGCGCGGCCAGGCAGGCGGTGGCGATCGCGAAGGCCAATTCGCGCCTGACCATCGAGCCGGTCCAGCTGGCCGAAACGAAGGGCGTCGGCGAAGTGTCGTGGGCAACGCCGATCGAGCGCAACGCGATGGAAGTGCCGGTCAAGGAGAAGGTCGAACTGCTGCTCGCGGCGAATGCCGCGGCGATGAAGGCCGGCGCGAGCTTCATCAACTCGACCCTGTTCCAGGTCAACGAGCAGAAGTACTTCGCCTCGACCGACGGCAGCTACATCGACCAGGACATCCACCGCATCTGGGCGCCGGTCAACGTCACCGCGATCGACAAGGCGAGCGGCAAGTTCCGCGCGCGCGCCGGGCTGTCCTCGCCGATGGGCATGGGCTACGAATACCTCGTGCCGAAGAAGGAGCACAAGGTCGAGATGCCGGGCGGCACGATCGGCTACACCCATTCCTACGACATCGTCGAGGACGCGGCGATCGCCGCGCGCCAGGCGCAGGAGAAGCTCAAGGCGCCGTCGGTCAAGCCGGGCAAGTACGACCTCGTGCTCGACCCGGCCCACCTCTGGTTGACCATCCACGAGTCGGTCGGGCACCCGCTCGAGCTCGATCGCGTGCTCGGCTACGAGGCCAACTACGCCGGCACGAGCTTCGCCACGCTGGACAAATGGAAGTCGAAGGACTTCAAGTACGGCAGCGACAAGGTCACCCTGTTCGCCGACAAGCTGCAGCCGCATTCGCTCGGCGCGGTCGGCTACGACGACGAAGGGATCAAGACGAAACGCTGGGACCTGGTCAAGGACGGCATCCTCGTCAACTACCAGGCGATCCGCGACCAGGCCCACATCATCGGCGAGAAGGAATCGCAGGGCTGCTGCTACGCCGATTCGTGGTCGAGCGTGCAGTTCCAGCGCATGGCCAACGTCTCGCTCGCGCCGGGCAAGCAGAAGCTCGTGCCGGCGGACATGGTCAAGAACGTCGCGAACGGCATCTACATCATCGGCGCGGGCTCGTTCTCGATCGACCAGCAGCGCTACAACGCGCAGTTCGGCGGCCAGCTGTTCTACGAGATCAAGGACGGCAAGGTCACCCAGATGATCGAGGACGTGGCCTACCAGATCCGCACGCCCGAGTTCTGGAATGCCTGCTCGGCGATCTGCGACGAAAGCGACTATCGCATCGGTGGCTCGTTCTTCGACGGCAAGGGCGAGCCGAGCCAGGTCTCGGCGGTTTCGCACGGTTCGAGCACGGCCCGCTTCGACGGCATCAACGTCATCAACACCGCACGCAGCCTCGGCTGACCGCAGGAGTCCTTCCATGAGCATCTACAGCGAACAAGAAGCCAAGGCGATTCTCGACAAGGTGATCGCGTTGTCGAAAGCCGACGAATGCACGGCCACGCTCGGCGGTTCGATCGACGGCAACATCCGCTACGCGCGCAACGCCGTGTCGACCAGCGGCATCGTCACCGACACCCAGCTAGGCGTGCAGGTCGCGTTCGGCAAGCGCGTCGGCGTGGCGACGATCAACGAGTTCGACGACGCCTCGCTGGCCAAGGTCGTCGCGCGCGCCGAGGAACTCGCCCGGCTCGCGCCGGAAAACCCCGAGTTCATGCCGGCGATCGACAAGCAGGACTACAAGGCGACGAAGACCTACAGCGAGAAGACCGCGGCGATCACGCCGGAATTCCGCGCCCAGGTCGCCGCCGACTCGATCGGGCCGTGCAAGGCCGACAAGCTAGTCGCCGCGGGCTTCCTGGCCGACAGCCAGGGCTTCTCGGCGATCGCCAACAGCAAGGGCAACTTCGGTTACCAGAAGACCACCAACGTCGATTTCACCTGCACCGTGCGCACCGAGGACGGCACCGGGTCGGGCTGGGTCGCGCGCAACGTGGCCGACGTCGAGCGCTTCGATGCCAAGAGCGAGATCAAGGTCGCGATCGACAAGGCCAAGCGTTCGCGCGACGCGAAGGCGCTCGAGCCAGGCAAGTACACCGTCATCATGGAACCGGCGGCGACCGCCGGGCTCGTTTCCTTCATGATGTTCGGCTTCGACGCGCGCCAGGCCGACGAGGGTCGCAGCTTCCTGTCGAAGAAGGGCGGCGGCAACAAGATCGGCGAGCAAGTCTACGACCCGCGCGTGACGATCTACGCCGATCCGACCGAGGCCGGTGCCGAAGTGCTGCCGTGGGACAACGACGGCATGGCGCGCTCGCGCATGCCGATCATCAGCAAGGGCAAGGTCGAGAATCTGCGCTACTCGCGCTACTGGGCGAAGAACAAGGAGAAGCCGGCCACCGCGATGCCGGGCAACCTGATCATGGTCGGCGGCGACAAGTCGACCATGGACCTCGTCAAGTCGACCCGCAAGGGCATCCTCGTCACGCGCACCTGGTACATCCGCATGGTCGATCCGCAGACCGTGCTGCTGACCGGCCTCACGCGCGACGGCACGTTCTACGTCGAGAACGGCGAAGTGAAGTATCCGATCAAGAACTTCCGCTTCAACGAATCGCCGGTGATCATGCTCAACAACATCGAGGAGATCGGCAAGCCGGTGCGGGTCGGCGACGACGAGTCGCCGTTCGTCATGATGATCCCGCCGATGAAGATCCGCGACTTCACCTTCACCTCGCTCTCCGACGCGGTGTAAGCGGCCGCGGACGGGCAGGGTGAATCGATGCTCGCGTCCTCGCTTCCCTCCATGCGTTCCCTTTTCCCCGTGACCACGGGGAGAAGGTGCCGAAGGCGGATGAGGGGCGCTCCTGTCCTCATGGCTCCCTTCGGCGCGTGCAAGCCGGCCCCTCATCCGGCGCTGCCGCGCCACCTTCTCCCCGCTCGCGCGGGGAGAAGGGAAGCCAACGTGTGGACGCAGCCCATGCGTTCCCTTCTCCCCGTGCCAACGGGGCGAAGGAAAGCGGACGATTCAATGCACCCCATCCGTTCCCTTCTCCCCGTGACCACGGGGAGAAGGTGCCGAAGGCGGATGAGGGGCGCTCCTGCCCTCATGGCTCCCTTCGGCGCGGGCAAGCCGGCCCCTCATCCGGCGCTGTCGCGCCACCCCGGATCGCGTCCGGGGCAGGCTCTTCTCCCCGCTCGCGCGGGGCGAAGGGAAGCCAGCGATTCAATGCACCCCATCCGTTCTCTTCTCCCCGTGACCACGGGGCGAAGGGGAGCCAACGTGTCGACGCAGCCCTGCGTTCCCTTCTCCCCGTGACCACGGGGAGAAGGTGCCGAAGGCGGATGAGGGGCGCTCCTGCCCTCATGGCTCCCTTCGGCGCGTGCAAGCCGGCCCCTCATCCGGCGCTGTCGCGCCACCCCGGATCGCGTCCGGGGCAGGCTCTTCTCCCCGCTCGCGCGGGGCGAAGGGAAGCCAGCGTGTCACCGTGACCCGCGCCGAATTCCTGCGCCTGCTCGCCGGCGCTGCGATCGTGCCGTTGCTGCCGAGCACGGCGCGCGCACAGTCGGCCGCCTACGATTTCCGCTTCACGCGCCTGATGTACGAGTCGGGCGACTGGGACGTCGACCAGCGCATGCCGTCGAACCTGCTCGACGCGCTCGTGCAGTACACGACCTTGCGCGTCGACCCGAAGGAACATGTCATGCCGCTCGCCGATCCGCGCATGCTGTCGTCGCCCTTCTGTTACCTCGCCGGACACAAGCTGGTCGAGTTCAATCCCGACGAGCGGCGCAACTTCGAGGCCTACGTGCGCAATGGCGGCTTCGTCTTCGTCGACGATTGCAACCACGACATCGATGGCTTGTTCGCACGCTCGTTCGAGGCCGAGATGGCGCGCCTCTTCGGTCGCGACGCCCTGCAGAAACTGCCGAAGAGCCATGCGCTCTACCGCAGCTTCTTCCGCTTCGACGGCCCGCCCGCGACCGGCTTCGAGCTCAATGGCTGGGGCGACGACCTCGTGCACGATTACCTCAAGGGAATCGAGATCGACGGTCGGCTCGGCGTGCTCTACAGCAACAAGGACTACGGTTGCGAGTGGGACTACGACTGGCGCAACAAGCGTTTCCTGGCCGAGGACAACACGAAGTTCGCGGTCAACATCGTGGTGTACGCGTTGTCGTCCTGAGCTTCCCCGATGCAATACCTGCAGGAACCGGCTTCAGCCGTGATGCTTCTCCTTTGGTGCGTGGTACGGCACGAGCCCCACGGCTGAAGCCGGTCCCTGAAGGCAAGACCCACCGAAGGCATCGCGACTGAAGTCGCTCCCGCAGGATGCATGGAGCGCGGGCGGCGACACAACGACGGACAATGACGTTGAGCAGGTGCGCGCGGTCGCCGCGCCGGCGATGATGGCCATGTTTCCGACGGAATGACGACGATGGGCGAGACCGTGAACGAACACGACATCGAGACACGCGTGGCGCGTCTTCGATCCCTGCGCGAGGCGATCGGCATGGCCATCGTCGGCCAGAACGAGGTCGTGGAACAGTTGCTGATCGGCCTGCTCGCCGGGGGCCATTGCCTGCTCGAGGGCGTGCCGGGGCTCGGCAAGACCCTGCTCGTGCGCACGCTCGGCGAGGCGCTCGCGCTGCCGTTCCGGCGCATCCAGTTCACGCCGGACCTCATGCCGAGCGACATCCTCGGCACCGAGATCCTCGAGGAGGACCACGGCACCGGCAAGCGCTACTTCCAGTTCCAGAAGGGGCCGGTGTTCACGAGCCTGCTGCTCGCCGACGAGCTCAACCGTACGCCGCCGAAGACCCAGGCCGCCCTGCTCGAGGCGATGCAGGAGCACACGGTCAGCTACGCCGGCACGACGCATGCGCTGCCCGAACCGTTCTTCGTGCTGGCCACGCAGAACCCGCTCGAACAGGCCGGCACCTATCCGTTGCCGGAAGCGCAGCTCGACCGCTTCCTGCTGCACATCCGCGTCGGCTACCCGAGCGAGGCGGAGGAGCGCGCGATCCTCGCGCGCACGACCGGCGGCGCAGGAGGCAAGGTTGGCGTGGTCATGGACGGCGCCGAAGTCATCGGCCTGCAGAAGCTCGTGCGCGAGGTCCACGTCGGCGACGACGTGATGGCCTGGATCACGCGCCTCGTGCGCGCCTCGCGCCCGTCCGCCGACGGCCTCGCCGACGTGCGCGAATGGGTGCGCTGGGGTGCAGGCCCGCGCGCGGGCCAGTCGCTCGTGCTCGCCGCGAAGGCACGCGCGCTTCTGCACGGTCGTTTCGCTGCCACGCGCGAGG
>JAFLDX010000160.1 GCA_017302215.1 Lysobacterales bacterium
GCGGCGCGTGTCCGAATCGGAGCAGGGCCAGCTGCAGGGCGCGAACATGAGCGTGGCGAGCATCGCCGGCGTGCTGTCGCCGCTGTTCTTCGGCTGGGTCTACTCGATCTCGAGCGGTGCCGACGCACCGATCCCGTTCATCGGCACGAGCCTGCTGATCGCCGCCGGCGTGCTCGCCGCGGCGTCCGTTCTCGGCGCGCGCGTGGCGCGTACGGCCGGGGATGAAGGGCCGAACGCGTCTTGAATCCGCCGCCGCGGCACGCACATCAACCGATCTCCCGAGCCCGGATCCGCCGATGACGACCGCCACGAACCGCCTGCACATCGATTTCGTTTCCGACGTGGTCTGCCCGTGGTGCGCGATCGGCCTGCATTCGCTCGAGCAGGCGATCGCGAAGCTCGGTGACGATGTCGAGGTCGCGATCGCGTTCCAGCCGTTCGAGCTGAACCCCGATCTCGGTGCCGACGGGGAGGCGATCGACGAACATCTGGCACGCAAGTACGGCGCGTCGGCTGTGCAGCTCGAAGCCACGCGCGAGGCGATCCGCCAGCGCGGCGACGCGCTCGGCTTCCGCTTCGGCCCGCGCGAACGCATCTGGAACACGTTCGATGCGCACCGCCTGCTGCACTGGGCCGCGCTCGAAGGAGCCGGGCAGGCGCGTGCGCTCAAGCATGCGCTGCTCGCGGCGTACTTCAGCGATGGCGCCGATGTCTCCGATCGCGACGTGCTCGTGCGCGCAGCCGAGGCGGCCGGCCTCGACGGCACGCGCGCACGCGCCGTGCTCGCTTCGGGCGAGTACGCCGATGCCGTGCGCGAGCGCGAGGCGTCCTGGGCCGCGAAGGGCATCCACTCGGTGCCGGCCGTCATCATCAACGACCGCTACCTGATCTCGGGCGGCCAGCCGGTCGAGGTGTTCGAAGGCGCGTTGCGAAGCGTACTGGCCGGCCGCGAGGAGTGAGCCCGCGCGGTGCGCACTCCGGGAATCACTCGGGCAGCGTGTAGGCCAGATCGTAGGCGTGCTGGCCGTCGGCGATGATGATCTCGAGAGTGCCGGCAATGCCGGCCAGTTCGTCGCTGCCCGAATCGGGAACGATGCGCACCGACAGGCTCGGCGCGCCGCGATCCATGACGCCGGTGTGGTACAGCGAGAACGCGCCCTTGCGTCCCTGCAGGGTGCCGGTGACGCGCTCGATCGCGACATAGGCCGCCGAGCCGCGCGTCGGCGTGCCGGCGGTCAGCATCTCGCCGACCGAGGTCGCTTCGAGATCGCCGCTGAAGCGCTTGTTGATCGACATGCGTCCGCGCAGGTCGTCGGCGACGCTTTCATTGACCGCGAGCGTGACGAGATCGACGCTGAAGCTGCCCTTGGCATGGCGGGTCATCGAAGGATCCTTTGCCGGTTCGACGGCGGACGCCGTCATGCCGATGATCGAGGCGAGAACGAGCACGAAGCGGGCGGACAGCGCCATTGCGGGCTCCAGCGGCATCGCCGGCGAGTCTAGCCTCGCCCGGATCGGCCCGGCAATGCGGCCACGGGCACGACTTCCGGCGCTGTCGAGGCGGCATGCCGGACCGGTATCCTGCGCCCACACATCGGGAGGAACACGGATGAAGCGCCATGCAAGCTGGGCCGTCGCAGCCCTGTGCCTGATCGGCCCTGCCCACGCCATCGACTCGCGCGACACGCGCATGCTGGCCAGCCCGGCCGTGCATGGCGACAGCGTGGCCTTCGGCTACGACAACGACCTCTGGCTCGTGCCGCGCGCGGGTGGCAGCGCGCGCCGCCTGACCCAGGCACCGGGCCGCGAGTTCACGCCGAAGTTCTCGCCCGACGGGCGCTGGCTCGCGTTCAGCGCCGAATACGGCGACAACATCGACGTCTACGTCATGCCGGCGGCCGGCGGCGAGGCGAAGCGCCTGACCTGGCACCCGGGCGTCGACCTCGTGCGCGGCTTCACGCCGGCCGGCGAGGTGCTGTTCCAGTCCGAGGAGGGCCAGTTCACGAACCGCCTGTCGCTGCTGTACACCGTGCCGGTCGCCGGCGGCGTGCCGAAGCGCCTGCCGGTGCCGAGCGGCTTCAAGGCCGCCGTCTCGCCGGACGGCAAGACCCTCGCCTATTCGCCGAACAATGAAGTGTTCCGCCAGTGGAAGAACTACCGCGGCGGCACGCAGAGCCGCATCTGGCTGCTCGACCTCGCCAGCCTCGCCGTCGTCGAGGTGCCCAAGCCGGCCGGCGGCGGCAACGACACCGATCCGATGTGGATCGGCGCGACGCTGTACTTCAACTCCGACCGTGACGGCGAGTTCAACCTGTATCGATACGATGCCGGCACGAAGCAGTCGACCCGGCTGACCACCTTCGCCGACTTCCCGGTGACTTCGCCCGATGCCGATGCCAACGGGTCGATCGTGTTCGAACAGGCCGGCTGGCTGCATGAACTCGACACGCGCTCGGGCGCGACCCGGCGTCTCGTCGTTTCGGCGGTATCGGATCTCGCCGAGACGCGCCCGCGCATCGCCAGCGACGTGAAATGGGTGCGCGAAGCGGCGGTCTCGCCGGACATCAAGCGCATCGCCTTCAACTACCGCGGCGAAATCGTCACGGTGCCGGCCGAGAAGGGCGATCCGCGCCAGATCACGCGCGCACCCGGTGCCAACGACCACTCGCCGGCGTGGTCCGCCGATGGCCGGCGCATCGCCTGGTTCTCCGACGCCGACGGCGAGTACGCACTGTACGTCGGCGCGCAGGACGGCAGCGGCACGCCACGCCGGTACACGCTCGACGGCGCCGGCTACTACGACACGCCGCTGTTCTCGCCGGACGGCAAGCGCCTCGCCTACCAGGACAACAGCCAGTCGCTGTGGGTGATCGACCTCGCCTCGGGCAAGACGACGAAGATCGCGTCCGAGCCGGTGTACTCGCCGCTCGACCTCATGAGCGCAAACTGGTCGCCCGATTCGCGCTGGCTCGCCTACACCGTGCAGAACGCCGGACTGATCCAGACCGTGCATGCCTGGTCGGTCGAGAGCGGTCGCTCGCTGCGCCTGACCGACGGTCTTTCGGAAATGGTCGAGCCGGTGTTCGACCCGAACGGCGAATTCCTCTACGTGCTCGCCTCGACCGACGCCGGCCCGCTCAAGGACTGGTTCTCGCAGGCCAACAACGACAATGCGATGAGCCATGGCCTGTACGCGATCACTCTGCGCAGGGACGGACCGAATGCGATTCCGCCGCAGAGCGACGAGGCCGAGGCGAAGCCGGCGCCTGCGAAGGACGGCGAGAAGGAAGCGGAGGACGATGCCGCGAAGACGCCATCGCAGGTGCAGGTCCGCATCGATGCCGACGGCATCGGCGACCGCATCGTCGCCCTGCCGGCCGGCACCGGCACGCGGCGCGGCCTGCGCGTCGGCGCGAGCGGCGAGATCTTCTTCCTCGAGACGAGCGGCCTGCGCTCGTTCGATGCCTTCGGCGGCGCCGGCGAACTGAAGCGTTTCACGCTCGAGGCACGCGAGGCGAAGACGCTCGCGAAGGGCGTCGACGACTTCCGCCTCTCCGCCGACGGCAAGCGCATCGCCTGGCGCAGCGGCAAGGACTGGTTCGCCGGCGAAGTGAAGGACGAACTGAAGCCCGGCGAAGGCAAGCTCGCGCTCGATCGCATCGCCGTCGCGGTCGACCCGCGCGCGGAGTGGCGGCAGATCCTCGACGATGCCTGGCGCATCAACCGCGACTGGTTCTACGCCGACAACTTCCACGGCGTCGACTGGCCCAGGATGCGCGAGAAGTATCGTGCGTTCCTGCCCGACCTCGCCACGCGGGCCGATCTCGACAGCGTGATCCGCATGATGCTGAGCGAGCTCTCGGTCGGGCACAGCTACCTCAGTCCGGGCGACTATCCGTCCAGGCCGAAGAAGATCGAAGTCGGCCTGCTCGGCGCCGACTACACGATCGTGGATGGCCGCTACCGGTTCGACAAGGTGCTCGGCGGACTCAACTGGAACCCTGACCTGCGCTCGCCGTTGCGCACGCCGGGCGTCGAGGTTCGCGAAGGCGAGTTCCTGCTCGCGGTCGACGGGGTCGACCTGCGCGCGCCGACCAGCGTGCATGCCCTGCTCGAGAACAAGGCCGGCCGCCAGGTGCGCCTGCGCGTCGGTCCGACCGCCGACGGCCGTGGCGCGCGCGAGGTCACGGTCGTGCCGGTGGCCGACGACGACAGCCTGCGCTACCTCGACTGGGTCGAGTCGAACCTGCGCTACGTGGAGAAGAAGAGCAACGGCCGGCTCGCGTACGTGCACCTGCCGAACACGACGACGGCCGGATTCGCGGCGTTCAAGCGCTATTTCTACCCGCAGTCGGACAAGGCCGGCATCGTCCTCGACGAACGCTTCAACGGCGGTGGCCAGGTCGCCGACTACTACATCGACATCCTGCGCCGACCGTTGATCGCGCACTGGAAGCTGCGCTATGGCGCCGACCTCGTCTCGCCGCGCGGCGCCGTGTTCGGCCCGAAGGTCATGATCACCGACGAGACGGCCGGCTCGGGCGGCGACCTGCTGCCGTGGATGTTCCGCCGCTTCGAGCTCGGCCCGATCGTCGGCAAGCGCACCTGGGGCGGCCTGGTCGGCATCCTCGGCTACCCGGACCTCATGGATGGCGGCAGCATCACCTCGCCGAACCTCGCGATCCGCACCGAGGAGGGCTACGCGATCGAGAACGTCGGCGTGGCGCCCGACATCGAGGTCGAGCAGTGGCCGGCCGAAGTCGCCGCCGGGCGCGATCCGCAGCTCGATCGCGCGATCGCGGTAGCCCTCGACGCACTGGCGAGGCAGCCGGCCACTGCGCCGGATGCAACGCCGTTGCCGGTGCGCGCGCGGCGCTGAAGGGAGCCTCGACCCCCGCATTCCGGCGAAAGCCGGGATGACGGCGGGAATGGGGCTTTTAGAAGTGGCCCGAAGCGGGCGCGAGCATGGCACCCGCGCGCACCGCGCTGCGTGGTGTGGGAACAGCACCGGCCTGCGCGCGAGGAACGGCAGCGGAGCATCCGCCGCCGTTCGCTTCCTCAACCGCACTGCATTCCGATGCCCTGCGTGCCCACCCCATCCGGAGACTGTCATGCGAACCTGTGTATCCGCGGCGACCGTTGCCGCTCTGCTGCTCGTCGCGAGCGGCGCGGCGCGGGCCGACCGCGTCAGCGGCAAGGCCGACATCGAAGCGCGCCATGCCTATGCCTGGACCGAAGCGCGCGACGGCAAGGCCGTCACCCACATCTACCTCTTCGACCGCGCCCCCCCGGCAAAGGCATGGGACGATGCCGAGAACCGCAGCAGCGAGATCACGGCCTGGATGCTGCAGGAGAAGGCGCCGTCGGTGCACTGGGAACTCGATGACAAGAACGCGCCCGATTCGATCATGGCCTGCAACGCCGAGGGGATGTGCAGTTCGCGCGGCGTCAACGTCATCAACGACATCCCGAGCGCGCGCGCCGAACTGAAGACCGGCAACGGCCGCCTCGCCGGCAAGCTGCTCGAAGGTTCGGGCGCGTGCGGCGACCAGTGGTGCGACGTGCTCGGCAGCTACGAGATCGACATCGCGCTCGCGCCTGCGCCGCTCGCCGATCGCGTCGCCGCGAAGGGCACCGCCAACGGTGCTGGTGCGGACGCGGCCAGGGCCGCTCTGGCGAAGTACTGGACGGCGGCCGGCAAGGCCAAGGCCAGCAACGACCTGCTGCCGTATTTCAGCAGCCAGCGCGCCGCCGACGCGAAGCGCCAGGCCGAGCGCAACGGCGAGCGCGGCGAGGCGATGTTCAAGGCGATGTTCGTGCCGGCGCACGCCGGCAAGCTCGACATCACTTCGATCAAGCTGCTCGACGATGCGGCACTGGCGCGCATCAAGACGCGCGCCGGCAGTGGCAAGGACAGCTGGGACCTCGAGTGCAATGTCCTGCTGCGCAAGGAAGCGGACGCGTGGAAGATCGGCACCGAGGACTGCTGAGCACCGCGGCGCGCAGCACGGGGCGACGCCGGCTCACGGCACGGCGTCGCCGAGGAAGGCCAGCAGCGCGGCATCGCTGGCCACCGTCGGATCGGCGAGGTCGGCGCCGACCAGGTTTGCCGGAACCTGCGGCCGCTCGAAACCGAACCCATCGAACTGCGCGCGCAGGTCGGGCTGCGCGGGCGTCAGCGGATCGAGCCAGGCGTGCGTGATGACATTCGCGTTGTGTTCGCGCCAGGGCCAGGTCGAGGCGATCGCCCAGTCGGTGTACACGGTCATGCCGACCTGCAACGACTCGGGGAAGTCGTGGCGCGTATAGCGCCGGTGCACGCGCCACGCCTGCCCCGGTTCACGCAGCAGCATGAGCAGCGCCGTGCCGATGCGCGCGACGCGCAGCTCGGCCGACGTGGCCGAGGCCGGCGTGATGGCGAGCACGGACACGCTGTGCGTCTCCGGCGGCACCGCGGCGCGCGTGGTCTTGACCTCGAACTGGTACGCGCCGGTCTGGTCGGCCGAACCCAGCGACAGGAACACGTAGCGTTCGCCGCCGGGTTGCCACCATGACGCGTCACAACAGGCCACGTCCTCGCGCGGCGCGCGCACGAGGATGCCGGCCAGCGAATACTCCGACGACATCGGCCCGCCGCTGCCGCTGCCCGGCGCGCCGTTGCCGTCGCGGTTGCGCGCCTCGACGCGCACGCTGGCGACGAAGTCGCCGACGATGATCTTGTAGGCGAGCTCGCCGCGGTAGTCCTCGTACCATGAACTCGTGTGCGGTCGCATCGTCAGCCAGCCGGGGCGTGTCGCGCCGATGTCGAAGCCCTCCAGCTGATCCGCCGGCCAGTATTCGTCGCGCCAGATGCGCCGCCAGTCGCCGAGCGTGGCCGGCTCGTCGAAGTCGTCGGAGAGTGACCGGATCGCCGCATCGCGCGCATGCTCGAAGCCTTCGATGAGGAGGCGATCGGGCAGCGGAACGCCTGCAGCGGCAAGGCTTGCGACGGCCAGCGCGACGGCGCCGATGCCGATGCCGATGCGGTAAAGGAAGGGCATGTCGAGCTCCGGTTCGTTCCGTGGGCTACGCGAATCGGCGCGGCGAACGACACGGGCCGGATGGAGTGGAAGGACACGCTGCGTTTGCGGCCGAAGCCGCGCACGACACCTTGAATCCGAATGCACAGGACCGCCGAAAGACGCCCCTCACCCGCCTGCCGGCACCCGCTGCGCGGGGTGAAAGGGCAGCTGACGTTGTCCTGTGGTTGCTGTCCCTTCTCGCCGTGCGAACGGGGAGAAGGTGCCGGCTGCGAAAGCAGGATGCCGGAGCGAACGGCGAAGCCGGCCCGAAGGGCGTGCCGCGCAGGCGGCACGTCACGCGGATCGTGTCCCAACCCGTGGTGTAGCAGTCGGCCATCGCGACGCGCTTGGGCGTCGGTGTTTGGTCAGCGTGCCACGGCGGGAACGCTGACGAGTTCAGTGTCGCCGACGTTGGCCAGGGTTTCCAG
>JAFLDX010000016.1 GCA_017302215.1 Lysobacterales bacterium
CGGGCTGGCCGCCCAATCGCGCGCCGCGTGTCGCGCCGCGGCGACCGCGGCGTCGACGTCGCGCGCGTTCGAGGCCGGGCAGCGCGCGAACACGCGACCGGTGGCCGGCTCGTGGACGTCGAGGGTTTCGCCGTCGAGCGCCGCGCAGGCACGGCCGCCGATCAGGTTGCGCAGTTCCATGCGTGGAGCTTAGCAAGCCACGGCGATGCGTGACCGCGCCGGCGTGGCGGTCTCCAGCCCGGCGAACGCGCCGCGGCTCGAGGATGAGGGCGCGTCGGCACCGGGCCGCGCGCCTTCATCCCGCGCTACCGCTCAGGGCTTGACGACGAGACCGCGGCGTTCGAGCAGCGGCTTGACGTCGGGCTCGCCGCCGCTGAAGTCGCGGAACAGCTGCAGCGCATCGGCGCTGCCGCCGCGCGAGAGCAGGGTCGAGCGGAAATGGTCGCCGTTCCCGCGCGTGAGGCCACCGTTGGCCTTGAACCACTGCACGCTGTCCGCGTCGAGCACTTCGCTCCAGATGTAGGCGTAGTAGCCGGCCGAGTAACCCCCCATGATGTGCGAGAAGTACGTCGTGCGATAGCGCGGCGGAACCGGCGCGAAGTCGACGCCGGCCTTCTTGAGCGCATCGGCCTCGAAGGCGAGGATCGTGTCGGCGGTCGGCGCCCGGCTCGCGTCGATCTGGTGATAGGCTTGGTCGAGCAGGGCCGCACCGAGGTACTCGGTGGTCGCGAAGCCCTGGTTGAACTTCTCGGTGGCCTTGACCTTGTCGACGAGCGCCTGCGGCAATGGCTCGCCGGTCTGGTAGTGCTTCGCGTAGTTGGCGAGCACCTCGGGCCAGGTCATCCACATCTCGTTGACCTGCGACGGATACTCGACGAAGTCGCGCGGCACGCTGGTGCCGGCGAAGCGCGGGTACTTCACGTTCGAGAACATGCCGTGCAGGGCGTGGCCGAACTCGTGGAACAGCGTGTTCGCCTCGTCCCAGGTCAGCAGGGTCGGCTCGCCGGCCGGCGGCTTCGGCACGTTGAGGTTGTTGCTGATGACCGGCTTGGTGCCGAGCAGCTGCGACTGCGGCACGTAGGCATTCGCCCAAGCGCCGCCGCGCTTGCCGGGGCGCGCGTACAGGTCGAGCAGGAACAGCGCGAGCGGCGAGCCGTCCTCGTTGAACACTTCGAACACGCGCACCTCGGGCGCATAGCCGGGCAGGTCGCGGCGTTCCTTGAACGTGATGCCGTACAGCTTCGTCGCCGCGAAGAACACGCCGTTCCTCAGCACGTTGTCGGCCTCGAAATACGGACGCAGCTCGGCGTTGTCGAAGTCGTACTTCTCCTTGCGCACCTTCTCCGTGTAGTAGGCCCAGTCGGCCGCGCCGACCTCGAACTTGCCGCCCTCGCGATCGATGACCTTCTGGATGTCGGCGGCCTCTGCGCGCGCGTTGGCGACCGCCGGCGGGGCGAGCTGGGCGAGCAACTTGTTGACCGCCGCGACCGAGCCGGCGGTCTCGTCGGCGAGCACGTAGTCGGCATGGGTGGCGAAGCCGAGCAGCTTCGCGCGCTCGGCGCGCAGCTTGACCACCCTGGCGACGATCGCGCGGTTGTCGAACTCGCCGCCCTTGCTGCCGCGGGTCAGCGAGGCGTCCATGAGTTTCAGGCGGGTTGCGCGATCCTCGAGCGAGGCGAGCGCGGGCTGGCCGCTCGTGTTGAGCAGCGGGATGACGTACTTGCCGTCGAGCTTGCGCGACTTGGCCGCTTCGGCCGCGGTCCGGATCGCACCGTCGTTGAGGCCCTTCAGCTGCTCCTTCGCATCGACCACGAGTGCCGCGGCATTGGTTTCCTTGAGCAGGTTCTGGTTGAACTGCGTGCCGAGCGTCGCGAGCTCGCCGTTGATCTTCTTCAGCTTGGCCTTGTCCGCGTCGGACAGCTTGGCGCCGGCGCGCACGAAATCGGTGTAGTAGCGCTCGACGAGCCGCTTCGATTCGGCGTCGAGGCCGAGCTCGTCGCGCGCGGAATGGATCGCCTCGATGCGTGCGAACAGCTTGCCGTCGAGCACGGTCTGGTCGCTGTGCGCCGACAGCTTCGGCGCGATCTCGGTCTGGATCTTCTGCATCGCGTCGTTCGTGTTCGCGCCGGACAGGCCGAAGAACACGCGCGAAACACGACCGAGCAGTGCACCACTGCGCTCGAGTGCGACGATCGTGTTGTCGAAGGTCGGCGCCTCCTTGTTGCCGGCAATCGCCTCGATCTCGGCGCGGTTCTCCGTCATGCCGCGTTCGAAGGCCGGCAGGTAGTCGGCGTCCTTGATGCGGTCGAACGGCGGGAACTGGTAGGCGAGCGGGCTCGGTGCGAACAGCGGATTGGCTTCGTCCTTCGCCGCCGTTGCGGCCTTGGCGTCGGCAGAGGCGGGCGACGGCTCGGCGAACCCGAGGGCGATGGCGATGGCGGCGACGAGTGCAACGGATGGGCGCATGAGCAAGGGCTTCCGGTGAGTTCGAGACGGGTCAGGGTAGGCGAAAGCCGCCGGCCCTGCCCCTGACGAAAGTCAGTCGTCGCGTCAAGATGCGTCGCGATGCGCCGCAATCGTGACCCGTTCAGCCAGCATCGCCGAGAATGTGCGCCGGCTTTCGCCTCCCGCATCCACCCTGTTCCAATCCCCGCCATGATCGAATCCCTGCTGCTCGCGGTCACGCGCGTGACGACCCATTCGGCCGACAGGCTGCCGACCAACGCCACCGGCTTCTTCTTCGAGCGCGACCAACGCCTGTTCGTCATCACCAACCGCCATGTCGTCATCGACGAGGCGAGCGGACATCGGCCCGAGCGCATCGAACTCGAACTGCATGTCGACCCCGGCAACGTCGCCGAGGTCGTCGCGTTCTCGGTGCCGCTCCATGTCGACGGCACACCGGTATGGATCGAGGCCGTCGACGCGGGCGGCACGATCGACGTCATCGCGATCGAACTCGACCGGGGCGCCTTGCCGGACACCTGGTCGATGTTCGCCTTCGCGCCCGAGCACCTGCTCGCCGACCTCGATGCGGTCGAGATCGGCACCGCGGTGCGCATCGTCGGCTTCCCGCTCGGCTTCCACGACACCGTGCATCGCCTGCCGGTCGCGCGCCAGGCCGTCGTCGCGTCGGCTTTCGGCATCCGCTTCCAGGGGGGTGGCTACTTCCTGACCGATGCGCGCATGCACCGCGGCACGAGTGGCGCGCCGGTCGTGGCCCGATTGGATACCGCGCTGAGCAGCCGCGGCGACCTGCGCGCCTGGACCCTGCTCGGCATCCACGCCTCGCGCTTCGACATGGACTCGCGCGACGAAGCCCAGGACGAACGCCTGAGCCTCAACTGCGCGTGGTATGCGGACGTCCTGCTGACCCTGACCGCGTCGCGCGAGCCGGCGGCATCGATCGCGGTTGCAGCGGCGTGAGCCACGCCGCCGGCGGTGGCCGCGCGTGACGCGCGTGGCTCAGGGCCCGAAGCCGTCGGCGAAGATCGCGTCCCGTTCGACCACCGCGCCGATCGTCGGCGGCATCTGCACGGGCCGCGACAGTGCCGTTCCGGGCGCGATCGCCTGGCGGATCGGTGGCAGGAACGCCGGCAGCAGCGTGGCGGAAGGAAACGGCCAGGCCGGCGGACTGACCGGGTTCGCATTGCCGGCCGCGAGCAGCGGGCTGCCGGCCGCAGGGCGGTAGTCCCAGGCCGCGGCATCGGCGAAGCCGGGCGAGGTCCCGCCGAGCGTGCCGGTCCACTCGGCCGGGACCACGGCCGAGCTCGCGCTGATCCAGTTGTTCGAGCCGGCCACGCGCCGCCCGGCAACCCATTCCGCCTCGACCGTGCGCTCGATGTTGAACGTGCCGGCGCTGCTGCGCCAGATCACGTTGTTGTGCGCCTCGACCGATTCGATGCCGGAGAACAGCCGGAACACGGTGACGCTGTTGCCGGCGCTGCCGTTGACGACGACCGTGTTGTTGACGAAGCGGTAGCGGCCGCGAGACTCGCCGGTTCCATCGCCGCCGAAGCGCATGACCGCGCCGAACGTGCCCGAGTGCACGATCACGTTGCCGAGCACTTCGGAATCCTCGCGCTTGAGGTCGACGCTCCAGCCCGGTTGCTGCTCGAACGGGTCCGGGCCGATCAGCTCGAGTTCGTGGTAGAACGCGCCCTCGAACCAGTTGTAGTGGATCTCGGCGCGTTCGAAGCGGCTCTTGAGCAGGTTGCCGCCCGTGCCCGAGTGCACGTAGTTGTGGCGCATGCGCAGCACGGCGCCCGGATAGGCGACTTCGTCGGACTGCAGGTACAGGGCATGGCGGCCCTCGCCGCTGCCGGACGAGCGGATCTCGCTGTACTCGAGCGTGATCGAACCGGACATCTGGTCGGCGCTGAGGATGCCCATCTGCGGGCAATCGCGCACGAGCAGGTCGCGCAAGGTGATGAACGCGGCCGGCACGAACACGCAGCGCGACGTGCCGCCGGTCACCTCGAAGCCCTCGAAGACGACGTGGTTGGACTGGCGGAACTCGATCGTGTTGGCGGCGCCCGAAAGGATCGGGCGCAGGCCGTTGACGCGCAGGCCGCGGATCGTGATCGGCAGGGCCGCGCTGCCGGAGTCGCGCAGGATCACGCCGCCGGCATAGGTCGCGTTGCCGTCGACCTCGACGAGGTCGCCGGGCTGCAGGTTCACGCCGGCCAGCAGGACCTGCAGGCTCGCGTACGGGCGTCCGGGACCGACCGCATAGGTTGCCGCCGCGGCATCACCGCCGACGGCCAGCAGGCACGCGACGAACGCCGCAGCCACTCCGTTCATGAATTGCTCCACTCCGACAGGACGGGGCGAAGCGTGCGTCACGGCGCGGACCCCGTCCGCGACGGCGTTCTCAGCTGATCCTGCGCCCGACGATCGGTTGCGGCTCAGCGTGGCGGCAACTGCCGGCCATGGTCCCAACGTGACATCCTGTGCGAGAGATGGGCTTCAAGCCTCTGATATTCCTCACTTCCTCGCTGGCCGGACATCACGAGCTCCCAGCGCCGGATGGCGATCTCGTCCTCATCGTCCACGGGCAGCAGGCCGATTCCGGCGGGCAGGGCGCGCGCGGTACTCGGGAACGGCAGGATGTTGTCCATGGGGCGGCTCCACAGCAGGGGTCGGGAAACAGGCAGCACGAGCCGTGCCAGCGCAGCGCGGATGACGACACCGACCGGTCATGGCAGCATCGCCGCGCCCCGCGCGGGGGCGCCATTCTGCCCGTTTGCCGTCCGATGCGCCTCAACAAGCACCTCAGCGAGTGCGGGTTCTGCTCGCGACGCGAGGCCGATCGCCTGATCGCGGCCGGACGCGTGACGCTCAATGGCCACCGTGCCGGCATCGGCCACAGCGTGGCCGAGGGCGACATCGTGTCGGTCGACGGGCAGCCGGTGCGTGCGCGGCCGGTGGCGCGACCGGGCACGCGCCGCCACGTCTACATCGCGCTCAACAAGCCGGTCGGCATCACCTGCACGACCGAGCACGCGGTCAAGGGCAACATCGTCGACTTCGTCGACCACGCGCAGCGCATCTTCCCGATCGGTCGCCTCGACAAGGACTCCGAGGGCCTGATCCTCATGACCAGCAATGGCGACATCGTCAACGAGCTGTTGCGCTCGGAGAACGGCCACGAGAAGGAATACCTGGTCGCGGTCAACAAGCCGGTGACGCCGGAGTTCCTCGCCGGCATGGCGCGCGGCGTGCGCATCCACGGCCAGATGACGAAGCCCTGCAGAACGCGGCGCATCGCCAAGTTCGGCTTCGGCATCGTCCTGACCCAGGGCCTCAACCGCCAGATCCGCCTGATGGCGGCCGCGTTCGGCTATCGCGTGACCCAGCTCAGGCGCGTGCGCATCGTCAACATCCGCCTCGGCGCATTGCGCGCGGGGCAGTGGCGCAACCTGACACCCCAGGAGCTGGCGGCGCTGCTGCCGGCGCGCACCGACTGGTAGCGCCCGGTACTCAGGTGCGCGTCGCGATGCCGCGGTGGCCGGCGCGAAGGTGGCGCGCCGCTGCCGCGCCGGCGATGCGTCCGCTCGCCATGGCCGCGGTGAGCAGGTAGCCGCCCGTCGGCGCTTCCCAATCGAGCATCTCGCCGACGCAGAAGACCCCGGGTCGCGCGCGCAGCATGAGGCCATCGTCGAGTGCCTCGAGGCGCACGCCGCCGGCCGTGCTGATCGCTTCGGCCAGCGGGCGTGGATGGCGCAGCACGATCGGCAGCGCCTTGATCGCCCGGGCGAGTGCGTGCGGGTCGTCGCGCTGCTCGCGCGGCACGATCTCGTGCAACAGCGCCGACTTGACTCCCTCGATACCGGCGTGCCGGCGCAGGTGTTCGGACAACGTGCGTGCACCACGCGGGCGCGACAGGTCGCCCAGCAGGCGCGCGGCATCGCGCGACGGGGCGAGATCGAGGTGGATCGTGGCCTGGCCCTCACGCGCGATCGCCTCGCGCAGCCGGGCCGACACGGCATAGACGAGGCTGCCCTCGAGGCCGTGTTCGCTGACCACCAGTTCACCCTGACGATGCCAGCGTTCGCCGTCGCCCTGCCAGTCGAGCGCGACCGGCTTGACCGGCGCACCGGCGAAGCGCGCGCGCAGGTGCGCGCTCCAGCCGACGTCGAATCCGCAGTTCGCGGGCCGCAGCGGCGCGACATCGACACCGAGGCGCTCGAGCTCCGGTACCCACGCGCCATCGGAACCGAGCACCGGCCAGCTCGCTCCGCCGAGGGCGAGCACGACCGCGTCGGCGACGACCCGCGCCGGGCCATCGGGCGTGTCGAAACGCAAGCCGCCGCCGTCGTCGAACCCGAGCCAGCGCCGGCGCACGTGGAAGGCGACGCCGTCGCCGCGCAGGCGCTGCAGCCAGCGCCTCAGCAAGGGCGCCGCCTTGAGGTCGTGCGGAAACACGCGCCCGGAGCTGCCGACGAAGGTTTCGATGCCGAGCGCGCGCGACCAGGCGCGCAGATCGTCCGCGCCGAAACGCTCGAGCCACGTCGCCACTTCGACCGAGCGCGACGCGTAGCGCGCGACGAACGGCGCGAACGGTTCGGAATGGGTCAGGTTGAGCCCGCCCTTGCCGGCGACGAGGAACTTGCGGCCGACCGATCCCATCGCATCGAACACGTCGACCGCGACACCGAGGGCGCACGCGGCCTCGGCCGCCATCAGGCCGGCAGGGCCGCCGCCGATGATCGCGAGGCGTGGAGGCTCGGTACTTCGCATGCACCGATCCTCGCATGTATCGGCGGCGCCCGGACCGATGCCATACTCGGCCATCACCGGAACGGAGCAGCGCAATGGCCCATCGAGGCGGCTGTCACTGCGGCGCGATCGCGTTCGACGTCGACGCATCGATCGAAGGCGTCATCGAATGCAACTGCTCGCTGTGCAGCAAGCGCGGCTACCTGCTGTGGTTCGTGCCGCGCAGCCAGGTCACGTTCCGCGCCGGCGAGCACGCCTCGACCGTGTACCGGTTCAACAAGCACCATATCGCCCACCACTTCTGCCCGACCTGCGGCTGCGCACCGTACGCGGCCGCCGACGCACCGGACGGCACGCCGACGATTGCGGTGAACGTGCGCTGCCTGGACGGCGTAGACGTCCACGCACTCGACATCAAGCCGGTCGACGGCCGCAGCTGCTGACCGCAACCGACGCGGAGCACGCCACCACCATGCTCGCCACGATCGTCATCATCCTCGCCACCGGCGCGATCTCGTTCCTCGCGTTCAACAACGCGAAGCTGCTCAACGACCTGATCCTGTGGCCACCGGCGATCAAGCGTGGCGGCCAGTATTACCGCCTGGTGACCTACGGATTCATCCATGCCGACGGCATGCACCTCGCCTTCAACATGATCACGCTGTACTTCTTCGGCAGCGTGATCGAGGCCTACCTCGGCCAGCGCATCGGAACGCTCGGCTACATCGCGTTCTACCTCTCCGCGATCGTCGTCTCGATCCTGCCGACCTACATGAAGAACGCGAACAATCCGGCGTACCGCAGCCTCGGCGCCTCCGGCGCGGTCTCAGCGGTGCTGTTCGCGTTCGTCCTGCTGCATCCGTGGTCGACGATCATCATCCTCGTCGTGAAGTGCCCGGCGATCATCTACGCGGTGATCTACATCGCCTACTCGATCTACATGGACCGGCGCGGCACCGACAACATCAACCACAGCGCACATCTGTGGGGCGCGGCCTACGGCGTGCTGTTCCTGGCCGCGATGGATCCGGGCATCCTCGGCGACTTCTTCGCGCGGCTGGCCCAGCCGCGTCTCGGCTGACGCGGCCGCGACGAGCTCGCTGCCGCCGGCGCGAATCACCTTGCTCCGACTCGCGGCGGCTCAGGGTCGCGGCTCGAAGCCGCTCGCGAACATCGTGTCGCTGATCCGCGGCGCGCCGAGCATGATCCAGTCGTAGATCAGTGCCTGTTCGGCCAACGGCAAGGCGGGGCGCAGTCGCGGCATGCGCAAGCCGGCCACCGGGGTGTCGCAGTTGATCTTCTGGAACAGCACGCTGGCCTGCGGATTGCCCGGCACGACGAGGATCTCGCCGCTGCCCGACGGCGTGCCGACGAGGTTCTCGTACGACCATTTCGGGTCGAGATCGAGGCCGGCCTGCGGATTGCCGGCATGATCGACGTGGCAGTTCGCGCAGCGGGTGGAAAAGATCGTCTGGATGTCGTTGGCGTAGTCGATGTTCCAGGTGATCGGGACGCTGGCGATGCTCGTGCAGCCGCTCGGCTGGGCACTCGCGGCGAGCGGAACGAACACGCACAAGGCTGCGCCGAACAGGCGGTGATGGAGCGCTCGCGGCATCGGGTTTCCGGTCAGGGCAGCATGAAGCCGAGATCGCTGCTGGCGAAGTTCGGCAGGTTCGGGAAGATCGTGTTGAGCTCCGTCGCCGACGTGACGCCCATCCAGCGCGCCAGCGTGGCCGCCATCTGGTCGACACTGGTCGACGGGATCGTCTGGCCGCGGCTGAAGCTGACCGTGCCGTTGAGGGCCTGATCCGGGAACGTGCCGTAGAAGCGGCCGCCCTGGACCTTGCCGCCCATGACCATCTGCACGCTGCCCCAGCCGTGGTCGGAGCCATTGCCGTTGGTCGACAGCGTGCGCGCGAACTCGCTCATCGTGAATGTGGTGACTTCGTCGCGCGCGAACGCGTCGATCTCGCCGAGCGCCGTCCAGAACGCGTTGAGCGCCTGCGAAACGCGCTGCAGCAGGTTCTGGTGGCCGTTGTTCGCGATCAGGTTGTCGTGCAGGTCGAATCCACCGAAACGCACGTAGTAGATCTGGCGCTTGTGCTCGATGCCGGCACCGAGCCGCTTGCTGAGCTTGATCATGCGCGCGACCATCTTGAGCTGGTCGGCCAGCGAGTTGTTCGCCGGGAACGTCGTCGCGATGTTGCCGACGCCGCCCGTGGCGAGGCCCGCGTTGAGCACGCCATAGAGATCGCGCGAGCGCTCGAGGATGGTCGCGTATTCCTGCTGGTACGGCGAGGTGTAGCTCGCGTCGAGCAACTGCTGCAGCGCAGTTGCACGCTGCGAGCTGGCGCCCGTTGTGCCGATGCCGGAAAGCGACGACACCCCGCCGCTCGACATCTGGTACGGAAACGTCTGCGCGCCGATCTCGAAGCGGTTCGCGCCGCCGATCGAGATGCACGGCGAAAGCGCCTGGTAGACGTTCTCGCCGCGCACGCGATCGGCGACCAGGCCGCCCCAGCCGCGGTTGAACGACGACGTGCGGCCGAGATGCCAGAACTCCTCCTGGTCGTTGTGCGAGTAGAGCTGCGGTGGCCGCGCGGCCGGCGTCGCGTTGTATTCGGCCTTCGTGATCGGCCGCACGAGCGTGCCGATGTTCGGCAGCAGGGCAAGCTTGCCCTGGTTGTAGAGCGTGCGCAGCTCGGCCAGGGCCGGGTGCATGAAGTACGTGTCGGCGCCGTTGACGATGTTCTGGTTCGTGTTGGCCGGGCGGGCCAGGGCCAGGCCACCCGGATTCGTGGTGGCGTCGTAGGTGCCGCTGCGCGAGGTGCGGTAGATGTCGTAGCGCGTCTGGTCGTAGGGCACGACCATGTTCCACGCATCGTTGCCGCCGGCGAGGTACACGCATACCAGTGCGCGGTAGCCCGGCACGGTGGCCTGGGCCGCCGCGGAGCTGATCAGCTCGAGTTGCGGAATGAATGCGGAAGCGCCACCCGCGCACAAGGTGCACGAGAGCTGGCGCAGGAAGTTGCGGCGCGATTCGGAGTGCTGGCTCATGATGCTTGCCCTCAGCGCTGGACGGCGTACTCGGGCGAGAGCGCCACGAGATAGATGATCGAACGCGCGCGTTCGGAAGCGCTGACGCTGCTGTCCATGAAGGTCACCGCGTTGATGAGCGTGGTGCGCATGCCGGCCGACATCGAACCGTACAGCATGCGGCGGTTGGCCTCGTCGACCATGCCGGCGTAGTTCGTGCCGAGGCTGGTCAGTGGCGACAGGTCGAGCAGCGGGCGGTTGGTCGGCGGACTCGACATGCCGATCCAGCTGTTGAAGCTGTACGTGTACAGGCTGTTGCCGGTCGAGGTGATCGTGCTCTCGTTGAGGATCTGGTACTCCGGCGAGTACAACCCGGCCGTCGCGATGACCCCGGGCTGGATGTAGTCGGGCTGGTAGAAGTTGAACACGGTGTCCGCGCCGAGCGGACGCTGGCCATAGGTTCCGGTCGGACTGGTCATGCCCATCGGGATGTTGCCGAACGCGTCGGCCGCCGGCAGCTGCGGGGTCCAGGCGCGCCACATCGCGGTCAGCTTGAGCAGCGGTTCACGCGGCTTGCCGCTGTTCGGCCCCGGCGCGGCGCGTGCCTCGGGGTCGAGCAGGATCTGGCGGATGACCGCGCCGAGGTCGGCGCGCTCGCCATAGCCGTTGTTGTTGTACTTCTGGGCGACGCGCTGGATGTAGGCGGCGGACGGCGTGCTGCTCGTGAAGCGCTGGATCAGCTGGCGCGCGACGAACGGGGCGACGTTGTCATGCAGGGACAGCACGTCGAGCACGTACGAGACCTCGTCGAGGCAGGCCTGGTTCGCCGCGATGGGGATCGGCGGCGTGAAGATCTGCTTCGCGGTGACGTCGTGCTCGCTCTGGATGCAGGTCATCGGCAGATAGGTGTTCGTGCCGTTGCCGATCGAGGTCGCGTTGTTGTAGTTGAAACCGGTGAACACGCGGGCCAGATTGCTGATGTCGTTCTGCTCGTAGGTCGGCACGGGCTGCCCGCCGACGAGGATCGGCGAGAAATCGAGGTTGCGCTCGACCAGCCCGATCGTGAACAGCTGCATGACCTCGCGCGCGTAGTTCTCGTCGGGCTGGCGCGAGCCATCCGCCGAGGCCTTGCGGTTGCGGAAGTGGCTCAGGTACTTGCCCATCGAAGGGTTCAGCGTGACGTTCTGCAGCAGATTGCGGTAGCTGTCGACGCCGAACAGGATCAGCAGGTCCTGGTAGTGGCTGACCTGGATCGGTTCGCCGGCCAGCGTGCCGTTCTGGTCCGATATGACGAGGATCTGGCTCAGTGCATAGGCCATGCGCTGGCGCAGCTGGTCCGGGGCCGTGACCGCGGTGTGGAACCAGCGGTCGAGGCGCTGGTTGTGGCTGACGCTCTGCTGCGGCGTGGCCGCCTGCATGGCCGCGTGCACGGCTTCCATGTAGGGACGGGCGAGCGTCGGCGGGGTCAGCAGCTGCTCGCGGATCCAGCCCGAATAGCCGACCTGACGCACGCGCGCGATCTGCTCGGGGGTCGGCCCGAACGTCGCCTGGGTCAGGAAGCGCGCGGCCTCGGCGTCGCTGGCCGGCAGGTCCGTGATCGCCTCGAAACCGCTGTCGAACAGATGCTCGTTGAGCAGGGCATGGGCGCAGGGCACCCACGCGACGCCGGCGCACAGCGCCAACGCACTAAGCCATCGCTTGGTCATGACGCGTTTCCCCGGAAACTGAGCGGACGATAAACGGGAATCGCCGGCGCGGAGTGTGATCGCCGGCCTATTCTGGATATCGCCGTCCGGACGGCCGAAGGCGGCCGACGGGCGGTCAGCTCTTGCCGTGGAACAGCTCGCGCCCGATCAGCATGCGCCGGATCTCGTTCGTGCCGGCGCCGATCTCGTAGAGCTTGGCGTCGCGCAGCAGGCGGCCGGTCGGGTACTCGTTGATGTAGCCATTGCCGCCGAGCGCCTGGATCGCCTCGAGCGTGACCTTGATCGCGTTGCGGGAGGCGTTGAGCAGGCAGGCAGCCGGGTCGATGCGCGACTTCACGCCGTGGTCGAAATCGGTCGCCACCATGTAGGCGAACGCGCGCGCGGACTGCAGGGCCGTGTACATGTCGGCGACCTTGGCCTGCATGATGCCGAACGTGCCGATCGGCGCATTGAACTGCTTGCGCTCGCGCACGTAGGGCAGGGTGATGTCGAGCGCAGCCTGCATCAGGCCGATCGGCCCGCCGGAAAGGACCAGGCGTTCGGTGTCGAGCCCGCTCATGAGGACGCGCACGCCCTCGTTGACCTGGCCCACGACGTTCTCCTCGGGAATCTCGCAATCCTCGAACACCAGTTCGCAGGTGTTCGATCCGCGCATGCCGAGCTTGTCGAGCTTCTGCGCCGTCGAGAAGCCCTTCATGCCCTTCTCGACGAGGAAGGCGGTCATGCAGCGGCTGCCGGCCGGCTTCGGCGCCGTGCGCAGGTAGACCAGCAGCACGTCGGCATCCGGACCATTGGTGATCCACATCTTCGAGCCGTTGGCGATCCAGGCGTCGCCCTTCTTCTCCGCCTTGGCACTCATGCTGCCGACGACGTCCGAGCCGGCGCCGGGTTCGCTCATCGCCAACGCACCGACCCATTCGCCGCTGCACAATCTCGGCAGGTAGCGCCGGCGTTGCGCTTCGGTGCCGTTGTTGGCGAGGTTCTGCACGCACAGGTTCGAGTGCGCGCCGTAGGACAGGCCAACCGAGCCCGAGGCCCGCGATATCTCCTCCATGGCGACGACATGGGCGAGGTAGCCGAGGCTGGAGCCGCCGTACTCCTCGGCGACCGTGATGCCGAGCAGGCCCATGTCGCCGAGCTTGCGCCACAGGTCGGCCGGAAACTGGTTGTCGCGGTCGATCAGGTTGGCGCGCGGGGCGATCTCCTTGTCGGCGAAGGCCTGCACTGCTTCGCGCAGCGCGTCGAGTTCGTCACCGAGTCGGAACGGGCGCATGGTCGGATCCTGCAGGTCGGAGGGTGGGTCGCGCCGCGCGGCGGCTTCAGCTGCCGCGGCGACCGTGGAAGCTCGGCGCGGGAACCCCGAGGTGCGGCAGGCGCAGGCGTCCGATCGCGGCAATGCGTTCTTCTGCCATGCGGTCGGCCGCCTTGTAGGTCGGGATGTTGTCGCGGCGCGCGATCTCGAAGATGCGGCTGACGTTGTGGTAGATCGTGCGCATCATGCGCATCGCGCGCTCGCGGTTGTAGCCGTCGATCTCGAGCGAGATGTTCATGACGCCGCCCGCGTTCACCGCGTAGTCCGGCGCATAGTAGATGCCGCGGCGGGTGACCTCGTCACCGATCGCGTCGTCGGCGAGCTGGTTGTTGGCGGCGCCGCAGATGACCTTGCACTTGAGGCGCGGCAACGTCTGCTCGTTGACGGTGCCGCCTAGCGCACAAGGACTGTAGACGTCGGCGTCGACGTCGTAGATCTCGTCGAGCCCGACCGCAATGCAGCCGTGTTCGTCGACGGCGCGGTCGACGAGGTCCTTGTTGATGTCGGTGACGTAGACTTTCGCGCCCTGCTCGCGCAACAGCTTGATGAACTCCATGCCGACGTGTCCGGCACCCTGGACGGCGTAGCTGAAACGGCCGACTTCCTCGTCGCCGAAGCGCGCGTTGAGCGCCGCCATCAGGCCCTGCAGGGTGCCGTATGCGGTGAACGGCGACGGATCGCCCGAGCCACCGTGCACCTGGTGCACGCCGGTGACGAACGACGTCTCGCGGAAAACCCACTCCATGTCGTTGACGTCGATGCCGACGTCCTCGGCGGTGATGTAGCGGCCGTTGAGCGATTCGACGAAGCGGCCGAACGCGCGGAACAGCGCTTCGGACTTGTCCTTGGCCGGGTCGCCGATGATCACCGCCTTGCCGCCGCCGAGGTTCAGCCCGGCCACGGCGTTCTTGTAGGTCATGCCGCGCGACAGCCGCAGGACGTCGGCGACGGCTTCCTGCTCGCTCCGGTACGGCCACATGCGCAGGCCGCCGAGCGCCGGGCCGAGCACGCTGTTGTGGATCGCGATGATCGCCTTGAGGCCGGCTTCCTTGTTGTGGCAGAACACGACTTCTTCGTGGCCGGTCGTGGCAAGCGTCTCGAAAAGCATTGAGCAACTCCGCGAAGGGATGGGCGGCGTCGACAGGTGGATCCGGCGCAGGCCAGGGCTGGAATCGGGCGCCGGGCGTTCAGCCGGACGGTCGGGCCGCGTAGTCTAGCGATGCTCCGGCGCCCCCACAAACGCGGCGCAGCAGGCGTGCGGGCGCGTGGCGGATGCCGTTGCCTCGATCGCGTCCGCCCGGCAAGATCGTGCGACCCGAATCTGCCGGAGTGCCCGATGAATCGTTCCTCGTCCCGACTCGCCCGGATCGTCGCCCTTGCGACCCTGCTCGTCTCGCCCGTGTTCGCATGGGCGGACGCCGCGGGTGACCTGCACGAGGCCTACGCGAAGGCGATGAAGGCGCGCTACGCCACCGAAACCGTCAGCACCGACGAATCCGGCAAGCAGACGCGATCGAGTGCGAAGTTCGACACCTCCGAACGCATCCACATCACGACCGAAACCGGCGGCTTCATCGTGCTGCCGGAAGGAACGTGGATGCAGGCCGGCCCCGGCGGCGCGTGGCAGAAGCCGCCGTTCGACCTCGGCGGGATGATCAAGCAGCTCGTCCCGAAGACGCTCGACGACATGCGCGCGAATGCGAAGAACGTCAGGGACGAGGGCACGAAGTCGATCGACGGCGCCAACCTGCGTGCGATCAGCTACGACTATGAAAGCAAGATCATGGGCATTGCGGTCGCGACCCACACCATCGCCTACCTCGACGGGTCCGGGCGCATCGTGCGCAGCGAGAGCGACGGCGTCGCGATGGGGCGCAAGACGCGCTCCGTGCAGACCCTGCGCTACGACGACAGCATCCGGGTCAGCGCTCCCGAGTGATCGCGGGCGCGACCACGGCCCCGATCAGCCGTGGTCCATCGTGCAGCGGGCGAGCAGGCCACGCGCGAGCATCGCGTACTCGCGCCGGTGCAGCAGGAGCCGCCACTGGTTGCCGCCGACCTGGCGCCACAGGACCGCGGCGCGCACGCCCGCGAGCAACAGCGCGCGGATCTGTTCGACCCGGCGCGGATCGGAAAGGTGCAGCGGGTTGCCGTGCACGACGATGCGCGGCGTCAACTGCGAGAGCGTCTCCGCATAGAGTTCGGCGAGGCGCGCCTGCACGCTGGCGTGGGCAACGCCGAGGTGTTCGACCTGGCGCTGGATGGCATCGATGCCTTCGCGCAACCGCGCGAGCATCGCCCGGCGGCGAGCGAGCTTGCGTTCGAGCCGCAGCACGCCGATGCCGAGGCGGGCGATCGCGGCATCGCGCTGCGGGCCGTCGAGGTGGGCGATCAGCACTTCGAGGCCGAGACGCACGCCGCTGATTCCGCCGAAGACGTCGGCCGCGCTGTCGCTGTCGATGCGGAACACGCTGGCCAGACTCGATTCGACCGCCGCCGCGTCGGCCCGGCCGTCGGTCGCGAGCCCGCGAACGAGCGTGCAGGCCTGCAGGACGCCGGCGAGGGCGATGACGCGCGCTTCACGCATGGCTGTACTCCCAACCGCCGAGCCGTGCGTCGCTGCGTTCGATGACGGCGCCGCCGAGACACGTCTCGCCATCATAGAACACGACCGACTGGCCCGGCGTCACCGCGCGTTGCGGTTCGTCGAACTCGACCTTGCACGCGTCGCCGTCCAGGTGCACGCGACAGTGCTGATCGACCTGGCGGTAGCGTGTCTTCGCCGTGCAGCGGAAGGTCGCTGCCGGTGCCGCACCGTCGACCCAGGTCGGCGCGCCGGCTTCGAGCCGGTGCGACAGCAGCCAGTCATTCGCATTGCCCTGCACGGCGTACAGCACGTTGCGCACGACATCCTTGCCGACCACGTACCACGGCTCGCCGCTCGAACCGGCGCGCCCGCCGATGCCGAGGCCGCCGCGCTGGCCGATCGTGTAGTACCAGGTGCCGGCATGCTCACCGAGGCGCTTGCCGTCTGGATGGAGGATTTCGCCGGCTCGCGCCGGAATGTAGCGGCCGAGGAATTCGCGCAGGTCGCGTTCGCCGATGAAGCAGATGCCGGTCGAATCCTTCTTCGCGTGGGTCGGCAGGCCGGCATCGCGCGCGAGCCGCCGCACCTCGCTCTTCTCGAGGTCGCCGAGCGGGAACAGCGTGGCGGCGAGCTGGTGCTGGCCGAGTGCGTGCAGGAAGTAGCTCTGGTCCTTGCCGGCATCGCGACCGCGCAGCAGGCGCCAGCGTCCGTCGATGTAGGCCGTGCGCGCATAGTGGCCGGTCGCGATGCGCCCGGCGCCGAGCGCGCGGGCGTGCTCGAGGAAGGTCCTGAACTTGATCTCGCGGTTGCACAGCACGTCCGGGTTGGGAGTGCGGCCGGCGCGATACTCGTCGAGGAAATGCGTGAAGACCTGATCCCAGTACTCGGCGGCGAAGTTGCGCATGTGGATCGGCACGCCGAGGCGCGCGCAGACGGCAACCGCATCGCGTCGATCCTGCTCGGCCCGGCATGGCCCGAGGCGTTCGTCCTCTTCCCAGTTCTGCATGAACATGCCGGCCACCGGCACTCCGGCCTGCACCAGCAGCAGGGCCGCGACCGACGAATCGACGCCGCCGGAGACCCCGACGATGACCTCAGCGACGGCCAAGGCCGCTTCTGTCCGAGAGTGCAGCCACGAACGACGGCTCCTCGACTTTCCCGCTCATGGATGAGCGGACAGGCAACGCACCGTGTCGAGCGGCAAGCGACGTCCGCCGATCCAGTCGTCGACGCTGTCGAGCACCAGCGGGCTGCGCAGGCGATCACCGGCCGCAGCCAGTTCGTCGCGGCTCAGCCAGAGCGCGCGCACGATGCCGGCATCGAGCGCACGCGCGGGATCGTGGTCGAGCGCGCGCGCGCCGAACGTGAAGCGGATGAAATGGCTGCCCGAAGTCGCGCTGGTCCATTGCTGCACGGCGACCAGGCAATCAAGCTCGACGTGCCAGGCGGTTTCCTCAAGGGTCTCGCGCAGGGCCGCTTCGTGCAGGGTCTCGGCCGGCTCGAGATGGCCGGCCGGCTGGTTGATGACGAGGCGGCCACGCACCGATTCCTCGACGAACAGGAAGCGGCCGTCGCGCGGCACGACGGTCGCGACGGTCACGTGCGGATGCCAGCTGCGGGGGGCGGCGCGACGAGGCGCGGCGGCCTGGAACGGGGATTTCATGCGGCGTGCAGTCTACAGGATCGCGCCGGATCGATCCCTTGAACCGGGTGCACCGCAACATATACTGGTCCGGCCTCTCCACGACCGAACCGCAGCATGGCGCGCACGCCCGGACACGAGAACGAACGCGAACACGGCGTCGCCGTCGAGGTGGCGCCGCCCGAGCTCGCGCGCCCGCCGATGTACCAGGTCGTGATCCTCAACGACGACTTCACGCCGATGGATTTCGTCGTGGTGGTGCTCGAGACGTTCTTTTCGATGAACCGCGAGCGCGCGACCGAGGTCATGCTCCACGTGCACACGCGCGGCAAGGGCGTTTGCGGGCTGTACACGCGCGAGGTCGCCGAGACCAAGGTCACCCAGGTCAACGAGTTCTCGCGCACGCACCAGCACCCGTTGTTGTGCACCATGGAAAAAGCCTGAGTCCTCCCACATATCCGTCGCAGCAACCTTTCCCGGAGGCAACCGGATGTTCAGCAAGGATCTCGAGCTCACCATCGGCCAGTGCTACAAGGAGGCGCGCGAGCAGCGCCACGAGTTCATGACGGTCGAGCACCTGCTGCTCGCGCTGCTCGAGAACCCGTCGGCGACCGCCGTCCTGCGCGCCTGCGGCGCCGACCTCGGCAAGCTCGGTCGCGACCTGCGCTCGATCATCGCCGAAACCGTGCCGGTGCTGCCGGCCAGCGACGAGCGTGACACCCAGCCCACGCTCGGCTTCCAGCGCGTGCTGCAGCGTGCCGTCTACCACGTGCAGTCGTCCGGCCGGAAGGAAGTGACCGGGGCGAACGTCCTCGTCGCGATCTTCGGCGAGAAGGACTCGCACGCGGTGTATTTCCTCGGCCAGCAGGAGGTCAACCGCCTCGACGTGGTCAACTACATCTCGCACGGCATCGCCAAGATCGGCCAGGAGCCGGGCCAGGCGCCGCCTGCCGGCGCCGAGGCCCAGCGCGAAGGCGAGGGCGACGAACCGAAGGGCAATCCGCTGGTCGAGTTCGCCAGCAACCTCAACGAGCAGGCGCGGCTCGGCAAGATCGATCCGTTGATCGGGCGCGCCGAGGAGATCGAGCGCACGATCCAGGTGCTGTGCCGCCGGCGCAAGAACAATCCGCTGTACGTCGGCGAGGCGGGTGTCGGCAAGACCGCGCTGGCCGAGGGCTTGGCCAAGCGCATCGTCGAGGGCCAGGTGCCCGAGGTGCTGAAGGACGCGACGATCTACGCGCTCGACCTCGGCGCGCTCGTCGCCGGCACGAAGTACCGCGGCGATTTCGAGAAGCGCCTCAAGGCCGTGATCGGGCAACTGAAGAAGGAGCCCGGCGCGATCCTGTTCATCGACGAGATCCACACGATCATCGGCGCCGGCTCGGCGTCCGGCGGCACGATGGATGCGTCGAACCTGATCAAGCCGATGCTCGCCTCCGGCGAGATGCGCTGCATCGGTTCGACCACGTTCCAGGAATACCGCGGCGTGTTCGAGAAGGACCGCGCGCTGGCGCGGCGCTTCCAGAAGATCGACGTGGTCGAGCCGACCATCGCCGACAGCATCGAGATCCTGAAGGGCCTCAAGTCCCGCTTCGAGGAGCACCACCACGTCGAATACACGGGCGAGGCGCTCAAGGCGGCCGTCGACCTGTCGGTCAAGCACATCGCCGATCGCCTGCTGCCCGACAAGGCGATCGACGTGATCGACGAGGCCGGTGCGCGCCAGCGCCTGCTGCCGGACGACCAGCGCACCGGCACGGTCGACGTGCCGGACATCGAGTACATCGTCGCGCGCATGGCGCGCATCCCGCCGAAGCAGGTTTCGGCGTCCGACCGCGACGTGCTGCGCAACTTCGATCGCAACCTCAAGATGGTCGTGTTCGGCCAGGACGCGGCGATCGACGCGCTGGCCGGTGCGATCAAGATGGCGCGCTCGGGCCTCGGCAATCCGAACAAGCCGATCGGCAATTTCCTGCTCGCCGGTCCGACCGGAGTCGGCAAGACCGAAGTCACGCGCCAGCTCGCCTTGCAGCTCGGCGTCGAGCTCGTGCGCTTCGACATGTCCGAGTACATGGAGGCGCATTCGGTGTCGCGCCTGATCGGTGCGCCGCCGGGCTATGTCGGTTTCGACCAGGGTGGCCTGCTCACCGAGCAGATCGTCAAGCATCCGCACTGCGTGCTGCTGCTCGACGAGATCGAGAAGGCGCACCCGGACGTCTACAACGTGCTGCTGCAGATCATGGACCGCGGCGTGCTGACCGACACGAACGGCCGCGAGGCCAATTTCCGCAACGTCATCCTCGTCATGACGACGAATGCCGGCGCCCAGGCGGCGGCCCGCCGCACGATCGGCTTCATCGAGCAGGACCATGCGACCGACGCGATGGAAGTGATCCGCAAGGCATTCTCGCCGGAGTTCCGCAACCGCCTCGATGCGGTCGTGCAGTTCGGCGCGCTCGATTTCGAGCACATCCTGCGCGTCGTCGACAAGTTCCTGATCGAACTCGAGCTGCAACTGCAGGAGAAGCACGTGACCCTCGACGTCGACGCCGATGCGCGGCGCTGGCTCGCCGAGCATGGCTTCGATCCGGCCATGGGCGCGCGTCCCATGGCGCGCGTGATCCAGGACCACATCAAGCGTGCCCTGGCCGACGAGCTGCTGTTCGGCAAGCTCGCGACCGACGGCGGCAAGGTGCGCCTGTCGGTGCGCGACGACCGCATCCACGTCGAGACCGAGGCGGCCGAGAAGCTCCCGGCTGTGGTCTGACCGGCTCGATCGCCTGCGATGCCACTGCGGACCCCGCGCGAGCGGGGTCTTTTTTAGTGTTAACGACCCGCCGGGGTCCGCGCGGCGGGAGCGAGACCCCCGGCGCCCGATCGTGTAGAATCCGCCGCCTTTCGCCGCCCCGCGCCCCAGATTCCGGGAAACAATGTCCAAAGACGACGTCATCGAAATGGAAGGCGCGGTCCTCGAGACCCTGCCCAACACCATGTTCCGCGTGAAGCTCGAGAACGGCCACGTGGTCACCGCCCACATCTCGGGGCGGATGCGCAAGAACTACATCCGCATCCTGACCGGCGACAAGGTCAAGGTCGAGATGACTCCCTACGACCTGACCAAGGGTCGCATCACCTACCGCATGAAGTAGGCGAGGGCGCTGCTGCCCCGTCGCGCGACGCCGAGGCGTCGCCCGCACCGGCCAGGCATTTCGCCTCGCCGACGACGAATCCCTCCGACCACGAGCCGACTCGTCCCGCCGCGTCGACCAGCGTGGCGATGCGCGCGAGGAAATCGCTGCGCGCCAGTTCGAACGCGCCGAGCGTGGCCAGGTGGGCCGAACTGACCTGTGCATCGAGCAGCGGAAAGCCGCAACGCGCCAGCGCATCGGCGAGACCGAGCAAGGCGACCTTGGAGGCATGGTCGCGCCGGCTGAACATCGACTCGCCGAAGAACATGCGCCCGCGCGCGACGCCGTAGATGCCGCCGACGAGATCGTCGCCATCCCACACCTCGACCGAGTGCGCATGGCCGAGATCGTGCAATCGCAGGTAGGCATCGAGCATGGCGCGCGTGATCCACGTCCCGGACTGGCCGGCACGCGGCGCCGCGCACGCGCGCACGACCGCCTCGAAATCGCGGTCGGCGCTCAGCGTCCATCGGCAGTCGCGCAACCAGCGGCGCAGTCGTCGCGGCGCGTGCATCGCGCCGGCGTCGAACACCATGCGCGGATCGGGCGACCACCACAGGATCGGCTCGCCGGCGGAGAACCACGGGAAGATGCCGCGCGCGTACGCGTCGAGCAGGCGCGGCACCGACAGGTCGCCGCCGGCCGCGAGCAGGCCGTTCGGCTCGACGAGCGCGGATTCGACCGGCGGAAACGCCTGCATGCCGGACAGGATCGGGATGCGGATCATGCCGCATGTTCCCGCACGGCATACGGGGAGTGCGCCATCAGTTCGTCCCTGTAGCGCTCGAGCGCGATGGCCTCCCGGCGCAGAGCGTCGCCGATTGCGGCGCGGAAGCGCCGATCTGCGATCCAGTGGAACGAGCGCGTGCGCTGCGGCAGGAAGCCGCGCGCGATCTTGTGCTCGCCCTGCGCGCCGGGTTCGAAGCGGGCAAGGCCATGGCGCAGGCAATAGTCGATGCCCTGGTAGTAGCAGGCCTCGAAATGCAGGCCCGGGACATTCTCGATGCAACCCCAATAGCGCCCGTACAGGGTGTCTTCGCTGCGCAGGCACAGGGCCATCGCGACGAGCGCCTCGCCGCGCCGGCACAACACGGCCACGACCTGCCGCGGCAGCGCCCGGCCGAGATGGCGGAAGAACGCCGGCGTCAGCGCGGCGTGGTTGCCGTGCGCGTCGAACGTGGCGAGGTACAGATGATGCAGCGCACGCCAGTCGACCTCGTCGAGTTCGTCGCCGTGGCGGATCTCGCAGGTGATGCCCGCGCGCCCGACCTGGGCGCGCTCGTGGCGGATGTTCTTGCGCTTCTTCGCGCTCAGCGCGGCGAGGAACTCCTCGAAATCGGGCCAGCCGCGGTTGTGCCAGTGGAACTGCCAGTCGAAGCGCGCGAGCCAACCGAAGTCGTCGAGGCTGGCCGCGTCGATGCCGTCCACGAAGTTTAGATGGGCAGACGAGAGTCGCAGCCGATCGACCTCGTTCACCATGGCCTCGACCAGGGCCACGCGCCGGGTGTCGGCATCAGGACCCGCGCCAACCAGCAGGCGAGGGCCCGTCACCGGCGAATACGGCACCGCCCCGAGCAGTTTCGGATAGTAGTCGAGGCCGTGGCGCGCATACGCGCCGGCCCACGACCAGTCGAACACGAACTCGCCGTGCGAGTTGCCTTTCAGGTACAGCGGCGCAGCGGCGACCAGTGCCTCGCCCTCGTACAGGCCCACGTGATGTGCCTGCCAGCCCGCGCGCACGTCGAGGCAGCCGGTCTGTTCGAGCCCGGCGAGGAAGGCATGGGCGAGGAACGGATTCGAGTCGCCATGCAGGCGATCCCATTCCGCGGCGGGAATCTCTTCGAGCCCTGCATGGAAGCGCGCGATCATCCCCGCGCACGCGCAGGAGCGCACCCTGTGCGCGATCTCTTTTCCGCTCCGCATGAATCGCGCACAGGGTGCGCTCCTGCGCCTCGCGTCAGCCCGCCAGGCCGAGTTTGTCGAGGTATTTCTCGGCGTCGAGCGCGGCCATGCAGCCGAAGCCGGCCGAGGTAATCGCCTGGCGGTAGACCTGGTCGGCGACGTCGCCGGCGGCGAACACGCCGGGCACGCTGGTCGCGGTCGCGCCGCCCTCGATGCCCGAGCGGATCGCGATGTAGCCGTTGCGCATGTCGAGCTGGCCTTCGAAGATGCCGGTGTTCGGCGTGTGGCCGATCGCGACGAACATGCCGTTGACGGCGATTTCGCGCGTGCTGTCGTCCTTCGTGCTGCGCAGGCGCAGGCCGCTGACGCCGCTTGCATCGCCGAGCACCTCGTCGACCGCGTGGTCCCAGACGATCTCGACCTTGCCGGCGCGCTGCTTGTCGAACAGCTTGTCCTGCAGGATCTTCTCGGCCCGCAGCTTGTCGCGGCGATGCACGAGGGTGACCTTCCTCGCGATGTTGGCGAGATAGAGCGCCTCCTCGACGGCGGTGTTGCCGCCGCCGATGACGGCCACGTCCTGGTCGCGGAAGAAAAAGCCGTCGCAGGTCGCGCAGGCCGACACGCCCTGGCCCTTGTACTTCTCCTCCGATGCGAGGCCGAGGTACATCGCGGTCGCGCCGGTGGCGATGACCAGCGCATCACAGGTGTACTCGCCGCTGTCGCCCTTGAGCCGGAACGGCCGATCGCCGAGGTCGGCCGTGTGGATGTGGTCGAACACGACCTCGGTGTCGAAGCGTTCGGCATGCCTCTGCATGCGCTCCATCAGCGCCGGACCGACCAGTCCCTCGACGTCGCCCGGCCAGTTGTCGACCTCGACCGTGGTCATCAGCTGGCCGCCCTGGGCGAGCCCGGTGACCAGGGTCGGCTTGAGGTTCGCGCGTGCCGCATACACCGCGGCAGTCCAGCCCGCGGGGCCCGAGCCGAGGATGAGCAGGCGCGTGTGCTTCGGAGTCGTCATGTATAATCCCGGCCGCTTTTTGTCGGCCCTGTGGTTGCCTGTCGCGAGGCGTTGTCGGATGCGTTCGGCGGTGCCGGCGTGATGCCGCGGATCCGGCGGGAACCTCGTCCCTGCGGCATCGCGGCAGACCGGCAGGATGGGGTGAAGGTGCGCATGAATCAAGCGGCCGACGCAGCGATGCGGCCGTTGCGACAACGACGTTCGCGTGCCGGCTTTGGCCCGGCCACCCATCACTGATCTGGAGAATCTGATGCGCATCGGTATCCCGTCCGAGACGAAGACGCTCGAAGGCCGCGTGGCGCTTGTGCCGGCAGCCTGTTCCGATCTGGTGCGCCGTGGCCACGAGGTCTACATCCAGTCCGGCGCGGGGCTCAAGAGCGGATTCAGCGATGCCGACTTCGAACGCAACGGCGTGAAGATCGTCGCCGACGCGGCCGCGCTCTACGAAGTGGGCCAGCTCATCGTCAAGGTCAAGGAGCCGATCGCCGGCGACCTCGCGCTGCTGCGCAAGGACCACCTGCTGTTCTGCTACCTGCATCTCGCCGCGGAGCCGGCGCTGACCCGCCGCCTCGTCGACATCGGCCTGACCGGCGTCGCCTTCGAGTCGGTCGAGGAGGCGGACGGCTCGCTGCCGCTGCTCGCGCCGATGTCGATCATCGCCGGCCGCATCGCGGTGCAGATCGGCACGCACCTTCTGCACCAGCCGGCCGGCGGCAAGGGCAAGCTGCTCGGCGGCCTGCCGTCCACCGAGCGCGGCAAGGTCATCGTGTTCGGCGCCGGCGCGGCGGGGCGCAATTCGGCGGAGCTCGCCGCGGCCGGCGGTTCGAACGTGGTCGTGTTCGAGAAGCGCCAGGACCGCCTGCGCGACATGATGAACCTCGCCCCGAACGTGACCGCGCTGTATCCGTACGAGGAGACCGTGGCGCGCGAAATCCGCAACGCCGACCTCGTCATCGGCGCCGTGCTGATCCCGAGCGCGAAGGCGCCGCACGTGGTCAGCGCGGCCATGGTCAAGACGATGGAGCCCGGCAGCGTGCTCGCCGACATCTCGATCGACCAGGGCGGCTGTTTCGAGACGTCGCGCCCCACCACGTGGAAGGAACCGACCTACGTGGTCGACGGCGTCACCCACTTCGCCGTGACGAACATGCCCGGCGCGGTCCCGCAGACTTCTTCGCAGGCGATCTCGGCGGCGATCCTGCCGTATGTGCTGCGTCTCGCCAGCGGCCCGGCCTGGCGCGACTACACGCCGCTCAAGGTCGGCATCAACGTCGACGGCGGCAAGGTCGTGCACCCGGCGCTGGAAGGGGTCGTCTGATTGCAGACAATCGCTTGCGCGACGTTTCCAAGGTAGATTCCACTGGTGGCGCGCGCATCCCGACCTCGAACCGCGGCTCCGCTCGACGACGTGCTGCAGCGTCGCCTGCGCGAAGTCGGCTTCCTGCTGCTGTTGCCGCTGGCGATCTACCTGTTTGCCTGCCTGTGGACCTACAGCGCGGCTGACCCCGGCTGGTCGCATGCCGGTCAGCCCGATCGCATCGCCAACTTCGGCGGCGCGGTCGGCGCCTGGGTCGCCGACCTGCTGTTCTATTTCTGCGGTGCGCTCGCCTACGCATTCCCGGTCCTGTTGCTGGTCGTCGGTGCCGGCATCCTCAAGGGCAGCGACGGCGTCGAGCGCAGCCCCCTCGAACCGGCCCTGCGCCTGATCGGCGGGCTCGCGTTCTTCATCGCCGGCTCGGGCCTCGCCCACCTGCATTTCAGTGGCCCGAGCCACTTGCCGGCGCAGGCCGGCGGCGTGCTCGGTGCGCTGATCGGGCGCTCGCTGATGGGTGGCTTCGGCTTCCTCGGCGCGACCCTGTTCCTGCTTGCGCTGTTCCTGGTCGCGACGACCCTGGCCACCGGCGTCTCGTGGTTCCGTGTCATGGACGCGATCGGGCGCGGCCTCATGGCGGGTTTCCAGTGGCTCGCCTCGAAGCTCAAGCGTGCCGACGACTGGAGCGCGGCGCGCCAGGCCCGCGTCGAGCGCGAGGTCGTGCGCAAGGTCGAGACGGTCAAGCAGGCCAGGCGTGATCCGATCCGCATCGAGCCCGTGCTCGCGCCGATCGAGAAGAGCGACCGCGCCCATCGCGAGACGCAGATTCCGCTGTTCACCGGAGCCTCCGGAGAAGGCGAACTGCCGCCGCTGGCGCTGCTCGACGAACCGAAGCAGCAGGCCAAGGGCTACTCCGAGGAGACCCTCGAAGCGCTCTCGCGCCAGGTCGAACTGAAGCTCAAGGATTTCCGCATCGACGCCCAAGTCGTCGGCGTGTTCCCCGGCCCGGTCGTCACGCGCTTCGAGATGCAGCCGGCGGCCGGCGTAAAGGGCAGCCAGATCTCGAGCCTCGACAAGGACATCGCACGCGGCCTGTCGGTGATGAGCGTGCGCGTGGTCGACGTGATCCCCGGCAAGTCGGTGATCGGCCTCGAGATCCCGAACGCGAATCGCGAGACCGTGTACCTGTCGGAGATCCTGCGCTCGGACAAGTACGACGCGATCAAGTCGCCGCTCGCGCTCGCGCTCGGCAAGGACATCGGCGGGCGCCCGCACGTCGTCGACCTCGCGCGCATGCCGCACCTGCTGGTCGCCGGCACGACCGGCTCGGGCAAGTCGGTCGCGCTCAACGCGATGGTGCTGAGCCTGCTGTACAAGGCCAGCGCCGCCGACGTGCGCATGATCATGATCGATCCGAAGATGCTCGAGCTGTCGGTCTACCAGGGCATTCCGCACCTGCTCGCGCCGGTCGTTACCGACATGAAGGAGGCGGCCAACGCGCTGCGCTGGTGCGTGGCCGAGATGGAGCGCCGCTACAAGCTGATGGCCGCGGTCGGCGTGCGCAACCTCGCCGGCTTCAACAAGAAGGTCAAGGACGAGGAGGCGCGCGGCCACCCGCTGCTCGACCCGCTGTTCCGCCCGGACGCCTCGCAGCCGTCGATGAAGGCCGAGCCGCTCAAGTCGTTGCCGTACGTCGTCGTCATCATCGACGAGTTCGCCGACATGATGATGATCGTCGGCAAGAAGGTCGAGGAACTGATCGCGCGCCTCGCGCAGAAGGCGCGCGCGGCCGGCGTGCACCTGATCCTCGCCACCCAGCGCCCGTCGGTCGACGTCATCACCGGCCTGATCAAGGCGAACATCCCGACCCGCATCGCCTTCCAGGTGTCGTCGAAGATCGACTCGCGCACGATCCTCGACCAGTCCGGTGCGGAAACCCTGCTTGGCCACGGCGACATGCTCTACCTGCCACCCGGCACGGCCACGCCCGAGCGCGTTCATGGTGCCTTCGTCGACGACCACGAGGTACACAAGGTCGTGGAATGGCTGCGTGCGCAGGGCACTCCCGACTACATCGACGGCGTGCTCGAGGAAGTGCAGGCCATGGGCGACGGCAAGATCATCGGCGACACCGGCCTGCCGCAGGATATCGAGGAAGGCGAGGGCGGCGAGGACGCCGCGCTGTACGACAAGGCCGTGCGCATCGTCACCGAGACGCGCCGCGCGTCGATCTCGGGCGTGCAGCGCCATTTGCGCATCGGCTACAACCGCGCCGCGCGCCTGATCGAGCAGATGGAGCGCGATGGCGTCGTCAGCGGCCCCGAGCACAACGGCAACCGCACGGTGATCGCACCGCCACCACCGCGCGACTGAACCGGCCTGGAGGCGTCGCGGCTGAAGCCGATGGACCTGCATGCATCGACGGTAGGAGCGCACCCTGTGCGCGATCGCAGTTTCACCCCGTCGACGAGAATCGCGCACAGGGTGCGCTCCTACGGATGTGTGCGACTTGAACTTTCCGCGGTCACCGCCATCCATGGCGGAGTCCGTTTTACGTACCAGCGAGGGCTGATCGCATGCTGCGCCTTCTGACTGCTTTCCTGTTCGTGTGTCCACTCCTGGCATCCGCCGCGGACGATGCGCGCATGCGCATGCAGTCGTTTGCCAAGGACCTGCGTTCGCTGAGCGGCGAGTTCGAGCAGTCGGTGACCGGTGCCAAGGGCAGCCGCGGCGAGCCGTCAAAAGGCACGCTCGCGCTGAAGGCGCCGCGCCAGTTCCGCTGGCAGACGACCTCGCCGTTCGAGCAGCTCGTCGTCGCCGACGGGTCGCGCGTGTGGGTGTACGACCCGGAACTCATGCAGGCGAGCGTGCGCAGCCAGAGCACGGAAGAGGCGCAGAGCCCGCTCACGGTGTTGACCGACCTGTCGCGTCTCGATGTCGATTTCACCGCCAGCGAGGCCGGCACGCGCGACGGCCTGGTCTGGCTCCGGCTCGTCTCGAAGGCTGCCGAGCCGGAGTTCGCCTACGTCGAACTCGGCTTCGATCGCGACAATGCGCTCGCGCGCATGCGTTTCGAGGACGCACTCGGGAACACCACCGAGATCCGGTTTTCCGGCTGGAAGCGCAATGCGAAGCTGGCCGACGGCAGCTTCGCGTTCACGCCGCCGAAGGGCGTCGACGTGGTCGGCGATCCCGGCAAGGACGCCGAAGTGATCCCGCTTGAAGATTGACCTCGTACCAAAACGAGGTTGACCGACGGCAGGTTTGTGCGTGGCCCCGTTGTCTTCTGCCCTGCAGGCTTCTAGGATCGATCCGTGTTCCGCATGGTTTCCATCGCCCTTCGCCTCGTCGTCGTGTTCGCCCTCGCGGTGAACGGCATCGGCGTGGCGGCGTATGCGATGCACGCGCGGGACGCCTCGTCGCCTGCCGAAGCAACCGCCATGCCCGGCGGCGAATCGCCGTGCCACGGCATGGACGGAGGCGACATCGCGCAGCCGGACACGCCCGTGGATGACGGCGCCCTGGCACCGCACGATTGCTGCGGCAAGACCTGCAGCTGTGATTTCGTCGCGGCCGCCGCGCTCGCGCCGCTGCCGTTTCTCGCATTCGCGGCACCGCCCTCGACGGGACAGGGCGGATTCGATGCCGGTCGCCTCGTCCCGGCGCACGCGCGTCTCCCGCTGCGACCTCCGATCGCCTGATCCCGCGCCGCGTCCTTGCGCGGCACGCCATGACGCGGGTCGGTATCCCGACCCTTCCATCAGGCCCTGTCCACGCGTGCGTGGCAGGCAGGAGATCCGCATGAAACCTGCAAGTACCGGGGCCGTGATCGGCCTCGTCATCACGCTGTCCGCATGCGCGCCGTTCGAGCCGCGACGCGGCATCGACACCGCGCACGCGCTCACCGCCGAGCGCGGCGTCGGCGGCATCGTCGCGCCGAGCGGCGATTGCACCTCGCCGGCGACGGCACTCGGCGAAGCGCCGATCGTTCTCGATGGAGACCGCGCGCTCGCCGTTGCGCTCGCCTGCAATGCCGCGCTGGCGGCGGAACAGGCTCGCCTCGGCATCGCCAACGCCGAAGCGTTCGAGGCGCGCCGGCTGGCCAATCCCGAGCTGAGTCTCGGCGCCGAACGCAAGGATGGCGGCGGCACGCGCATCGATTTCGGTCTCGCCCAGAACTTCAGCAACCTGATCCTGCGCGGACCGCGCACGCGGCTCGCCGAAGGCGAGTTCCTGCGCGCGCAGCAACTGCTGGCCGGGCGTGTGCTCGAACTCGCGGCCGAGGTCGAGTCCGCGCGTGCGGCGCTGGTCACCGCGCGCCAGCTCGACCAGACCCGGCGGCTGATCGCCGAAGCGGCCGATGCCGCGGCCGAACTGGCCGAGCGCTAC
>JAFLDX010000161.1 GCA_017302215.1 Lysobacterales bacterium
GAGCCGTCCCGGCGCGCCGGCGGCAGCCGGCCGCAGAGCAGCTCGAACAGGACGAGGCCGAGCGCGTGCACGTCGGTCGCCGTCGATACCGCCCTGCCGGCGAGCTGCTCGGGCGCCGCCCAGGCCAGGGTCAGCAGCGGCGATTCGCTCTGCATGCGCAGGTCGTCGGCAGACTCGATCAGCGTGGCGATGCCGAAATCGAGCAGGCGCGGCGTGCCGTCGGCGCAGACGAGGATGTTGGCCGGCTTGAGGTCGCGATGGACGACGAGCTGGCGGTGCGCGTGCTCGACCGCTTCGCAGACCTTGAACACGAGATCGATGCGACCGGCGAGGTCGAGCGCCTGCGCCTCGCACCAGCGGTCGACCGGCTCGCCGACGACGTATTCCATGACAAGGTACGGCATGCCACCCGCATCGCGTCCGGCATCGAGGAATCGCGCGATGTACGGATGGGCGAGGCGCGCGAGCAGGCGCCGCTCATGCTCGAGGCGGTCGGCCCAGCGCGCCTGCGCGTCACGCACGAACTTGATCGCGACGCGCTGTTCGACTGCGCCGTCCGCGCGCTCGGCCAGCCAGACCTCGCCCATGCCGCCGACGCCGATGCGCTCGCGCAGGCGGAACGTGCCGAGGATTTCACCTGCGGCATGCGCGATGGCTCCGTCATCGACCGGCTGCGACCGCGCCTGCGAGAACCCCGCGAACACGTGCTCGAGCCGGCGCAGCGCGACGGGCGTCGCGCCCGCTCCGGGCGGGCCGGCCAGGGACTCGCCCGAAAGCATGCGCTCGATCAACGCCTCGAGCGTGCGTTCACGATCCATCACCGTCACCCAGCACGAGCACCATCTTCTTCAAGGCGCGATTGAGCTTGACCCGAACGCCGTCGATGCTTTCGCCGAGTTCGGCGGCGATCTCGGGGAAGCTCATGCCGAGCTCGAAGCGCATCACGACGAGCGCCTGGTGTGCCGGCGACAGGGCATGCAGGGCCTGCTCGTAGGCGATCAGGTTCTCGCGGCCGACCAGGGCCTCGAGGGTCGAGCCGCCTTCGACGAGCTCGTCCTCGACGTCCTCCACGGCGAGCCGGCCACCCGGCACGGCCTCGAGGCCGATCGTCTTGCGCACGGCGTTCAGCAGGATCGCGCGCAGGTAGGCGAAGAACGCGCCGGGATGGGCCGACTCGAAGCGGTCGACGCCGCGCATCGCGCTGAGCACGCTCATCTGCACGAGGTCGGCGGTTTCGACCGCGCCGCGAGCGCGATCGGGCAGGCGCCCGCGTGCCCATCGCTCGAACAGCGGCAGCACGCGTCGCAGCAGGGCTTCGCGGGCCGCATCGTCGCCGTCGCGGATGCGCTGCAACAAGACCTCGGTCGTGTGCGAGCTGGCCTGTCCGGGCATCGGAGACACGTCGCGCTCATGCATGCGCGGATGGTACGCCGGGTCCGCCGCGACGCCAGCCCCGCGTTCGGTTTCACCGCGCGGGGCGCCTTGGACCGGATGCCTCCCCCATCGAGCAGCGAACCATGAGCGATGTCCCGATGAACGCCCCTTTGCGCCGCCGCCGGCATCCCGGCGCGCGCGCCATGCTCCTGGCCGGGTTGTCGCTGGCCGCCTCGATTGCACGCGCGGACGACTACTGCGTCGCCAGCTCGGAGGGCCTGCGCATCGCGCTCGCCCAGTTCGTCAACCAGGAGGAGGACACGGTGATCCGGCTCGTCCAGGGCAGCTACACGATCCAGCCCGAGATCTTCGGGCCCGAGGCCGATCTGGTCATCGCGGGTGGATACACCGACTCGAGCTGCACGAACCGTTCGTACGATCCTTCGCTGACCGTGTTGCGCCCGCAAGCCGGGCAGGATTCGACCTACATCACCGGGCTCAATCTCGACGTGGCTTCGGTGTCGTTCCGCGGGTTCGGCGGCACCGTCGATCTCGCTGCGTTCGGCGACTCCTTCGGCGAGGACGTGACGCGCATCACGCGCGTGCGCTTCGAGGGTCCTGCACTGCTCGGCAACGCCGCCTACGGCGATCGGGTCTACCTGACCGAGGTCATCGTCAGCGGCAGCGGCAGCACCGATTTCTCGGGGCGACGCTGCGCCATGAACGTGACCGGGCCGAACGACGACGACGACCTCGTCGCGATCCAGCACAGCGTCGTCGCGAGCAATCCGGCCGGCGGCCTGTGCATCGGCAATCCGAACGTGGGCGACAACGACGGCTTCCTCGTGCGCATCGACAACAGCATCCTGTTCGGCAACGCGATGAGCCTGCACCTCGCCGACACCTCGGACTGGTGGCTGCGCAACACGATCGCCGACGGCACGCTCTTCGAGTACTCCGCCGACGACCCGGGCGCCTCGGGCGGAAACACCGCGAGCAATCCGCTGTTCCAGAACGCGGCCGGCGGCGACTTCCGCCTGCAGAACGCCTCGCCCGCGATCAACAGCGGGCGCACATCGACCTGGAATGGCCTGCCGCAGCTCGACATCGCCGGCAACCCGCGCTGGATCGGACCGGCGCCGGACCGCGGCGCGTACGAGTCGGCGATCGACGGCACCGAGGTGCTGACCGTCACCGACGCCGGCGATTCGATCAGCCCGGTCATCCCCGGCTCGCTGCGCTGGGCGATCCAGCAGGCCAACGCGAGCGCGAATCCGTCGACGATCCTGTTCAACATCCCCGGTGCCTGCCCGCGCATCATCGTGCTGTCGGGTGACCTGCCGCCGATCACGTCACCCGTCAGCCTGTACGGCTATTCGCAGCCCGGCAGCAGCGCGAACACGCTCGATGGCGGGCTGCAGGGCGACGGCAGCAATGCCGTGATCTGCGTGCGCATCGCCGGCAACGGTTCGGCCTTCGGCCTGCGCATCCCGCAGGCCGCCGGCACGCTCGGCCGACTCGCCGCGAGCGGACTGTCGATCGGCGATTTCAGCCAGGCCGCGATCGCGCTCGAAGCGGGCACCGGCTCGGTGCTTTCGGGCAACTTCGTCGGCGTCGGCCAGCCGATCGGCATCTACGTCGCCGGCAGCGCCGAGGACACCCAGGTCGGCGGTCCCGATCCGTGGCAGAGGAACGTCATCCAGAGCAGCGACTACGGCATTGCGCTCAATCCGCCGAGCCGCGGTGCGATCGTCGAGAACAACCTCGTCGGTCTCGACGCCGACGGCAACGGCGCGCTGCGCGGCAACGACGTCGGCATCGGCATCAGCGGCAACGACAATTCCGTCCTCGACAACGCGATCGCCGGCAACGGTACCGGCGTGTCGATCTTCGACGGCGACCGCAACGTCGTGCGCGCGAACCTGTTCGGACGCAAGGTCGGCTTCCTCGGCCTGTGCGGCCTGCCGCCGCTGCCGTCCTGCCCGTCGCGCGACCTGCCCAACAGCGCGCATGGCGTGCTGATCCAGGGCAGCGCGAACGACAACGAGATCGAAAGCAACACGATCGCCAACAGCGGCCAGTCCGGCATCCGCGCCACCGGTGGCCTGCGCAACACCTTCTTCGGCAACCCGATCTGGAATTCCGGCGGATTGGGCGTCGATCTCAACGGCGTCGGCCCCGATCCGCTCGACAACGACGCTGCGCCCGGTGCCGCCAGCCTCGCCAATCGTGGCCTCAATGCGCCGGCCTTCCTGCGCGCCCAGGGCATCGCGACGCGCGGCGTGCTCGACGGCCTGCTGTCGACCACGAACGGCCAGTACACGCTCGAAGCCTATGCCTCGCCTTCGTGCGACAACGCGCACCGCGAGATGCGTCGCATCGTCGGCTACGGCTCGGTCACGGTCAGCGGCGCGGCGGCGGGCGCATCGGCGATCGGCGTGTTCCGCCTGACCCTCGGCGTTCCGAGCGGGCAGTCGCTGCTCGGCCAGGGCATCACCGTCATCGCCACCGAATTCAGCACGGCCGGCGGCCTCGGCAGCAGTTCGGAACCCGCGTTCTGCACGACCTACACCGACGACCGCCTCTTCGCCGACGGCTTCGACTGACTCGGCCCGTTGCGCGCGTGCGCATCGCGCACGACGGGTCGGACTGCGTGCCCGCCCGGCCGGATTCAGTCCTGTCCGCGGCCCGCGACGCCGTCCGGCTCGCCGAGCGTCGGCGCGGCAAACGGCTCCGGACCGGGCGTGCGGCCGAACACGATCGGATGCGCGACCCCGCGGTACCGCCCGACCAGTGGGTGCGCGATCGTCGCGAGCATGCCCTCGGCGAGCACCTGCGGATGCTCGAACATGTCCTCGATGCGACGCGCGGCCGCGCTCGGCACGGCGTCGCCGAACACGGCTTCCCACTCCAGCGCGGTGCGCGCCGCGAGCGCCTCGTGCAGCAGCGGCACGATCTCGGCCGAATGCTGCGCGCGCTTGCGCACGCTGTCGTAGCGCGGATCGTCGGCGAGCGCCTGCAGGCCGGTCAGGGCACACAGCGCACGCCAGAAATGCGGCGTGTTGGCGGAGATGTACAGATACCCTTCGCGCGTCGGATGCAGGCCGGTGACCCCGCCCGAACGCATGTCGCGCATGATGTCGAGGGCCTCGCCCTCGGCCCAGATCATGCGCGCCGACTGCATGGTCAGGGCGCTGCGCAGCAAGGACACCCCGACCTGCTGGCCGAAACCGCTGCGGGCGCGCTCGTACAGCGCGCTCGATACGCCGGCCGCGAGCAGCGCGGCGGCGTAGTAGTCGACGACCGACCCGTAGATGATCTCGGGCGGACCACCGCGATGTCCCTGCAGCGTGCACATGCCGGTCATCGTCTGCAGCACCTGGTCGTAGCCGGCCTTGTCGCGCATCGGCCCGGATTCGCCGTAGCCGGTGACCGCGCAGTGGATCAGGCGCGGGTTGATCGCGGTCAGCCGCGCGAAGTCGATGCCGAGACGTTCCGGCACGCCGGGGCGGAAGTTGTGCACGAGCACATCGACCTCGCGCACGAGACGCAGCAGGCGCGCATGGTCGGCGGCGCGCTTCAAGTCGAGCACGAGCCCGCGCTTGCTGCGGTTGACGCCGAGGAAGGCGCGGCTCTCGCTGGCCAGCGTCGACGGGTACTGGCGCAGGTTGTCGCCGGCCGGCGGTTCGATCTTGAGGACGTCGGCGCCCTGGTCGGCCAGCAGCGTGCACGCGTACGGCCCGGCGATGTAGGCCGACAGGTCGAGCACGCGCACGCCGGCGAGCGGGCCGCCGGGACGGCGCGGGCTGGTCGGGAAACCGGGGTCGTCTGCGTCCATACGCGTGCTGCCCTGGATTCGTTCGGTGTTCGACGGTGGCAATGTGCGGGCATCGCGGCGGCGGAAACAGCCGCGTCCGCTATGTTCAGTCCTCAGGATTCGTTGTCGCCGGCCCCGGCGACGCGCCTGCGGGCGGCAGCGCCATCCAGGTCAGGCGCCAGGCGCCGTCGCGACGACCTCCCGCGGCGAAATACGGCACGTAGACCAGCGGCGCGCGGCCCGGCGCCTCGAGTTCGAGCACGGTCACGCCATCGGCGCCGACGCGTTCGACGACCACCGGATCCTCGTCCTCGGCAAGACGCAGCGTCTCGTCGACCTTGAAGCCATCGACGAGTCCGGTCGCGTAGACGAGCGGTCCGCGCGTCAGTGCGAGCCAGTCGAAGCGCAGTACCTGCTGGGCGACCGGACTGCCGTCCGGCGCGCGCGATTCCTGCACGTTGCGGTGGCTGGCGCGATGCACGCGCACCGGCATCGCCAGGTCGAGCACGATGCGATCGCCGGCATGCCAGACCCGGTCGATGCGCAGGTGCGTGCCGGCGACGGGGTCGAGCGCGGTCGTGGCGCCCGCGCGGTCGACGAGCCGGGCAGTCGCCGCCTGCGCCCATCGAGGTATGCGCACGCGCACCGCGAAGGCAGCCGGCTGGTCCGGCGCGACCTCGATCTCGAGCGCGCCGTCGTGCGGGTAGCGCGTGTGCTGGCGCAGCACGACGGCGATTCCGTCCGGTCGCGTGAAGCGCGCTTCGGCCGCGCCGAGCAGATGCACGGACAGCGTGCCGTCGTCGTCCTGCGCGAACGCGAGCCCGGGCAGTTCCTCGAGCGCCATCGCGCCACTCGACTTGCAGCAGCGCCAGTAGGTCGTGTGCACGCGGCGACCGTTCGGGAACACGTAGTAACACCAGTTCTCGCCGTCCGGTGCCGCCGCGGCGAGCAGGTCGTTGTAGGCGCTGCGCTCGATCTCCTCGGCGTAGCGCGCCTCGCCGGTCGCGCGCAGCAACGCGCCGTTGAGCTGGATCCAGGCCAGGGTCGAGCAGGTTTCGACGTAGCCGTGCGGGCTGAACACGCCGGCCGGGTTGAACACCTCGCGCGAGCGATGGCCGACACCGCCCCAGGGGCCGCCCCCGAGGGTCAGGTGATGCTCGCGGATCGCCTGCCATTGACGATCCACCGCCTCGGCGTAGCGGGTATCGCCGGTCGCACGCTGCAACTTGGCCAGGCCGACGAGATTCCAGGCAAGCTGGTAGGCCTTGCCGGTCGCGATCGCGGACGGATCGACGCCGGCCAGGGCGCTCTGCAGCAGGCCGAGCCGCGGATTCGCATCGGCCTCGGCGAGGATCGCCTGCGCGAGCGCGAGGAAGCGCGCCTCGCCGGTCGCTGCATGCAGTTCGACCGCGGCGTCGAGGAACACCGTCGCCGACAGGCCATGGTGGTTGCCGAGCGCGGTGATGTCGATGCCGTCGTCGAGCGCACGCGCGACGAGGTCGCCGATCCGCGTGGCTGCATCCAGCGCAGCGCTCTCGTCGAGGCAGCGGTAGACCTCGAGCAGGCCGAGCACGAGATAGGCATGGATCCAGATGTCCCACGTGCGCGGCACCGGTTCGCCGTTCCAGCTCTCCGGCGGTGGCGCCTGCGGCTCGGTGAAGCGTCGGCCCGGCGCGTACGTGCCGAGGTAACCGTCTTCGTCCTGCACCGCGACGAGAAAGCGCGTCACCGCGAGCACGTGAGCGCGCAACGCCGAATCGCCGCTGCGCGCGGCCGCGCGTGCCGCGGCGACCAGCCACTTGCCGGCGTGCTCGCCGTACCAGTCGCCCTCTTCGTTGACATCGCGATGCGCCGGGGCGAACAGTTCGATCGCCGGGCTGCCCGCCCCGGTGACGAAGGTCGACAGGCGCCCGCGGCGGCTGGCGTCGATCGCCTCGCCGAGCACGCCGCCGAGTCGCACCTCAGCGTTGCGGCTCACGCAGGTAGTCCGCGAGGGCATCGATCTCTCCAGGCTGCAGGCCGACCGCCTGCCCGCGCATGATGCCGGTGGCCAGGGCTTCGACGATACGCGCGCGCGACCGCGTGCCGATCAGCGCACGCGGCGGAATGTTTCCCGAGGCATGGTCGTGGCACGCTGCGCAACGCTCTGCGTACAGCGTCGCCGCGTCGCGCAGCGGCGTGGCCGCGCCCGGCGACGCGCTGGCCGCGACCGGTGGCGG
>JAFLDX010000162.1 GCA_017302215.1 Lysobacterales bacterium
AGCGCGATGCGCGCCGCGCGCAGCGCGGGCGCGGGATAGCTGGCCACACTCTCGCCACCGGCCGCGGCGATGCCCGCGAGCGCAACGCCGAGCATGACAAGCGCTGCGAGCCAACCGGCAGCGGTCAGCACGAGCAGGCCGGCCGCAACCCGACCCTCGCGGATGCGTGCCTTCGTTGGCAGGGCGCTGCGGCGCCACGCGCACAACAGCACGCCGATCGACGTCGCCGCGAGCAGGCCGAGCGTGGCCAGCAGGGTGACCGGTGCATCGATCACGCCGACACGTTCGTAGATCGTGTGGCCGTAGCTGCCGGCGAACGAAGCGATCGTGCCGTCGTCGGCGCGCTTGAAGGCGATGTGCCGGCCATCGTCGGCTGCACGGAACACGAGCGGCGACTCTTCGATGTAGCGCACCGACGGACCGGCCCCGTCGACGACGAGCGCGTCGCCGTCGGCGCGGACGTGCACGCCTGCATCGAACACGGCCGTCAGTTTCTCGAACGTCGAGCGGTTGCGTCGTGCGGACAGGAAGGTGCCGGTGAACTGCGCCGCACGTCCCGGGAAATCGGCCGGCGCAACCGGCAACGGCGGCGGGTGCGCGTCGGCGAGCAGGAATTCGATGACCTGACGCGGCAGTTCGCGCGCGAGGCGCCGCCCGCCCGCGCTGTTGGTCGAGACGAAGACGCCGACGCCGGCGTCCGGCAGGACCACGAGGTTGCTGTGGAACCAGAGCGTCGCGCCGCCGTGCTCGAGGCTCTCGTGGTGGCCGTAGCGCTCGCGGAAGAAGCCGCTGGCGATGCCGCCGACCGCATCGGCGTTGCGCACGTCGACCGCAGCAAGCTGATCGAACGTGGCGGTTTCGAGCACGCGCGTACCGTCCAGCTCGCCGGCGCCGAGCAGCAGGCGCATCCAGCGCGCCATGTCCGCTCCGGTGCTCGAGGCCGAGCCGGCCGGGCCGATCTGGGCGATCCGTTCGAACGGCCTGGCGACGAAACGACCGTCCTCGCGTTCGAAACCCTCGGACCAGGCCACGCGATCCGCCTGCGCAACCGGCTCGTCGAAGCGCGTCGCCGCCATCCCGAGCGGCGCGAACACGGCCTCGCGCAGCTGCACGTCGAACGGCCGACCGGCCACGCGCGCGACGATCGCGCCGAGCAGGCCGACCGCATAGTTCGAATAGACGGCGACCTTGCCGGGCGCGCGCACGCGGCGCGGGCGGTGCGCGGCGAGATAGCTCTCGAGATCCTGCGCGCGGGCCGGATCGAAGGCGAACAGATGGCCGAGCGCGCTGTCCTCGAAGCCGGCGGTGTGGGTCATCAGGTGGTGCACGCGCACCGGCGCGAATCCGTCGTCGGGCAACTGAAGGGCTGGCGGCAGGTAACGGTTCGCCTCGGCCTGGAGATCGAGTCGACCCTGCTCGGCGAGCTGCATTGCGGCGACGTAGGTGAACGTCTTCGACACCGAGCCGAGGCGGAACAGGGTGTCCTGCGCATCGACCGCCCGCGTCGGCGAGACGGCGGCCAGGCCGTAACCACGAACGAGGCGCGCGCGCGAGCGATCGACCACGGCGACGACCGCACCGGCGACCTCGTCATCGGCCATGGCCGCGCGCAGGTAGCCGTCGACGAACTGCGCCAGCGCGGCATCGTCGGGCCCGGCAGGTGCGGCCGCTGCCGCCGCAACGGCGTCCGCCGGCGTCGGACCGAGCCAGGGTGGCGGCCGTGGAGGAGAGTCCTGTGCCGACGCGCCGAGCGCCAGCAGGAACCCCGACCAGGCAAACAAGACGGCAAAGCGTGTCGACATGTGACCAAAACCCCTCTCGCGACTGACACCCGCCGGCACGCCGGCCCAACCGAAGGCTAGCCGCAACGGGCCGGGCGATACAGCATGACGGTTGGCACGAACGATGCTTCAAACGTCATGTCCCACCCTCCCACGAAGGATTCCGATGAACGCGCCGACCAACGAACTCCTGCTCGCCCTGCGCGCTCCGACCTCGGGCTGGCTGGCCGCAGTGATCTGCGCGCTCGACGAAGCCCTGCTCGACCACGACTTCAGTCCGACCCATCGCCAGCTGCTGCGCAACCTGCTCGATGCCGGCGAAGTCCCCGCGAGTGTCTCGAACGCCGCCCAGGAACGCCTGCAGCGTTTCGAGGAAGCCGTGCAGACCCTGCACGAAGCGCTGATCGGCAATCCGGACCCCGGCGTCGACGCGGGCACCGCGCGCTCGCACCTGACGCTTTGCGCCTGATTCTCGCGCGACCGCGGTCGTTGCCGACGATCGTCGACCGCCGCGGTTGACGCCGCGCCACCATTCGCGCAGCGTGGACCGATGCGCAGTGCTTTCCGGTCCACCCTCATCCCCCTCGCGATCATCCTGACCGCCTGCGGCCACGCTCCACGACGCAACGAACCGCCGTCGCGCCACGAACCAGTACCGGCCAGCACGCAGGCCGCGCACCTCGCCAACGCCGTTCTGTTCCGCGCCCTCGCCCTGGTCGGCACGCCGTACCGTTACGGCGGCAACACGCCCGAAAGCGGCTTCGACTGCAGCGGGCTCGTCGGCTACGTGTTCCGCGATGCCGCCGGCATCAGCCTGCCGCGCACATCGGCGGCGATCGCCGCGGCGCCGTCACCGCGCGTCGATGCCGACGACCTGCGCGCCGGCGACCTCGTCCTGTTCGGTGACCGCCGCACGATCACGCACGTCGGCATCTATGTCGGCCAACGCCGCTTCGTGCATGCGCCGAACAGCGGCGGCACCGTCCGCATCGACAGCCTGGACACGCGCGGCTGGCGCGAAACCTTCCGCCACGGGCAACGCGTGATCCGCTGAGACGCGCTCAGTGCGCGTGGCCGCCGGGCGCATGCACGTGGCCGTGCGCGAGCTCGCTCTCGTCGGCGTCGCGCACGCCGAGGATCTCGATGTCGAAGCAGAGGTCGCGGCCGGCCAGCGGATGGTTGAGGTCGACGTCGATCACGCTCGAACCGACCTTCATCACCATGACCATGCGCTGGCCGCCCTGCTTCATCGCGAGTGCGGTCAGCATGCCGGGCCTGAGCCGGGCGGCGTCGCGGAAATACTTCTTCGGGACGCGCTGCAGGTTGCCCGCCTGGCGCTCGCCGTAACCGTCCGCGGCCGCCACCTCGAGCGTGAACCGCTCGCCCTGCGAACGGCCGAGCAGGGCCTTCTCGACGCCGGGGATGACGCCACCGTGCCCGACCAGCACTTCGATCGGCTGCCCCGCCGCGCGCGAATCCTCGATCGGCGCGCCGTCCGCACCGGCCACGCTGTAGTGCATCGTGACGACCTTGTTCTTCTCGATCTGCATCACGCTTCCGCCCGCCAAAATGGGCGGCGAGGCTATCACTTCGCGACCGCGATTGCAGCGCAACGGCGGCGGCGCGCGCGCAGCGCACCGAAGATTGCCGAGCGTTCGGCCGCCAGCCGCCGCGAGCGCTCGAGGCGCGCGGCGGCTTCATCGCTCTCGCTGGCGAGTCCGTCGCGGAACACGCGGAAGCGCTCCCAGGCATCGAGCACGTGGCGCATGCGCCGCGCCAGCAGTTCGAGCATGACGGCATCGTCGATCAGGCCGATGCCCGCGATGTGATCGGGGATGAGGTCGTCCGGATCGCTGAAATAGGCGAGTACGGCCAGCGCGTCGGCACGCTCCGGATCCGGCAGCGCCCATTCGTCGTCCTCGAACATCAGCAGCAGGCGCTGCACGTGGACGAGGCGGCGACGCACGTAGCTCGGCACGCCGTCCATGCTGAGCGCGTCGAGTGCCTGCTTGGCGGCGTCGACGATGTCGATCTCGTCGGCATTCGCGGCCAGCCGGCGCGCGCGCTCGAAGGCGTGCTGGAAGCGCTCGAGGTCGCCGGAGTCGAGTTCGAAGGTGATGCGCATGGCGCGCGCAGCCTCGCAGGCCCCGCGCCGATGGTCAAAGGACGATCGTCACGACCGCGGCCGGCGAGCGCGGAACTGGCCGCGGCGCCGCGCATGCTGTACCCTGCGCGCCGTTCCGTCGCGTTGACCCCCGAATTCCCCCCAGGTCCGCGCCTGCTGCCTGCAGTGCGCCCCTCCCCGCTCGGTCACGACGCCAGGAACCGGCAAGCGGCACGAATGCCCGCAGCCGAACCATTTCAAGCCTGCAGCGCGGTTCAACAGGGACGCTCCGGGTACATATCAGGAGTTCCACCATGTCCTTCGACACGCTCGGGCTGTCGCCTGCGCTGCTGCGCGCGATCGCCGACCAGCAATACACCGAACCAACCCCGGTCCAGGCCGCCGCGGTTCCCGTCGTGCTGGCCGGCCGCGACGTCATGGCCGGCGCCCAGACCGGCACCGGCAAGACCGCCGCCTTCACCCTGCCCCTGCTAGAACAGCTGTACGTGCGCAACCCGCGCGCGGCGGCGGCGACGCGCAAGCCGCGTGCCCTGATCCTGACGCCGACGCGCGAGCTCGCCGCGCAGGTGCAGGAGAGCGTGCGCACCTATGGAAAGCACGTCGGCGCGAAGTCGGTGACGATCTTCGGCGGCGTCGGCATGAACCCGCAGATCGATGCACTGCGCCGCGGCGTCGACATCGTCGTGGCCACGCCGGGCCGCCTGATCGACCACATGCAGCAGCGCACGGTCGATCTGTCGGCCATCGAGGTGCTGGTCCTCGACGAGGCCGACCGCATGCTCGACATGGGCTTCCTGCCATCGATGAAGCGCGTGCTGTCGGCCCTGCCGACGCGCCGCCAGACCCTGCTGTTCTCGGCGACGTTCTCGGCGGAGATCAAGGCGCTCGCGGCACAGTTCATGCGCGAGCCCGAGGAAATCCAGGTGGCGAAGCCGAACAGCGTCGCGACCACGGTGACGCATCGCGTGCACCCGGTCGATGCCGAGGCGAAGCGCGACCTGCTGCTGCACCTGCTCGGCGCGGATGCGCGCCAGACGCTCGTGTTCTGCCGCACCAAGCACGGCTCCGACAAGCTCGCCAAGCAGCTCGACAAAGCCGGCCTGCGCGCCGCGGCGATCCACGGCAACAAGAGCCAGAACCAGCGTACGCGCGCACTCGCCGAGTTCAAGAACGGCAAGGTCGGCATCCTCGTCGCCACCGACATCGCGGCCCGCGGTCTCGACATCGACCAGCTGCCGCGCGTGATCAACTTCGACCTGCCGATGGTCGCCGAGGACTACGTGCACCGGATCGGCCGCACCGGCCGCGCCGGCGCCGAAGGGCTCGCCGTGTCGCTCGTCAGCCATGCCGAGGAAGGCCTGCTGCGCGACATCCGCAAGCTGCTCAAGCAGGACATCGCGATCGAGGCAGTGTCCGGATTCGAACCGGCACGCGCGCTGCGCCTCGATGGTCCGGGCGGCGGCGGTCCACGCCCGCCGGCACGCAATGCCGCCCAGGCGCGACGCCCGCATGCCCAGCAGCCGCGCGGCAACGGCGGCGAGCATGCCGCGGGCAACCAGAAGCGCCGTCGCCGCCGCGGCGGACGTCCGGCCACGGCACGCACCTGATATCGCGTTCGCTCAGCGCGGTGCCGCGCACGGCGCGGCGAGATCGACGTAGCCGGCAGCGGATGCCTCGGCACCACAACCCGGGCAACGCGGGTCACGCGGCAGCGCGAGTTCGCGGAACGTCGCCGCGAGCGCGTCGTAGCAGAGCAGCCGCCCGACCAGCGGGCGGCCCTGGCCGAGCACGAGCTTGATCGCCTCGGTCGCCTGCAGCAGGCCGATCGTGCCGGGCAGCACGCCGAGCACGCCGGCCTCGCTGCAGTTCGGCGCCTCCGCGGCGGACGGCGGTTCGGGAAACAGGCAGCGGTAGCACGGCGAGTCGTCGCGGCGCGCATCGAACACGCTGACCTGGCCGCTGAATCGGTGCACGGCACCGTACACGAGCGGAATGCGCAGGCGCCGGCAGGCCGCATCGAGCAGATAGCGCGTCGCGAAATTGTCGGCGCCGTCGATGACGAGGTCATGGCCCGTGACGAGGGCCTCGAGGTTGGCCGCGACGAGGCGCGCCGCGTGCGCCTCGATCGTGACCTGCGGGTTGAGCGCCGCCAGCGTCATGCGCGCCGACTCGACCTTGGCCATGCCGACGCGCGCATCGGCATGCACGACCTGGCGCTGCAGGTTCGAGCGCTCGACGCGGTCGTCGTCGATCAGGCTCAGGTGCCCCACGCCGGCGGCGACGAGGTAGAGCGACGCGGGCGAGCCGAGGCCACCCGCTCCGACGAGGACGATGCGCGCGCGGGCCAATGCCTGCTGGCCGGCGAGGCCGACTTCGGGCAGGACCAGATGGCGTGCATAGCGCTCGGCGCTGTCGGCATCGAGCACGCCGGCGGCCGAGGGCAGTCCGTCGCCTCGCCAGCGCGCATAACCGCCCGCCACGGACGCGACATCGCGGTAGCCGTGCTCGCGCAGCGCATCGCGCGCGAGCGCGGAGCGCCTTCCGCTCGCGCAGATCAGCAGCAGCGGTTGCGCGCGGTCCGGTGCGACGTCGGCGATGCGTGCGATCAACTCGTCGCGCGCAATGCCGTGCGCATCCTGCGGCGTTCCGGCGGCGCGCTCGGCGGCCTCGCGCACGTCGACGAGGACGGCGCCGTCGCGCTGTCGCGCGAGCGCATCGACGGGATCGATCTCGAGCGGCAACGGGCTCGTCTGGCGGTGCATCCGCTCAGTATCCCGCAGGCAGGGCGATCGTTTCGACCACGGCACCGGTCTCGAGCGTGCGCACGTCTTCGGGAACCACGACCAGCGCATCGGCCTCGGTGACGCCGCGCAGCATCCCCGAGCCCTGTTTCGGCAGGACGCGTACGCCGAGCGTGCCGTCGGCCGACGGCTCGAGGCGCGCGCGCATGAACTCGGTGCGGTCGTGGCGTTTCGCCAGTGGCGCGAGCAGACGGGCATGCAGACGCGGTGCCATCGGATCAGCCATGCCCTGCATCGCGCGCAGCAGCGGCCGCACGAAGAGCAGGAAGGTCGCGATCGAGGAGACCGGATTGCCGGGCAGGCCGACGACCGGCGTGCCCGCGACGTCGCCGCACAGCACCGGCATGCCCGGGCGCATGCGCACCTTCCAGAACGCAATCGTGCCGAGTTCGCCGACCAGGGCGGGCAGCAGGTCCTTTTCCCCCGCCGACACCCCGCCGCTGCTGACCACGATGTCGGCTTCCCGCGCGGCGGCGAGCATCGCCACGCGCAGGCTCGCTTCATCATCGCGCACGTGGCGGAACGGCGTCGGCGCGTCGAGCGGCTGCGCGCCGGCCTCGACGGCGAGCGCGGCCAGCGTGTACCCGTTGCTGTTGTGGATCTGGGCGTGATC